>JBKGHI010000010.1:0-83171 GCA_046520405.1 Myxococcus sp. 1LA
GAGGAGCCGGGGGGCCGCGCCACCCCGCGTTGCCGAGGTGCTGGCCGTGTCGTGTCGCGTGGAGGGGGCGGCCGCCACGCGCGGGTGGGTGTCCCCGGGCCTGTTCGCGCCGGAGCCAGCGGCGACATTGTTGGCGGTGCTGTCCGACGCCGACGCCCCTGCATTGGCACGTTCGTGCGGAGCGGAGGCGTTGGAACCCTCGGGCGGGGCGGAGGCGTTGGTTCTCTCGGACGAAGCAGCGGGCGGGGCCGAGGTGTTGGCGGCCACGCGCGGCGCTGGAGCCGGGGGCCTACCCGCACCCGGACCTGCCTCCGACGTGGCGTGCGCGGCCTGCATGGTCGTGTCGTCGTCGGAGCCCTGCTCCGGTGCGTCCGAGGAGGCATTGGGCGCCTGGCTTCCTCTCGCGTCCTTCTCGGAGGCCTTGGCGTGCGCGGCTCCGCTGGCGGGCGACGCATCGGGGCGTCCCTGTGCGTGAACTCCGTCCAGCGGTGCCTCCACGTCGTGCTCCGCCGTCACCCAGTCAGGCCTCTCCGACGTCGCGGTGAGGCGCGGCCGCGCGCCCTTCACCGCGTTCTCCCTGGGCGGCACCGAGCGCAGGTAGTCATAGAGGGCCCGCGCCTCCACCGCGTCCATGCCCCGGAAGCGCGGCATGGGCGAGCGCAGCACGGTTCCATCCGGCGCCAGTCCATCCCGCACCGCGCGGGTGAAGTCCTCCAGCGTCCAGTGCGCCAGCCCCGTCTCATGAAACGTGATGTTGCTGGAATGGACCTTCCGTCCCTCCGGGTCGACGAACGCCATGCCTCCCGCGAACACGTCGTCACCCTCCGTCTTCCGGGGACTGAAGCCATCCGTGTGACACGAAGCGCAGTCGTAGACGTCATGCGCCATGTAGTGGCCGTACTCGCGGGTCGCCGCCTTGGCGGGCACGGGAATTCCAGAGGCGGGCCGCTCCACCGGCTCGTTGCCGGTGATGAAGCGGAAGCCGATGCCGCCGAAGAAGCTGAACTTCGACGCCGGCGCGGGCACCGGGTCCGGCGTGAAGAGCGGATGTCCGGAGCGCATGAAGCCCAGCACCGCCGCCAGGTCCGCGTCGCCCATGCCGTAGCTGGGCATCACCATCAGCCGCCCGTCGCGGCTCACGGCGTAGCGGATGGCCCGCGCCAGTTCTTCATCCGTCAGGCCGCCGATGCCCGCCTCGGCATGGGCCGTGAGGTTCGCGGCGTAGAAGCGCCCCATGTACGACGGCAGCTCGCGAAGCGGCGCGCCGGAGGCCGTCTCCGCGTCGCCGCCCCGGTGACACGATTCACAGCTCGCGTGGAAGATGGCGGCGCCTCGCTCCAGCGCGGCTGGGGACAGGTCCGCGCGGATGGGCGGGTAGGGGGCGTGGACGGTGCCCGCGCAGCCCGCCAGCAGGGTGACTCCCACAAGCAACGTGTTCCGCAGTGCGTCCAGGGTGGTGCGGCGCATGGGTCCTCCGCGTCGAGCAGGGCCCGACGCATATCGCATCCACGCGAGCGACGGAAAACCCCACCCGGCTGTCCGTGGCGGACACCTGGCCTTCACGAAGTACGGCGCGGCGCGGCAGGGTGGCTACACTCCCGCGGACCATGACGCGCCCGCTCGAGTCCTACCGCGACCTCTTCCCCGTCCTGAGGGAGCAGCTCTATCTCAACCATGCGGGCGTGGCCCCCACCAGCCTGCGCGCCGCCGAGGCCGTGCGCGGGTGGATGGAGGACATCGTCCACCACGGCATCAAGCACGAGCGCGGCTGGGAGGCCCACTGCGAGCGCGTGCGGGGTCTGGCCGCGCGCCTCATCAACGCCGAGCCCGGCGAGATCGCCTTCGTGCGCAACACCAGCCACGGCCTGGGGCTGGTGGCCGAGGGCCTGGACTGGCAACCCGGTGACGAGGTGGCCGTGGCCTCCTCGCTGGAGTACCCCTCCAACGTCTACCCGTGGCTGCACCTGAAGGACCGGGGCGTGACGGTGCGCGAAATCCAGACGCCCGAAGGAGGCGTCACACCAGAAGCCGTGGCCGCCGCCCTCACGCCGCGCACCAAGGTGGTGGCGGTGTCCTCCGTGCAGTTCGCCACCGGCTACCGCACGGACCTGGACGCGGTGGGGGAGCTCTGTGAGCGGGCCGGCGTGCTGCTCTGCGTGGACGGCATCCAGAGCGTGGGCTGCATCCCGGTGGACGTGAAGAAGAGCCGCATCCACTTCCTCAGCGCGGACAGCCACAAGTGGATGCTGGGCATCGCCGGTATCGGCTTCGTCTACGTGGCCAAGGAGGTGCTGCCCCGGCTGCGGCCCGTGCTGGTGGGCTGGCGCAGCACCACCGACGCGTGGAACTTCAACCGCAGCCACTTCGAGCTGCGCCCGGACGCGGGCAAGCTGGAGGAGGGCAGCGCCGCGTACACCGGCATCTACGCGCTGGGCGCCGCGCTGGAGCTGCTGCACGAGGTGGGCATGGACGCCATCTCCGCGCGCATCCGCGAGCTGCTCACCCAACTGGAGACGGGTCTGCGCGGGCTGGGCTGCGACGTGGGGCCCGCGCCGGAGCACCGGGCGGGCATCCTCACCTTCCTGCCGCCGGAGGGCGACGCCCGTTCGCTCGGCGCATGGCTCGCCGGGCGGGACGTGGCCCTCTCGGTACGCCGCGGGCGCGTCCGCCTCTCACCCCACTTCTACAACCTGCCCGAGGAGATGGACCGGCTGGTGGAGCTGGTGCGGACGCACCGCGGCTGAGGACCGCGGACTACTGGGCCGGGAAGAGCGGCTCGATGGAGAGGTAGCGCTCGCCGGTGTCGTAGTTGAAGGCGAGCACGCGGCTGCCGTCGGTCATCTCGCCCAGCTTCTGGTTCACCGCGGACAGGGCGGCGCCGGAGGAGATGCCCACGAAGATGCCCTCCTCACGCGCGGCGCGGCGGGTGAACTCGAAGGCGTCCTCCTCGGCGACCTGAATCACGCCGTCCAGGGCTTCCTTGTGCAGGTTCTTCGGGATGAAGCCGGCGCCAATGCCCTGGATGGGGTGCGGGCCCGGCTGGCCGCCGCTGATGACGGGCGACTTGGTGGGCTCCACGGCGAAGACCTTCAGCTTCGGCCAGACCTTCTTCAGCTCCTCGGCGCACGCGGTGATGTGGCCGCCGGTGCCCACGCCGGTGATGAGGTAGTCCAGCCCTTCGGGGAAGTCCTTGAGGATTTCCTGCACCGTGGTGCGGCGGTGGACCTCGATGTTGGCCTCGTTCTCGAACTGCTGCGGCATCCACGCGTTGGGCACCTGGGCCACCAGCTCGTTGGCGCGGGCGATGGCGCCCTTCATGCCCTGGGCGCGCGGGGTCAGCTCGAAGGTGGCGCCGTAGGCGGCCATCAGCCGGCGGCGCTCGATGCTCATGGACTCCGGCATGACGAGCACCAGCTTGTAGCCCTTCACCGCCGCCACCATGGCCAGGCCGATGCCGGTGTTGCCGCTGGTGGGCTCGATGATGACGCTGTCCTTCTTCAGCAGGCCGCGCTGCTCCGCGTCCTCAATCATGGACAGGGCGATGCGGTCCTTGATGCTGCCGCCCGGGTTGGCGCGCTCCAGCTTCACATGGACCGTCACGCGGGACGGAAACAGCCGGTTGATGCGCACGTGCGGCGTGTTTCCGATGGTCTCCAGGATGTTGTTCACCTTCATGGGGGGCCTCTGGGTGGGTCAGATGTGGAATTCGAGTGCGTCCAGCGAGCCATCCGCGCCGCGCTGACGCACTTCGCTGCGGCGGGTAACGACGGATTGAGAGGGGATGCTCTGCGTGAGCCAGGCGTTGCCGGCGATGATGCTGCCCCGGCCCACCACGGTTTCACCGCCGAGGATGGTGGCGTTGGCGTACACCACCACGTCGTCCTCGATGGTGGGGTGACGCTTCTTGTCCGTCAGCCCCTTCTCCACGACGAGCGCGCCCAGCGTGACGCCCTGATACAGCTTGACGTTGTCACCAATGAGCGTCGTCTCGCCAATGACGACACCGGTGCCATGGTCGATGACGAAGCGCCGGCCAATGGTGGCCCCGGGGTGGATGTCCACGCCGGTCCGCTGGTGCGCGTACTCGGTGAGCAGGCGGGGCAGCAACGGGAAGCCCAGCGCGTGCAGCGCGTTGGCCACCCGGTAGATGGCGATGGCGGTGAAACCTGGATAGGTGAGGATGACCTCGTCCACGGTGCGCGCGGCCGGGTCCGCCTCGAAGATGGCGTCCGCGTCCTGGCGCAGCCATTCGTAGAGCCCGGGCAGCCGCTCCATGAAGCGCGCTGGCAAATCCGGCTCGATGCCTGGGTACAGGGGGGCGAGCGTGTCCCGGATGCGATGGAGGCTGGCCTCCACGGTGGTGACGTCCCGTTGGACGGCCGCGGCCGTACACTCCAGGCGCTCGGCGAAATGGGGGAAGAGCAGGCCCAGGACCTGGCCGACGAATTCGGGAGCCGCGCGCCGTACGTCCGCAGGGAAGCAGTGGCGCCGCCGTGCTTCGAGCAGGGCCGCGACCAACCTGGCGTTGGAGTCATCCATGAGCCCGTGTTTCTAACGCACTGCGTGGGCTGACTGCACGGCGTAATGGCTGATTCCGGGGCCGACTGTTGTTTCCCCAGTGGCGGCCAGCCCCCCAGGGCCCGCGCCGCCCGTGCGTGCCGCCTTCCTCCCAGCCCTCCTGGCACGCGGCGAACAGGGGTGTTCTTCGGCGCTTGCCGCACGTTTCCTCGGGCGGGACGATGACGCCATGCCCCAAACCCAGGTCACTTCCTACGCCCACGGCACCAGTACCACCCCGCTGCTCGGGGAGACGATTGGACAGAACCTGCGCCGCACCGTCGAGCGGCATGGGGCGCGGGAGGCCCTGGTGGTGGCGTCCCAGGGGTTTCGGGCCACGTATCAGCAACTCTGGGCGCTCACCACCCAGGTGGCGCGGGGGCTGATGGCCCTGGGCGTCCAGAAGGGGGACCGGGTGGGGCTCTGGTCCCCCAACCGCTTCGAATGGGTGGCCGTCCAGTACGCCACGGCCCGTATCGGCGCCATCCTGGTCAACATCAACCCGGCCTACCGGACCTCGGAGCTGGAGTACGCCCTCAACCAGTCCGGTGTGAAGGTGCTGCTGTACGCGCGGGGCTTCCGGCAGACGGACTACCGGGCCATGGTGCGGGAGGTCCAACCGCGCTGCGCCGGGCTGGCCCAGGCCCTGGTGCTGGAGGACGACTGGCAGCGGCTGCTCGACGGCGGGAAGGACGTCTCCGAGGACGCGCTGGCGGCCCGCGAGGCGTCGCTCCAGTTCGATGACGCCATCAACATCCAATACACGTCGGGGACGACAGGCTTTCCGAAGGGCGCCACGCTGTCGCACCACAATGTGTTGAACAACGGCTTCTTCATCGGGGAGGCGCTGCGCTACGGGCCGGAGGACCGGGTGTGCATCCCGGTGCCCTTCTATCACTGCTTCGGCATGGTGATTGGCAACCTGGCCTGTACCAGCCACGGCGCCACCATGGTGATTCCCGCCGAGGCCTTCGACCCGCTGACGGTGCTCCAGACGGTGCAGGCGGAGCGCTGCACGTCGCTGTACGGCGTGCCCACCATGTTCATCGCGGAGCTGGACCATCCGCGCTTCGGTGAGTTCGATTTGTCGACGTTGCGCACCGGCGTCATGGCGGGCTCGCCGTGTCCGGTGGAGGTGATGAAGCAGGTGCAGTCGCGCATGCACATGCGTGAGGTGACCATCTGCTACGGGATGACGGAGACGTCGCCGGTGTCCACGCAGAGCGCGCTGGACGAGCCGCTGGACAAGCGCGTGTCCACCGTGGGCCGCGTGCACCCGCACCTGGAGGTCAAGGTCATCGACGCGGGCACGGGAGAAGTCGTGCCCCGGGGCGCTCCGGGCGAGCTGTGCACGCGTGGGTACAGCGTCATGCTGGGGTACTGGGCCAACCCGGAGGCCACCGCCGCGGCCGTGGACGCCGCCGGGTGGATGCACACGGGCGACCTGGCGGTGATGGATGGCGAGGGCTACGTGAAGGTGGTGGGCCGCATCAAGGACACCATCATCCGGGGCGGTGAGAACATCTCCCCGCGCGAGGTCGAGGAGTTCCTCCACACGCACCCGGGTGTCAGCGAGACGCAGGTCATCGGCGTGCCGAGCAAGAAGTACGGCGAGGAGGTGATGGCCTGGGTGCGCGTGAAGCCCGGCGCGACGCTCACCGCCGAGGAGCTGACCCGCTTCTGCACGGGCCGCATCGCGTCCTTCAAGATTCCCCGCTACTGGAAGTTCGTGGACGCGTTCCCGATGACGGTGACGGGCAAGGTGCAGAAGTTCAAGATGCGCGAGGCGTCCGTCGCCGAGCTGGGGCTGGAGGACGCCGCGGCCATCAAGACGGCTTGACGCGCGAGGTGCGCTTCTTCGAGAGGGCTGACTTCGCCGGTGCCTTCTTGGCCGCCGGGGTGGCCCGCTTCTTCGGAGAGGCCGCCTTCGCCGGTGCCTTCTTGGCCGCCGGGGTGGCCTGTGCCTTGCGGCCGGGCTTCAGGGCCGTCTGTGGCTTCGGCGGTGCCGCCTTCTTTCGCGTCGCCCTCTGGGCCTTCTTCAACGCGGCCCGGTTCGCTGCGTCCACGGCCTTCCGGGCCCAGGGCAGGAGCGCGTAGGCGTCATCCGCCGCGTCCGCGGGCGGAGTCCAATAGCCCAGCTCCACCGGGGTGCTCATGCCTTCGTAGAGGAACGGCCGGCAGCCGGCGGCCTGGAAGTCCGGTTTGGTGACGTCATCCACCTTCAGGAACAACTGACCGCCGCCGACGAGCCCGAACATCCGTCCGCCGAGGTAGAGCCCCCAGCCGCCGAACATCGACCGGGACTTCACGGGCCCCAGCTTCTCCAGCAGTTCCACCGTGTACTCAACGAAGCTGTCCGTCCGGGCCATGCTGTCTCTCCATGTCTCACTCGGCGGCCCCACGGGGAGGCACACCGTCAGCCGCGGCACGTTAGTCCGTGCCCCGGATGAAGTCTGCCGAACCCGCGTGTCGGCTCGGGCGGGAGGGCCGGCATGGAGGCGCCGCGGCTCAATACGTCTCGGCTTCAGGCAGGTCGCTCGCCGCATAGAGGTCGACCCACGCGTAATCCGGGACCCCCGACAGGCCTGCGCGATTGACCTGGTGCTGGTGCTTGGGGATGAGGAGGTCGTACTTGGGGTCGAGGTCGTTCACCGTCTTGTCTTGCGGCGGTGTCTGCGAGCTGTCCTTGAAGGTGACGGTCTCCTTGCCCGGCTGCGGCACGAGGTGGGAGACCGGGGTGGGGAGGCGAGTTGCCTTGGTGCTCGGAAGCGTGTCGTCCAGGCTCGGGCTGGCGTCATTGATGGTGCACGCGTCGCTTCCCGCCGGCCCATCCACGTTGAAGACGAGCGTGCCCTTCATCCCGCAGAGGAACTTGGGTTTGATGGAGGCGCCCCACGAGGGGATGAGCTGGACTTGCACCTTGGCTGCCCCGGTGGGGGGCGCATTGAAGTACTTGGACATGCGCCCTTCGAGGTGGTCGAGGCAGACCTCGAGACCGAAGGTGATTCCATCCATCGTGAAGATGGAACCCCCGCCGAGCCCGGTCGAAGTGACCTCACCCGAGACGGGGTTCTTCTTGCGACCGAGCATCTCATCCGCGCCCTCGGAGGGGAGGGCGAGGACGGCCTTGTCGCCGAGGTAGACGTTCCGCTGAGGAGCCGAGCCCCAAACGTTTGCCTTGTCGCGGAGGAAGTCGATGGGAGAGATCTTCTCTTTATACACCAGGCCCTCACGGAGCCCGGCCACTGCGTCCGGGCCGCCCCGCTGGACGAGCGCGTAATTGAGGATCTCCGCGGCGAGGGGCCCGTGGAGCACGAAAGGGTCGTCCTTGTCGACGCTCACCGCGGCGGGGAGCGTGATTTGATAGACGTCCGCGTCGACCTTGGCGACGGCCTGGATGACCTTCTCGCTCGACGTCTTGCCGCTGAGCTTCCCCCTCCACTGGGCGACGAGCGGGAGCTGCCCGTTCTCCGCGGGAATCTCCTCGCAGGTGCTTGCCTTGTCCTTGTGGCCGTGGGTCACCTTGATCACGGTCGCGTTCACCGCCGCCTCAGCCACCTTGAGCGCGTACTGGGCCTGCTCCGAGGGGGCCTGGGGAATCTGGCCGATCGCCGTGCCGTACACGAAGAGCCAATCCTTGTACTTCGCGTCCTGCGTCTCCTCGTGCATCGAGGCCATGATGAGGTGAAGATCGTCCACCGGATATGCGCCGTCCGTTCCGCGGAAGTAGAACTCGGGCGCCATGAAGATCTTCAGCTCTTCGGGCTTGTCGTCCTTCTCCTCGTCGTAGGCCTTCTTGATGGCCGCCTTCATCAGGAGACACCGCGCGAGGAGGTCCTCCTGGTTGTTCGGCAAGCCCATGTACTGTTGGTCGAAGTTCAAGGGCAGCTTGCAGCCGTAGTAACAGAGGCTCGGGCCGTTGATGGCGTCGTTGTAGGTGTGCCCGCTCTTCCAGCAGGTGTGTTGATAGGCGTTGTTCACGATGTGGAGGGGAGGGACGCACCCGCTGTTCGCCCAGTTGCCGCATGTGGTGCACCAGTGGAACGGGCCCGCGGAGACGTTCGACACCACCACGCACGTGGTGCACTCCGTGGCCACCAGGGGGAACAAGGTTCTGCACTGATTGCATTGCTTGGACAGGGCGTGGCCGCACGTACCGCAGTTCGCCGATGTCTTCGGGTTTTGCGCGGAGCACTTGCGACAGCGGAGCCCCTCGGCATACCCAGGCATGACGTTGTACCCGATGAAGCGGGCCTTCGTGTAACGCGAGACGGTGAACCGCACCTCGGCGGTCTTTCCTGCCTCGACCTTGAGTGTGACCTTGCCCTTGCTGTTCGGGCCAATCCGCCACGTCTCTGTCGCTTCCTGGTTCTTCAGGACCTTGTCGTCGAGGTCGACGATTTCGAGCTGATATTCGCCCGGATCGAGGTCGCCGACCTCCTTCCAGTCTTCCTTGACCTTGACCTTGCGATTCGCGTCCCGCTCCACCTCGACTTCGCGTTCGGCCGTGGTGGGCTCGCTGACCGGGTTGCCGAGGTCGTTCGTCTTGGCGACCTTGAGCTTGACGCGCTCCTTGAGCGATTGACCGTCATAGCGGTTGATGAGGACCCGGACCGCCCCCTTGGGGAGCGCGACCTCGACGATGAAGGTCTTGTCGTCGCCTTCGGCCAGGGTGAGCGTGTCCGTGCTCTTCAGCACGGGCATGTAGCCGGCGGCAGAGACGGCGAGGGCGTAGTCGCCCGGCAGGAGGCCAGATTGGTCTTTGGAGACCTCGGTCATGCCGCTCGGTCGGGACTTGTCGAAGTCGCGCTCTTGGTTGTCTTTCTTTGCCGTGAGCTTGACGGTGATGCCCTCGATCTCCCGCCTGGTCGCCTGGTCAATTACCTTGATTCTAGGCACCGCGAGCGGGATGAGCTCGCAGACGACGACCTTGTCCTCGCCGGGGGCGAGCGTGAATGCGAGCGGCGCTTCGGGTGGTGCATAGCGCTTCTTGTCCTCCGCCGAGAGGACGACCGTGACCTCGTATTGACCGGCTGAGCGCTCCTCGAAAGCGGCCTTGCCGTTGCCCGCGGTCTTCTTTTGAAGCGTGTCCTTGGCGCCCTCCTTGAATTCGAGGGTGACGTCGGCGTCGTTGAAGTGCTTCTTCGCGTCTCCCTTCTTGACGACCTGGACCGTCACCTTGGCCTTGCGGGAGAGCACGAAGTAGACGTAGCCAATCTCACCGCCAGACAGGGTGACGTCATGGGTCTTGGTGGTCGGAGGATCGTACTTCTTGAGGAGGTCCTCGTTGAGTGCCGGGCCGACGGTGTAGGTGGCCTTGTCGAGCCCCTCGAAACTGGCGAAGCCGGTCTTGGCCGTCCGCTCCATTCGCCCGGAGGCCCTGACCGGAATGTTCTTGAGCGACGTCCACTCGTCGTCCACGACCTGGGCCCAGAGCTGGCACTTCGCTTCCACGCACTTTGTCTGGACGGAGGGGTGCTGCGCGGATTTCGGGCACTCCTGCTCGTAGCCGCAGATCGCACACTTCATCATGGCTCGTTGTCACGGCGGCGAGAGCCGCCGCCCTCCCGTCATGGCGTCGAAGCGCGCGCGAATCGCACGCACCTTGATGTCGCCTGGCAGTGATTCGTCGGCCAGCAGCCGCTCCGCCCAGGCGCGCTCAGGTGAGTGCTCGAAGCGTTCGCCAAACTCCACCATCAGCGTGATGAAGGTGACGGCGGTGCCGTCTCCGCTGAGTCCCAGGCGGGTCTTCGCCTCCAAGCCTGTCTTTACGAGCTCCCGGAGGCGGGCCTCTCCAAGCGCCCTGGCGTGCTTCGGATAGGTGTGGGCGATGTGCGCCTCCACCCGCTCCGCGAAGTTCCTCTCAACCTCTGCCTGGAACGTGGCCATCTGTTCGCGACGGATAAGCAGCACAACACTTTCCGTATCACCGTGGCATACAGTCCGTCAATGATGGCTCAATGCAATATCATGCCAACGGTGAATGTCGCTTCAAGGGGCGCTCCCTCGGCGAGGTTGACGAGGCGCGCGGTGCCATGGCCCGTTGATTTGATTGCGCGCGGCTCTCTGTCCGCGGCGAGTCGCATACCCCCGGAGTCTCGCGGTCGAGCGCCGACGACGGGCCGGTCTCCGTCACCTCCTGGGCGCCCTCCCACGGGGCTCACGGCCGTCGCGGCGCAGGCGCCGAGGCATCTGCGTTCAGCGCATGGGGCCACAGCTTCGCCAGCGCGGAGCGGAGCTCGGCGGCGGTCCGGTAGCGGTCGTCGGGACGTTTCTCCAGCAGCCGCAGCACGACGCGCTCGAAGGGCTCCGGCAGCGCCGGCCGCAAGGTGCGCGGCGGCACGGGACGCTCCTGGACGTGAAGGAACATCAGCGGAACGGGCTCCGGGTGGCGGAACGGGAGCTGCCCGGTGAAGAGCTCATAGGCCACCACGCCGAGCGCATACAGGTCCGTGGCGGGTGACACCGCGGGGTTGCCTGTCACCTGCTCGGGAGCCATGTACTCCGGCGTGCCGAGCACAGCGCCCTGCGCCGTCGTCCCCATGACGTGCGTGCTCTTGGCGAGCCCGAAGTCCATCAGCTTGAGCACGCCCGTGCGGGTGATGAAGAGGTTCGCCGGCTTCACGTCGCGGTGGAGCACCCCCCGGCCGTGCGCGTGCTCCAGCGCCACCGTCGCGTGGGTGAGCCAGCGCAGCGCGTCCGCCAGCGTGGGCCGTCGCTCCAGCAGTCGCTGGCGCAGGTCCACGCCATCCAGCAACTCCACGGTGAGGAAGTGCCGCTCGCCATCCACGCCCACGTCGTAGACGCGCAGGATGTTGACGTGCTCCAGCGCCCGGGCGTGCTCCACCTCCTGGCGGAAGCGCGCCACCAACGCGGCGTCCGCGTGGGGCACCGCGAGGACCTTGAGGGCCACGCGCACGTCCTGCCGGAGGTCGGTGGCCTCGTACACGGTGGAGCTGCCCCCCGCGCCCAGCCAGCGCTCCACCCGGTACCGCTGGGCCACCGTCTGGCCCGGCACCAGGCCTCGCATGACGCTGGAGGGCGCGGGCACCGGGATGCCCTGGAGCAGCGTGCCGTGCGGCGACATGGGGGTTATCGGGCGCAGCGTCTCGCCCAGCGACAGGGCGGGCGGCGGCGTCACGGGGTGGAACGTCGCTTCGGGCGGCGTCTCCGCGCGCGGCGGAGCGGGGGGGAGCCGGCGCGGGGGCGGCGGCTTCACGATGGCCGGTGGCGGTGTCACCCGCGGCTGCGGCTCCAGCGCGGCGCCCCCCAGGTACGCCACGCTGTCTTCGTCGTCGGTCGAGTGCACCTCGGCCTCCCTCGGCTGCGTCGTCGCGGCGTGGGTCTCAGGGGTCGAGCAGCGAGACGTGGGACGGTGCCCCCACGCCCTCGATGTCCAGGTGCGGGGTGGGCAGGTTGTACTCGGCCGCGGCGCTGGTGGCCTCGACGATGATGGGGCCTGCAATCTCTGGCGGCTCGCCGTGGCACAGCAGGTCCACCACGTGCTCCAGCGTCCACTTGCCCAGCCGGTTCACCACCAGGCGCGTGCCGTCGTACTGCGACGTGTCCGCCAGGTCCTTGCTCGCCGCCAGCTTGGCCTCCACGGAGTCTCCCAGGTAGCCGCGCGCCAGCGACAGCACCCGGTCCAGCACGGAGTTCCAGGCCTGCAGGTGCGTCTTGTCCTGCGCCTCATCCATGATGTCCAGGCCCACCTGGAGCTTCTCCATCCGCTCCAGGAACTGCTGCACCAGGGCCCCGCGGATGACGCGGCCGTGCTGCGGCGCGATGATTTCCACGCCCGGCTCCAGCTTGCGGATGGCCGCCACCGTGCGTTGCAGCGCCGCGTTCACCGGCATGTAGATTTGATGGAAGGCGCGGATGCCCGCCCAGTCGGACTCGTCCGCCCACAGGCCCTTGGCGTTGGAGTCGGTGAGTCCGCCGAAGAGGTCTCCGGTGAAGAGCACGCGCGTCTGCGGGTCATAGAGCATGACGGCGCCGCGGAAGTGGCAGAAGGGCGAAGGCACCGGCAGCAGCCGGTGGCCGGTGGGCACGCTGAGGCCCTGCGCGAACTTCTCCGTGGGGATGAAGCGGTGGCGCGGCAGGTTCTGGTGGACGATGAGCCGCCAGGTGTCCTCCGAGCACAGCAGGCCGGCACGGGGCGCGTAGCGCGCGGAGATGATGCTCGCCGACGAGCCCACGTCCGGGTCCTGGTGGTTGATGAACATGGCCGACAAGCGGTCCATGCCACCAATGAGCGACGTCACCTTGGTGTGGATGGTGGAGAAGTCGCTGCTCGAGCCCGGATCGACGAGGAGGTTGAACTCAGTGGGCCGCTGCGTCTTCTTGTCCGTGCCGCGGAAACGCAGCAGGTAGGGGTTGGCGTAGAAGATGTTGCCGGGCTCGCGCTTGCCTACCCAGAACGTCTCGGGGGCAATCTCCACCGGCACGAGGCGGAGGTCGGAGCTCTGGCTCGGGCTTGGGACTGGGGCAACGGTGCTGCTCATGGGCGCGGCGTTCCTTCCCTCTCTGGGGTGATGTCACTGCCCCGTAGCAATTGGTGCGCCGTGGCCTCCGCTCCCTGGGGACACTCGTCCGTGGACCGCCGTGGGGCGCAATTCCTGCGCGTGGGCGGGGTGGAGCGCAGGGCTTGCGTCTCCGAGTGTCGGAACGCGTGCGAGCGGGAGGGAGGCATGGCAGGCTGGGGTCTCCCAGCTTCGATTCGTTGATGCCCGACCCGTCCGTACTCGCCGCCTGGGGGCTCCCAGGGCTGTTCCTCGTCGCCATGCTGGCGGGCTCCATCGTGCCGGTGCCGTCGGAGGCGCTGCTGGCCGCGCTCGTCTATGGTGGGACGGCGCCCGCGACGACGGTCCTGGTGGCCACCACGGGCAACGTGCTGGGGGCGTTGTCCCTCTACGTCCTGGGCCGTTGGGTGGCCGCGGGTGGCGGCGGGGCCCTGGGGCGTTGGTACGCCCGGCGCCGCGCGAAGGAGGGGCCCCGCATGCAGCGCGTGGAGGCCTGGACGCGGAAGTGGGGCGCGCCCGTCCTCGTCATGTCCTGGCTGCCCGTGGTGGGAGACGCCTTCGTCATCGCCGGGGGCGTGCTGGGCGTCCGGCTGCTGCCCTTCGTCTTCTTCGTCACGCTGGGCAAGGGCCTTCGTTATCTCGCCGTCGCGTTGTCCGCGGCCGCCGCGCTGTGACGCGCGTCAGGTCCGGTTTCATCGATGTTTCACGCAAGGCGTGACAGTCCTGCTTGATAAAGAAGGCGGGTGAGCATCTCATTCCCCGCTAATCGGGTGGCGGATGGATGTCTCAGCCGAACCCTCAACAGCTCCTCGTCAGGAGCAGGACCGGACATCATGCGTGACGACGCAGCTCCCTCAAGCCATGTGCTGTCGAACTGGCGGCGACATGCCGCCGCGTTGTTGCTGGCGGTGCTCGCGGCGTGTGGTGGCGAGGACCTGTCGCTGGAGTCCCAGGGGCTCGACGGCGCGGAAGTCGGGCAGCGGCAGGGCGCGCTGGGCGAAGTTCGCCTTCGCCTGCTGGCGGCCAACACGTCCAGCGGCAACGGGCAGGACTACGACCCGGGCCACGGCATCCGCATCTTCCAGGGCACGGACGCCGACATCGTGATGATTCAGGAGTTCAACTACAAGTCGAACTCCGCGGCGGACATCCGCAGCTTCGTGGACACGGCCTTCGGTACGCAATTCCACTACTACCGCGAGGGCGGAGCGCAGATTCCCAACGGCATCATCAGCCGCTACCCCATCATCGCCTCGGGTGAGTGGGATGACCCGTATGTCTCCAACCGCGACTTCGCCTGGGCGCGCATCGACGTGCCGGGCCCGAAGGACCTCTGGGCCATCAGCGTGCACTTCCTCACCACGGGCAGCGGCAACCGCAACTCGGAGGCCAGCAGCCTGGTCAGCCGCATCCGCGCCAACATCCCCGCGGACGACTACCTGGTCATCGGTGGCGACCTGAACACGGGCAGCCGCAACGAGTCCGCCTTCAGCACCCTGGCCCAGGTGGTGCGTACGGCCGGCCCGCACCCGGCGGACAAGAATGGCAACACCAACACCAACGCGGGCCGCAACGCGCCCTATGACCACGTGCTGGTGGACACCGACCTGTTCGCGTACCAGACGCCCGTCGTCATCGGCAGCAGCACCTTCACCAACGGCCTCGTCGTGGACACGCGCGTGTACACGCCGCTGAGCGACATCTCCCCCTCGCTTTCTGGTGACAGCGGCGCCTCCGGCATGCAGCACATGGCCGTCATCAAGGACTTCCTCATCCCGGGGGATGGCTCGTCCGGCAATGACGCCTCCGTCACCGTGACGTCGCCCGACGGCGGTGAGAGCTGGGCCGCGGGAAGCCTGCGCAACATCACCTGGACGTCCACCGGCATCACGAACGTGCGGCTGGAGTACACGCTCAACGGCAGCACCTGGAGCACCCTGGCGGCCAGCACCGCCGCCTCCACGGGCAGCTACGCGTGGACGGTGCCGTCCAGCGCCACCACCACCGCCCGGGTGCGCATCAGCGACGCCGCCAACGCCAGCGTCAGCGACACCAGCAACGCGGCCTTCACCATCACCACGGCCCCGAGCGGTGGTACGGGCAAGGTCATCATCAACGAGGTGATGGTGAACGAGCCGGGCTCCAACGTCGCGGGTGAGTTCGTCGAGCTGGTGAACACGGGCACCGGCGCGGTGGACCTGAGCGGGTGGACGGTGTCCGACGCGGCCAGCGTGCGTCACACCTTCCCCAGCGGCACCTCGCTGGCGGCGGGCGGCGTCATCGTGGTCTTCGGCGGCGCGGCGGGCATCCCCTCCGGCACGCCCAACGCGGTGTCGGCCTCCACGGGCACCCTGGGCCTGTCCAACAGCGGTGACACCGTCACCGTGAAGATGGCCACCGGCGCGGTGGTGGAGTCCGCGGTGCTGTCCTCCGGGGTGAGCGGCACGGATGGCGTGTCCGCCAACCGCAGCCCGGACCTGGGCGCCACGGCGACCTTCGTGCTGCACACCACGCTGTCCACCCTGACGTCGTCGCCGGGCCGTCGCGTCACGGGCGCGGCGTTCTGAGCCTCCACGCTTGAAGTCATACGGCCCTGCTTCCCGTTCGCGGGGGAAGCGGGGCCGTGTTGTTTCGGCGTGAGGCTCAGTGGCTGTCCGGCGGCGTGGGCGTGAGGGGCACGTGCTCGCGCGTCTCCGCCGACAGCACCGACGGGCGGATGATGAGGCTCTCCCCGCCACCGCCGCCCGCGCCGCCGGGCGTGGCCGGGTCTCCGGGGCGCGGCGTGGGCCGGCCGTAGTCGCGCTCGTAGATGCGCAGCAGGGCCAGGAAGAAGGCGACGATGAGCGGGCCCAGCAGCAGGCCCACCGTGCCGAACGCGGCCAGGCCTCCGAGCAACGCGAAGAAGACGATGGCCGCGTGCTGGTGCATGCCGCGCTTGGCCAGCAGCGGCTTCACGATGTTGTCCACCAGGCCCACCACCACCGTGCCCCAGATGGCCAGGAACAGCGCCGCCCAGGGATGGCCGCTGAAGAACATCAGCGCCGCGGCGACCAGCACCACGATGGCCGCGCCCACCGCCGGGATGAGCGCCATGAAGAAGGCCACGCCCGCGAAGAAGAGCGCCGCGGGAACGCGCGCGATGAGGAAGCCGACGAGCGCCGCCGCCGCCTGGACACCCGCGGTGGCCACCGACGAGACGAGCACGGCCACCGAGACGCTGCGGAACTCCCGCAGGATTTCACCCGTCTCGCCTCGCCGAAGTGGTGAGACGCTCTCCACCCATCTCACCAACTGCGCGCCCTCCGTCAACAGGAAGAACAGGGCGATGAGCATCATCACTGTCTGGAACGCGATGGAACCGGTGGCCGCGACCGCGCCCGTCACCGCGCGTGCCGCGGTGCCTCCCTGCGTGCTCACCTGCTGCTGGAGGGTCTCGTCGAGCTGGGCTTCCTCCAGGGGAATGCGCTCCAGCAGTCCCTGCACCGGACCTCGTACGGGGCTGGGAATCTTCTCAATCAACCCCTCGACGCCTTCTCGCTGCACCGTGTCGGAGACGAACTTCACGCCGTCGGACACCTCGGAGACGACGAAGGCCGTCAAGCCGCCCAAGGGCAGCAGCAGCGCCAGGATGACACCCGAGACGATGATTCCCGCCGCCACGTTGTTGCGTCCGCGCAGCTTCCGGGCCAGCCGGGAGTAGATGCCGTAGAAGGTTCCCGCGAGCACCGCCGCCAGGAAGAAGGACTTGGCAAGCGGGCGGATGACCAGGGCCAGCAGGACGATGGAGAGGATGATGAGCCCGGTGAACACACGCCGGGCGGTCTGCTCGGTTGCCATACCCGTCAAGGTAGGGCTGCCTCCACAGAAGGGTAGGGACGGACGGCGCTTCTGTCTGCCTGCCTGCTGTCCCACCAAGAAGGCTTGGGCCTGGACGCAAGGCGGCTAGAGTGGCCGCGCCATGCCGCCCTTCGAATCCACCCAATTCACCGTCTGGTTGCTCCAGGCGCTCTGCGCTGTCTTCCTGGCCATCCTCTTCCTCCAGTCGGGGCTCGACAAGGTCATCGACTGGAAGGGGAACCTGGGCTGGCTCACGGGCCACTTCGCCAAGAGTCCGCTGCGCGGCGTGGTGCCCTTGATGCTGGCCACCGTCACCGTGCTGGAGCTGGCGGCGGGCGCGCTCAGCGCGGCGGGCCTGGTGGCGCTGGTGGCCACGGGCAGCGCGACGCTGGCCTTCTGGGGCGCGCTCCTCTCCGCGGTGTCGCTGGTGGCGCTCTTCTTCGGTCAGCGGATGGCGAAGGACTACGCCGGCGCTGGCGGGCTGGTGCACTACTTCCTGCTGACGCTGGTGTCCGTGTACGTCACCCGCCTGGGCTGAAGAGGCGCGGGGCTTCAGAGCACCTTGCGCGTGGGGACCAGGGCGTTGGCGGACAGCAGGCCCGCCACCAGCGCCACGGCCACCATCAGCATGGAGAAGGCCGTGTCCACGCCGGCCACCACGTCCCGCTCCAGCAGGGAGGACAGGCTGCGGAAGCCGACGCTGCCGGGCACCAGCAGCATCAGCCCGGGCACCAGCGTGGTGATGGAGGGTTTGTTGCGCAGCCGGGCCAGCGCGTTGCTGCCCATGGCCAGCAGCAGCGAGCCCACGAAGGCGCCCAGCTGCGCCCCCAGCAGCAGCGAGCCCAGCCGGGCCCCCCCGAAGGCGAAGGTGCAGGCGCCGGCAATCCAGCCCCAGTCCCGGGGCCGCGCGCGGAAGAGCACGCACACCGCGAAGATGGCCACCAGCAGCATGGCAGCTGCGTCCAGTCCGGTGGCGCGCCCGGCAACGGCGCGACGGGCGGCGCGGGCAGCACCAGCGACAGCCGGCTGCCCAGGGCCACGCCGAAGCCCAGTTGGAGGAAGACGAGCGCCGCCGCGGTGAGCCGCGACGTGCCGGAGATGAGGTTTCGCGTGGCCAGCTCGTTGATGGCCACCGTCAGCGACAGGCCGGGCAGCAGGACGATGAGGCCCGCCAGCGTGGCCACCTGGGCGGACAGGGGGCCCAGCAGGCTCGCCGCCACCGCGGCGACGGCGGAGGACAGGATGGCGGCCACCGGCTCCAGCACCCGCGCCGTGGTGGGCTGCTTCCGGGTGAGCACGCTCAGGGTTCCGATGAGCAGGCTGCTGAACGCGGCCACCGCCATCTCCTTGAACCCGCCGCCGAACAACCGTCCCGCGGCGCCGCCCGCCAGGGTCCAGCACAGGAGCTGGAGCGCCGGGCCGAAGCGGTCCGGCTGCGCGAGGATGGCGTCCACGCGCTGGGAGCCCTCGGCTGGGGAGACCTGTCCGTGGATGACTTCATCCGCCAGCGTGTCCAGCAGCGTCAGCCGCTCCAGGTCCATGTCGCCCGGCTCCACGCGGATGAGCGAGGTGCGCAGCGCCTCTGGAGGCCCGAAGGACGAGAAGATGGACGTGGGGGTGGAGAAGAAGCGCCCCTCCAATCCGAAGCGCTCCGACACCCGCTGCATCAGCAGCTCCAGGCGGTGGGCGGGCGTGCCGTAGCGGTGCAGCGCCTCGCCCAGCCGGATGGTGAAGGCGACGGCGGGACCCGGCGGCGGAGGATGACTGACGGCGGTGAGGAACTCAGGGGGGACGGCCACGGCCGCGCACATGGCAGAGGCCCCGGGCCGAGTCAAACGGCGGCGAGGCAGGCCCTGTTGTCGAGGGCCGCCCGCTGCCAGGGGCTCCACCCATCAATGCGTTTTCCCTGAATCCTCCAAGCCCGTTGTGTCGATGCGGCTCGCGCTGACGCGGGAGGAGTCGGATGTCGCGGAGACCGGGCGCCCTGTCTCGACAGGCGCTTGCTGTTCCTCCCCCTGGAGCTTCTCCTGGAGCTGCTCGCCGAGCTGGGAGACCCCCTCCTGCGCGCGGCGCTTCGCGGGCTCGATGAGCTTGCGCTCCTTTCCCGTCACGGGCAGCAGGGTGGATGCCAGCATGCCCAGCGTGATGCCGCCCACGGCCAGGAGCAGGGGTTGCTCATCCGCCGTGCGGTTGACCCAGTCGGAGGCTCGATGCTGGACGGCCTCGCGCGAGGGCACCCGCTCCCGCATGTGTGATGCCCGCTCGCGGGCCTTGTGGACGACGTCCGTGGTCCGCTCCCGAAGCTCGGTGGCCTTGTCGACCGCTTTGTCCTTCACCTCGTGCGCCTTGTCGCTGGCGCTGGTCTTCATGCCGGCGAAGGTTCCCTCGCCGCCCGCCTGCCGCTCCGGGATGCCGCCGATGCCCGCCCCCCTGGCCTCCTCCCGCGTGTAGCGCAGGTCGTCCCGGCCGGCGCGCAGGCCGTCGTAGCGCCATCGTTCGTCCCTCCCCCAATCGGACTCGCTGTACCGGCGCGCCGCGCGCCTTGTGAAGGCCCTGCGCATCAAGGCCGAACCCACGCTCGCTCCCACGAGGGCGCCCAGCAAGCTCCAGCCCTTGGGCGTGTCGGCCCGTTCCCTCAGCTCCATGCTCTTCTGCATCACCGTCTCCCTGGCCTGCGTCTTGAGTTCCGTGGCTTTCTCCACGGCGACATCCTTCGCGTGCTGCTTGAGCTCGGTGGCCTTGTGCGTGGCGACCTCACGGGCACGCTCCTTCAGCTCGGATGCCTTCTCGCTCGCGAGCGCTTTCAACCGGTCGGGCTCCACCCTCCGGGCCATTTCGCCCGCGAGTTCGCTCATGCGTGCCCGTGCATCTGCGATTTCATGGCGTGCGCGGTCCTGCTCGCCCATTGCCCATCCTCCTTGCGGGTTTGAATCGTTCTTTCAGGTCCATGGACCTGCTTCATCCGCTGGAGTCCGCTCTTGGCGATGCCGCCGCCCACGGCGAGCAGCACCACCGCGACGATGAGCGCGGAGGCCCAGAGGGGCAGGGCCTCGGCCAGCACCGCCACCAGGAAGGCGACGAAGGTGATGGCTCCCAGGAGCAGCACCACGCCGCCGCCTGCCAGCAGTTTCGCGCCGGCCGACGCCTTCACGGCCTCCGTGCGCAGCTCGGCGCGCGCCAGGGACACCTCGGCGCGAACCAGGCGGCGTGCCTGCGCGGTGAACTCCGAGAAGAGCGCGCCGAAACCGTCCGCGCCCTGATGGGGAATCGTGGGTTCCATCCCTGGTGCTCCCCTCAGGCCTTGATGAGCCGGCCGAGCACGAAGCCCGCCGCCACGCATCCCGCGATGAAGAGCCCCGGCCGTTCACGAACCCGGGCCTGGGCATCCGCGAGCAGCTCTTCGGTGGTCTCGTTTTCGAGTCGTTCAGACGTGCGGCGAAGCAGTCCCGTCGCGCTGCCGAGCAGCGGCCGCGCCACCTTCGCCTCGTCCCTGTCCGAGATGCTCTCCAGCGTGGAGACGAATCCCCGGATGCCCTTGGCCAGGTCTCCCCGGCGGCTTTCCACCTTGTCGTAGACGCGCTCCTTCGCGGCGCTGCTCAGTTGCTTCGCCTGCTCCTTGCCAGCCTGTCCCAGCCCGGACGTGCCGCGTTCGCCGCTGGCGATGCCGGAGCCTCCTTCCGAGCGCTGCGGGTACCCGCTGCCTTGGATGCTGCCGTCGATGACGCTTCCCATGCTGACTCCTTCAGGTTCGGGGAAACTGGCACGGGGCATCACCTTCCCTGGTGCCCGCGCGCTTTCGCTTCTGAAGCTAGGCATGCGGCATGGCTGGCCTGGACGGAGCCTGGTACGGAGGCAGGGTAGGCGTTGGAGTGTGCAGGCGAAGGTGGTTGGAATGAGAAAGGCGGGGTGCGGATGGCGCGCAAGCAGCGGACACCACGGTGGCTGGAGGCGGCGCGGCGGAGGGGGCCCGAGGACCTTGCGTCCCCTGTCAGGCCGGATTGGCTGGCGAGGGCGCTGGGGAAGGCTGGGGTGATGCCTCGCGCCCAGGCCGAAGCGGCCATTCGCGAGGGGCGGGTGACGCTCGACGGGCAGGTGGAGCGCGAGCCTTTCGCCCCGGTGCGTCCGGGAGCGGAGGTTCAGGTGGACGGGCAGGTTCGGCGCCTGGAGGCTCCCCTGCTGGCGCTGATGTTCCACAAGCCCGCGGGGCTGGTGGTGCACGGCTCGGACGCGGAAGGCGTGGGCACCGTTTTCGAACGGCTCCGTGAGGTCCTCACCGAGTCCCTGAGCGGCTTCGAGTGGCTCGCGGTGGGCCGTCTGGACCGGGACACCACGGGGCTGCTGCTCTTCACCAATGACGAGCGGTTGGTGCAGCACGGGACGTCGCCGGAGCGGCACCTGCCCAAGCGCTACGTGGCGGGCGTGGCGGGCACGCCGTCGGAGGATGCGCTCCGGCGGCTGCGCGAGGGCCTGGTGCTGGAGGACGGCCCGACGCGGCCCGCGGGCGCCCGGCTGCGCGCGCCGGACGTGGTGGAGCTCACCCTGACCGAGGGGCGCAACCACCAGGTGAAGCGGATGCTGGCGGCGGTGGGGCATCCGGTGCTGACGCTGCACCGCGAGGCCGTGGGCGGCGTGACGCTGGACATCGCCGAGGGCGCCTGGCGGTTGCTGACGGACGGCGAGCTGTCCCAGGGGTTGGCCTTCTCGCCAGCTTGAGCCGGACGGCGGGTATGGCCGTCATGTGTAGACTGCGGGGCCATGGACGTTTCCGCGGCCCGTGAGCGTGGTGGCTTCTCCTCGCGGGCCTTCTGGCTCGGTGTTTTCGGAGTCACGGCGGCCTTCAGTCTTTACTGTCTGGGGCTCCAGTACACGCCGGACTCGCTGCATTACCTCTCCGTGGCCCGAGGGCTGCTGTCGGGCTCGGGGCTGTCGGGGACGTTGCTCGCGGTGGACACGGCCATGCCCCGGCCGTTGGATTTGTGGCCGCCCCTGTTCCCCATGGCCTGGGCCGCCCTGCTGGGGTTGGGGCCGGATGCGGCGGTCATCACCCTGCACCTGCTGTGCTTCGCCGTGCTCGCCGGGGCGCTCTTCTCCATGGCCCCTGACGGGCAGGGGGCGCGGTACCTCTGGACGTGCGCGGTGCTCATCGTCCTGTACCGTCCCTTCGGGCACGTGGCGGCCGCGGCCTGGTCCGAGCCCCTGTGCGTCGCGCTGCTGGCGCTGGCCCTGGCGCGGGAGGTCCGGGGCGCGGACGGTGTCGGCCGCTCCTTCCTGGTGGGGGCGCTGCTGGGCCTGGCGGTGCTGACGCGCTACGCGGCGCTGTTCGTCCTGCCCGGACTCGTGTTGTGGCGCTTCGTGTGGGCCCGGGAGGCGGGAGGTCCCTGGCGTCGGCATGCCGTGAATGCCCTGGCGCTGGGCGCGGGGCTCGGGCTCGTGGTGGCGCCGTGGCTCATTCGGAACGTCATGTTGTTCGGCCGGGCCCTGGGGCCGCCACGGGCGCACGTGGCGGGGGGCTGGTGGCTTCGTTGCTCAGCGGGGTGGAGACCTTGCTGGGCGAGGCGTCCTTTGGCGCGTTCGGCGTGCTGTGCGTGGCGGCCACGGTGTGGTTGCTGCTGCCCACGCTTCGCGGGGGGCGGGGGGCGCGGCGCCGGATGACGCGCTGGCGCGCTTGCGGCCCGCGGCGCTGATGGCCGTGTCGTATGTCGCGGGCCTGTTCTGGTCGGCCACCCGCACGCAGATGGACACGCTGGATGGCCGGCTGCTGGCGCCGCTGGGTGTGGGGTTGTTGCCGGTGACAGCGGCGGTGTTGGTGGCGTTGGTGGAGCGCTCCCGGTTGATGTCACCGCCGGTGCTCGTCACCACGGGCGTGGTGGTGGTGGCGGGACACCTCTGGGCGCCGCTGCACGCGCTCATCCGGCAGCCCCGGCAAGGTTTCCACCACCTCCGCGAGCGCATTGCCCCGGTACCGGCATGGGTGGAGGCTCATGTCACCGAGCGCGACCTGCTCCTGGGGCCGCAGCTCTGGTGGGTCCATCCTTTCTCGCGCGCTCCCGTGGTGGCGGATGGCTATCCCGAGCGAGGCCGCCTGACGCTTCAGACGTTGGGGCCCTACCTGCGGGAACATGGCGCCGCCTACGAGCGCTTCTTCTGGTTCGGTACCAGGCCACCGCCCGTCGGCGCGGCGGACTTCGAGGTGGTCGAGGTCGCGCGGCTGGAGACGAACGCCTACTGGTCCACGGTGTGGAACACCGTCTGGGAGATTCGCCCGGCGGCCCGTGTTTCGCCGGTGGAGCGGCATGAGGCCGTGCCCGCGCCGTAGAAGCTTCAGCGCTCGCGCGTCGCGATGCCTTCGACGAGGTTCCGGATGTCTTGAGCCAGGGCCAGGCTGCCGGGCAGCGTCTGGCCGAGGAGGCTCGGCACGCCCGTGGCGAGCTGTGCGGAGTTGGTGAAGACGCACGCGCTGGCCTGGGAGAGCTGCGCGAAAGGGACGGGCCGCTCCAGGACGGGCAGGGGCCCCACGTGCCCGGCCTCCAGAAGCACCTCGCGGATGATGCCGGGAAGGCACGGGGCGGACAGCGGCGGTGTGACGAGCGCTCCATCCCACTGGACGAAGACGTTGGCCGTGGGCAGCTCGCAGACCTCGCCCGCTTCATTGCCGAGCAGGGGCATGCGCTCCATCGCGCGGTACTGGCGGAAGTAGGACAGGCCCTTGTGGTTCAGCGTGGGTTCGCCGCGGCGGTAGGCCCCGGGCTCCTGGCTGTCCAACGCGCGGCCTTCGCGGTGCAGCCGCTCCAGGTCTGGGGCGTGCTGGCGGAAGGTGAGCAGCACCCGGCCGTCACTTGCCGACAACTTGCCCACACCGCGGAAGGCCGGGCCCAGTGCGGCATCGGCTCGCAGGCAGCGCTGGATGGATTCGCGGACCGCGTCCTCGGTGAGGTACTCGTGGGGAGGCGCGCGGACGGCGCCAGGGAAGGCATCCAGGCTGGAGCGAAGCCGAGCCAGATGCCGGGCGAGGAACCAGGGCTTGCCCGCCTCGATGCGGAAGGTGGTGAAGAAGCCCGCTCCGAAGAAGAAGCCCTGGGCGAAGTCGTGCAGGGGCAGGTCCTCCCAGCGCCGCACCTCGCCGTTCACCGCGACCGTGGAGAACATTGCCGCCTCCCGTGCGCTCAGCGCGCCGGCTCCAGGAAGTTGGCGAGCAGCCGGGGCCCCTGGGGCGTGAGGAACGATTCGGGGTGGAACTGGACGCCTTCGAGCCGCGGCAGCTCGCGGTGCCGCAGGCCCATGATGAGGCCGTCCTGCCACGCCGTGACTTCCAGGCACGAGGGCAGGCTCTCCGACTCCACGACGAGTGAGTGGTAGCGGGCCGCGGTGAAGGGCATGGGCAGGCCTTGGAAGACGCCCTGGCCGGAGTGCTCGATAGCGGCCGTCTTCCCGTGCACGGGGACCGGTGCGCGTATCACCTTCGCGCCGAACACCTGCCCCAGGCACTGGTGTCCCAGACAGACGCCCAGGATGGGGACCCGCCCGCCGAGTGTCCGGATGACGTCCATGGACACCCCGGCCTCGTGGGGTGTGCAGGGACCGGGAGAGATGAGGATGTGGTCGGGGCGAAGTGCTTCGACCTGCGTCACGGTGATGGCGTCGTTGCGCACGACCTTGAGCTCGGCGCCCTGCGCGCCCAGGGCCTGGACGAGGTTGAACGTGAAGGAGTCGAAGTTGTCGATGACGAGAATCATCCCGTCCTCCCCACGGATGCCAGGGCCAGGAGCTGTGAGCGCGCCTTGTTGAGCGTCTCCTTGTACTCCTGGCGCGGCTGCGAGTCGTGGACGATGCCGCCTCCGACCTGGGCGTAGGCCCGGTGGTCCTTCACCACCAGCGTGCGGATGACGATGTTCAGGTCCAGGTCCCCCGTGAAGGACAGGTACCCGAGCGAGCCGGTGTAGAGGCCTCGTGTCTGCGGCTCCAGCTCGGTGATGATTTGCATCGTCCGAATCTTGGGCACGCCCGTAATCGTTCCTCCGGGGAAGAGCGCGCCCACCACGTCCAGCGGCTCCACACCCGGCGCGAGCTGGCCGACGACCTCTGACTCGATGTGGAGGACGTGGGCGTACTCGACGATGTCCATCAGCTTCGTCACTTCGACCGAGCCATAGGCGCAGACCCGGCCCAGGTCGTTTCGCTCCAGGTCCACGAGCATGGCGTGCTCGGCGCGCTCCTTCTCGTTGGTGCGCAGCTCGTGGACGAAGCGTGCCTCTTCTTCGGGCGTTCCCCGCCGGCGCGTGCCCGCGATGGGGCGGGTGGTGGCGCGGCCGTTCTCCACGCGGACCAGTCGCTCGGGTGAGGCACTGACGACGTGGAAGCCGTCGCCCTCGAGGTAGCTGGCGAAGTGGACCGGGTTGATGGCGGACAGCGTTTCGTAGAGCGCGAGCGGCTCGCCTGGGAAGTCCACCTCCAGCCGTTGCGAGAGGTTGACCTGATACGTGTCTCCGGCGCGGATGTACTCGCGCACGCGCTCCACCGCGTCCAGGTAGGCCTCCTGGGTGAAGTTGGAGCGGTACTGCGCGGAGGGGCCATCCATCGCGGGAGGAACCGGCGGCGCCGTGGGCGTGGCCGAGCGGACGAGGGTTTCCAGTGTGTCCAGCCGACGCTCGCAGTCGTCCCAGTCGGCGCCCGTGGCCACCGCGAGGATGTGGCCCTCGTGGTGGTCCACGGTGAGAAAGGTGTCGATGAACGACAGGGCGATTTCGGGCAGGTGCAGGTCGTCCCGTGGGTGCCGTGGGAGGGACTCGAAGCCGTGCGCGGCTTCGTAACCGAAGAAGCCCACCGCGCCGCCACAGAAGAGTGGCATTCCGGGATGGCGCACGCCGCGCCAGCGACGCAGCAGCGTGTGGAGCACTTTCAGGGGGGAGCCCTCCTGGAGCGCGCCGTCGATGAAGCAATGTTCGTCCTTGGCGGTGAAGCGCAGGAAGGGCTGGGCGCCGAGGAAGGAGTAGCGCCCCTCGGCGCTGACCCGGGTGCTCTCCAGAAGGAACCGGCCGTCGGCGGGGAGGGCTCGCAGGAGGTCCACGGGCCGCAGCGCGCCCAGGGGGAACCGCCGAACGACGGGCACCTGGTTGTAGCCCTGCGCCACGAACGCCTCGAAGGCGGTCCGGTCCGGGAAGCGCGTGGGGGAGGCGAAGCGGCTCATGACGAGGCGCTTGATACCAGGAACCGTGCCGGACGCCGCTCGGAACGGGGGCGTTCCGTCCACTCCGCCCCGGCCGAGGGGCCCCGGACCGGGCTGCCTCGGTGGAATGAACGTTCCGTCCAGTCCGCTGCGCCCATGTGGCCCAGGTCCGGGCGGCCCGGGCGGAATGAGCGTTCCATCCGCGCCGCCGCGTCCAGGCTGCCGGCCTGATGGCCTGGAGGGGATGAACGTTCCGTCCTCGGAACCACCTCGACCAGAGGGCCTCTGGTCGTAGCGGCCAATGTGGAATGAACGTTCCGGCCCATGCGGCCTCGGCAGAGGACCTCTGGCCGAAGCGGCCAAAGTGGAATGAACGTTCCGTCCCCGGAACCGCCTCGACAGAGGACCTCCAGCCGAAGCGGCCAAAATGGAATGAACGTTCCGTCCACGCGGCCTCAGCCGAGGGGCCTCGGACCGGGCGACCTCGGTGGGTGGAACGAACGTTCCGTCCACGCGGCCTCGGACGAGGGGCCGGACCGGGCGGCCTCGGTGGAATGAACGTTCCGTCCAGTCCGCTGTGTCAAAGGGGCCTCGGCCAGATGGCCAGGATGGAATGAGCGTTCCTTCCAAGTTGCCTTGGCTTGATGCCTCCGGACAGGGCGCCACGGTGGAATGAGCATTCCTCCCGAACCGCCTCGTCTTCGGACTCCCCTGGTTTGTTCGGCCAGGATGGAATGAACGTTCCATCCTGGCCGCCGCATCTCTAGGGATGGGCCCTGAGGCGGGGGTTCATTCGGATCCGCGCTCCAGAGTGCGGCGGGCCTCCTTGAGGATTTCGTCCTCCGAGAGTTGTTCCGTGCGAATCGCGGAGCGGTCCGCCTTCAGTTGCTGGACCTTCCCGTCCCGTAGGACATGGAACTGGCCCTGCTTCTGTCCGGGGAGCTTGGCGTCGGCGTCGACCCGAGCCTCGGTGAACATGGGCTTGAGTTTTCTTAGGGCGTTGTCTTCCTTCACCTTGCCGACGAACCAGGTAAGGACGTTCTCCCGGCACTTGTAGTCAAGATCTCCGGGGCTCTGCGTGGCCAGCATGACGCCCACGCCGGCTGATCGCGCACGCTTGAGCAGGTTCTCCATCGGCGTCTTCGTCGCGGGCTTGCTCGTCGCGGGCAGATAGATATCGGCTTCGTCGAAGAGAAGGACGGCTTGGAGCTTGGATGCGGGGTGCTGGCTGGTCCAGCGGTTCGCCTCCAGCAGGAGCTGCGACACCCAGAAGTGGATGCGCTTGATGTCCCCCAGGTACTTGGTGCTGATGATGCTCAGCCGCGTCTTGCCGGGCTTGCTCGCGGCGCCAAGTCCAAGCAGCTCCCCGATGTCCAGGCGCTCTCCACCCGAGGCCATCAAGGTGCGGATGTCGAGCCTCAGCACCTCAAGGTCTTGAGCGAGCTTGGCGAACGTCCTGGCCGGCAGGCCCCCCGCCTCCTGACGGAGTGACTCGTCCTGCTCCGCGACGAACTTCTGAACCATTTCCAGGGTCAGCTCGTTGTCAGAGGGGCGCTGGACCAGCAGTCGCAGTGCCTGCGTGAGCAGAGCGCGTGCCGCTCTGTCGTTGGGGCTCGTCCTGTATTCGAGCATGCCCGCGATGCCGTCGGCAGCTTGCTGTACCCCCTGCTCCTGCTCTTCCGGGGAAAGGCTTTCAAGGCCGCGAGGGAGCAAGGGGATGGCCAACGGGCGTCCATCGGAGCGGCCTGGCGTGTAGAGCGCGACCTCGACCCGCTCACGGAGCAGCCGCCGCCGCTCGATGAGCGCGGGGTCCTCCAGATTCTCCTCCCAGGAGAGGTCTCGTGCATACGCCGCGAGGTCTCCCTTCCGGTCGATGAGGATGGCGGGCACGCCGCGCAGGAGCAGTTGCTCCAGGACATTGAGCGCCAGCGTCGTCTTGCCGCTGCCCGTGCCACCCAGGAAGGCACTGTGGCGGGTCAAATCGGACGGGTCCACGGTCACGACCTGGCTGAACACGCTTTCCGAGGCGCCAATACGCAGCGGTCCCGTGAGCACGACTTCGGAGGGACGTGGGGACGGCGGAGGGGGCGGCGTGGGCGCGTTGTTGCCTCGGAACCCGATGGGGTTCTTGATTCCCTGAGGCGGTGTCGCGGTACGTCCCGTCAGCATGGGTGATTCGACCTTGATGCCCTCCAAAGGGTCGTCATCGAGGGGGTCGGCCCTGCCTTGCTTGGGCGCCCTGTCGACAGGACTGCGTCGTGACGGAACGTCACGCGTGTCCTGGGCCCGTGCCGAGGTGCCGGGCTTCGTCCCCGCGCGGATTTCATCCGGCACAGGGGTGCCGTACGGCAACGTCGCGGGGCTGTTGAACAGCTCCTCTTGGCCCTTGGTGGCGGTGCTCCGGGAGCCGACATTGCTCATGGGGGACACGTCGCCGCCTTTGGACGCAGGCTTGCTGGGAGACTTCGTGCCAGAGGACGGAGGCGTGGTGTCGGGCTTTTCCAGTCCCAGCATGTCGCCCACGGACTTCAGTCGGGTGATGGGGCGGGCTGTCCTGCTCCATTCCGCGAGCGCGGCCTCGCCCGCGTGCTTCTCACGGAAGGTGCGCAGGGCCATGAGGTCCCGAAGCTCCGTGTCTCCGACGACGACCCGGCGTCCGCCCTTACGGAGCAGCGCACCCAGTTGCTCGGCGATAACCCCACCGGGCCTGGCCGGGGGGAAGTCGGAGGTCCGCACAATCACGGGCGTCTTTCCGGCGGCCTTCTTGAGGGCTTCGGTCATCTGCTTGCCGAGGCCGCCTCCGCGTGAGTCCTTTTCGCATAGCGCGATGAGGAGCTTGCTTCCCTCCGGGTGGACCTGGACGTCCAGCATCTCCTTTTCCTTGGGCTTGACGTCGAAGCGCTTGGCGTCGCCGAACTCCTTGCTGCCGGCATCAATGGCCCAGGCCAACAGTTCGGCGACATCCGCGGGCTCCTCGGGCGGATCGATTCGCAATGTGGCGCGGAAGTCCGTCCACAGTTGGTCCATGTCCGGCTTGGCGACCGGGGGCTGCGGCTCCACGTGGGTGTTCGCCTTCGCCTGTCCCTGCGGGCGTTGCAGCGGGAAGCTCGGAGGCAGCTTGCCGTCCTGGATGGCCCGGTCGCGGTAGCGGCGGCACTCATTCAGGACGTCACGGGCGCGGTGACCTCCGAGCACGTCGAAGCCGTCCGCCGGAATGGGCCAGGTCGGATCCGACGGGGAGATGGTGAACCCTCGCTGTTCGAACAAGGCTTGCAGTCGCCGCGCCGCGAGGTCCCGGGCCGTGTCGGCCGTCACTGTCTGCTCCAGCGTCACGGGCTCTGGGTCGTTCTCGATGCGGTCCACCGTGCCCTGGTTGAGCAGGGGCTTCATCTTCGCCCAGTAGTCGGAGAGGCAGCAGAAGACCACGACCGCGCGAGGCACCTTGCTCGCGATGGCCGCGAGGCTGTTCATCGCGCGCCGGAAGGAGTTCTCCATCTGCGGGCGCTGTTCGAAGTCGCTGACGTCCTCGACCTGGTCCACGCACAGCACGAGCGCCTGTCCCAGGCCACCCATCAGCCGTCCCAGGTGCTCTACCATCCGCGCCGGTGCATCGTCGGCGGTCCGGGGGATGAGGTTGCCGATGACGCCCTGGTCCGCCTCGGACAAGCTCTCGCAGCGCAACCAGTGGAAGATGCGACGGTTGAGTCGAGGGTCTCTCCGGTGCAGGTAGATGAGGGCGCGCAGCAGGTCGACTTCCACGTCCCGGAAGCGCGGGTCCATCAGCAGCTCATCCGCCACGACCCGGATGGTGCCGTGCAACTCCTCGCCCTCCAGAATCTGCTCATCCTTGAGGTGCAGCGCGTACGCACTGTTGCACCGGGCCATCAAGGCATCTGACAGGTGCATCAGCCCGCTGTCGTCGTCGTCTCCCGCCTCGTCAAAGGGCTTGTCCAATGAGTCGATGAGGTTGGACAGGATGTAGCGGTCGTACTGTGCCGCATCGACGGTCATCGGCATGTACCCGACGAAGCCCTTGTGCTGACCGTGGGCGGTGTTTCGGAAGGCGCGCACGAGGTGCGTCTTGCCGCTGCCCGACTCGCCGAGCAGGAGCAACAGCTTGCCGGCGCTCGGAGGCGAGTCCGACGAGGCCTTGTCGAGCAGCCGCTTGAAGGCACGTCGGGCCGGCGCGTTGAGGGTCTCCACGTCGAACGGGTCCGCCTGCCAGATGTGCTGGCCTTGTTCGACGCTGGTGAAGACCTCGCGGGAATCGTCGAGGAAGATATCGAGACGGGGGTCGTTGGCCACGGGGTGCTCCTGGGTTCGGGCTAGACGACAACGAAGTGGAAGCTGGCGCCGAAGGACCGGACCTCGGACTCGGTCACGTCTTTCGGATCCATGGCGGACACGAGGTCCGCGCGCGTCAGTGACAACAGGCGGGTGCGGTTGGCTTCCAGGAGCGCCGCGTCGAAGGCCTCGCGAGTGCTCCATTCCGGCTGGAGGGCCTTCCATACGTGGGAGATGAAGACCTTGTTCGCGCCGAATCGTCCCGTGGGAAGGGCGCGGGCGACTGACAGCACGCGCTCGGCGAAAGCGGCTGGGGAGGGCGGGGGACCCTTCTTCGTGTCAGGCCCGCTGGTGGAGCGCACCTCCGCATCGGAACTGGGTGGGGGCGCTCGCGTGGCAGAGGTTGCTTGAGCAGGTGTTGGGTTTGGTTCCGGTGTGCGTGTCGCAGCCGGAGCTTCCGAACTCGGCGCGGCTCGGGCCACCGGTTCGTCCTCGGATGCGTCGTCACTCTGCGCGACAGCGAATTTCCGCAGCAGTGACAGCCGCACGGCCTCCGCATCCGCGCGGGAGGCGCCGGCCGCACGGGCGGCCAACTGCTCCACGCCCTTGCGCGGGTCCTTCGTCTCCGCATCCAGCATCTTCCCGAGCAGATGCGCCTGCACCGCGCTCAACGTGAAGGGCCGGTCCGTCTCGACACCGAGCTGACGCCACAGAAGCCGGTCTCGCGCCTGCGCCAGCGTGAGACCGTCCTCGGCATCCAGCCCGTGTTGCCGCTGGAGCGCGGCGGCACGCACGCCGTCCGCGTCCTTCATCCGGGCCAACACGGCCTTCGAGGCAGGCAGGTCCAGGCTGAGCGCCACCAGGTGGGTCGCCTTCAGCTTCTTCCACGTCAGCCCGCGCGGCGGCTGGTCCAGGTGCAGGAAGCGCAGCACCTCCGTCCGTCCGGTGGGCGTCAGCTCCAATCCACTGCGCCCGCGCACCGCCACCGTCCCGCCGCCCAGCAGCGACTCCAGCAGCGATTCGAAACGAGCCTTCCATTCCGAGCGGCTGAGTTGGTGCTCCACGAAGGGCCGGAGCGCCTCCTCCAACTCCTTGCGCGTCCCACGTCGCTCACTGCGCGTCATGAGCCAGGACAAAGCAATGCCTGACAGCCGCTGCTCAGCGCTTCCCATTCGATGCGTCCTTCCCGGTGAGCTCACCCCTGCGGGTGGCAATCAACGTGTCGAGGGTTTCGAGAATCTCTTCCAGCCGCGTCACCACGTCGTCCGCGAGGAAGCGGACCACCCAGTAGCCCGCGCACTGGAGAGCGACGTCCTTCCGCCGGTCCCGGCGGAAACCATCAGGGCTGCGGAAGTGGAAGTAGCCGTCGATTTCCACGGCCAGCTTCAGCCCCTTGCAGAGCAGGTCCACTTCCATCGTCCGGCCACCGTCACCCGGGTCCAACTTGCCATTGAGGACGAAGAGGCCCCGGGTGGGGCCATGCTCCTGGAGCCGGGCGTGCAGGAACTTCTCCGCCTCGCTCCGAGCGCGGCCATTCGCGTCCCGGGAGGCCGAGGCGATGGTGCGCACCGCCGATTCGTAGAGCGCGACCACCTTCTCGGACGAGCCCTCCTGCCGGAGCCGGGCGGCCGTGGAGGCCACCACCGCCTCGGGCAGTTCCAGGGCATCTTCGTCGGGCTCCGGCTCCGCCAGGTCCAGCCGGCCCTCTCGCAGCATGGCGAGGGCGTGGGACTCCTCCCGCTGGAGGTGCTCGGCGAGGACCTCGGCGGAGAGCACACAGCCCGTGGTGAGCACGGGGGCCGCGGAGCACAGCGCCGCGGCGGTACGGAGCGCCCGGAAGTCGGAGGCGCTGGTCCGAACGCGCAGGGCTGGCATGTTGGCGGCTGGGACCACGGACACCAACGCCTGGAGGGCCGGCAGCGGCGCTCGGGCAATGGCCTGGTTGACCACGTCCGGGAGGACCCCGGACGGCGTTGGAACGGGGCTCTCCAGGAGGGCTCGGCACAGCTCCCAGGCAGCGGACTGGCCCTGCGGTGGCGTCAGGCCTTCCATCAACACCCGCCGCTGGTGCGCCGTCTTGCCCCGGAACTGGAGCGTCCGCGCCTGGCTCTGTGGCTGCGAATGAATGACGAACGCTTCCGCGTCACCCATCAGGTCCCGCTCCCTGGCAATCGCCGCCGCCCAGGCGGAGACGACAGCCCGCACGTCATCCCCGTCCACGATGACGACACTCTGTCTCCGGCGATGAATCCATTCTGTCCAGACACGCAGCGCCCGCTCCGGCGGCCCGACGAGCGTGCTCAGCGTTGCAATGCCTTGCGCACGTCTCCGGGCATGCCGGTCCAATGAATCGAGAAGCGCTGCATCCAGTGTTGGCTGCAAGCCATTTCCCCCGAGGTCGCGTGGGTGTCTGCCATCGCGGAGGGTTGGAAGCCTGCGCCTCTCATGGACTTCGATGCAACCCCCAGGGGAGGTATGGACAGATGAAACGCATTGTGCTCGGGCGAGTCAGACATTACATCCCGAGGTCTTTCGGACCCCGTGTCTGTGATGTCTAACGTCCTCGAAACAGCTCACGCCTCTTCGACGCCCAGCGCCGCGCGCAGCTCGGGCATCCGTGCCAGCGGTACCGCGCCGAACACGAAGCGGTCCGGCCGCACGACGGCCACCTCCGCGCCATGCTCCCGGAACCACTCCGACAGCCTGCCGGTGTGGTCCTCCACGCTGTCCACGTCCAGCCCTGGCACGCCCGCGGAGCGCACGGTGACGGCGCGGGCGCCCAGGGACTCGGCCAGTTCGCGCGCCACCTCCGTCCCCGGGCTGCCGCCCCGGCTCAGCACCGCGAAGCCGGAGCCGAGGCTGTCATCCAGCAGGCGCTCCTCGCCGGACACGCAGCGCACGCGAGGCTGCGGCAGGTAGCTGCCTTCCGCGGCCTGCCGACCCGAGCGGCGGCCGCCCAGCAGCCATCCTTCCTCGATGGCGGGTGCCGGCTTGAAGCGGAAGCCCTCCACGAAGCGGCGCGCGGCCGGAATGGCCTGGAGGCCCCGGAGCACCGTGTCCCGGACCCGGGCCATGGGCGTGCTGCGCGCGGTGAACACCGAGCCCAGCCGCGCGGTGGCGTCCAGCAGGGCGCGCACATGGGGACGGCGCTCCACGGCGTAGGTGTCCAGCAGCGCCTCGGGGGCGCGACCCTGGAGCACCCACGCCAGCTTCCACGCGAGGTTCGCCGCGTCGCGCAGGCCGGACACCAGCCCTTGCCCCATGAAGGGCGGCAGCTGGTGGGCCGCGTCACCCGCCAGGAAGGTGCGGCCCACCCGCCAGCGCTGCGCCATCAACGAGTGGAAGCGGTAGAGCTGCGCGCGCTCCACCGTCACCCGGTCCGGATTCACATACGGCCCAATCAGGCGGCGAATCGTGCCGGGCTGCGTCATCTCCTCGCCCGTCTCACCCAGGCGCAGGCGGAACTCCCAGCGGAAGCGCCCCACGGGCCCTCGGCCGACGAAGCCGGGACGGACCGGGTCGCAGACGACATGGCACTCCGGATGCGCGTCCTCGTCCGCCACGGTGCCGGAGATGGCAATCCACGGCTCCTGCTCCCCACGTCCCTCCATGGCGATGCCCAGCAGCGCGCGCACCGTGCTGCGTCCGCCGTCGCAGGCCACCAGGTAGCGGGCTCGCACCCGGTGTCGTTCACCGGGGCCGGACGTGCGATAGCGCACCGTGACGCCCGCGCCGTCCTGCTCCAGGGACTCCACCTCGGTGCCGGTGCGCAGCTCGGCGGCGGGGAAGCGGGAGAGGCCCTCGCGCAGGGCCTTCTCCAGGAGCGGCTGGTGGAAGAACCAGACGGGCGTGTAGCCGTAGCCGAAGTCCACCTCGCCCAAGGGAAGCTGGGCGATGGGCTGGCCGCCCACGCCAGTGAAGGTGACGTGGCGGCCCTGGCGCAGGTCTGGCTTCAGCGCGTCGAGCAGGCCCGCGGCCTGGTAGATGCGCAGGGCCTCGTCGTCACAGGAGAAGGCCCGCGGCTGCCCATGGGGCGCCGCCTCCCGTTCCAGGACGAGCACGCGCACGCCCTGGAGTCCCAGGAGGTTGGCGGTGAGCACGCCCACCGGCCCACCTCCCGCGATGACCACATCCACTTCCTCGATGTCGGCCGACATGGACTTCCCCCCGGAAGCAGGTCCGCTGGGGAGAAGTCTAACGTCTCTAGGCCCCCGCAGGGAGGATGGGCGCCGATTCGCGGTAGATGCGCAGCGTGTCCGCCACGCTGTGGCGATATTCGAAGCCCGTGGCGTCCAGGAAGCGGCGGTTGTCCACGACGATGGGGAAGCGCAGGTGGTCCAGCGCGCCCACCGACAGGCGGGGGAGGCCCGCCCGGCCCAGCAGCAGCGACAACAGCGGCGCGGGCAATGGCACCGCGGTGCGCCCCGTCTCCCGGACGATGACGGACAGCGGAATCGGCGGAGGGCCGGCCACGTTGAAGATGCCCCGGACCTGCTTCTCCAGCGCCAGCGTCAACGCCGTCACCACGTCGTCCTCCTGGAGGACGTGGAACAGCGGGTCATACCCGAGCACCAGGGGCACGCGCCGGCCCTTGAGGAAGGAGGACAGCGTGCCGGTGCCGGGCGCCCCCAGGGTGTAGGGCAGCCGCAGCACGGCCGTGGTCATCTTCGGCAGGCGCCACAGCGCGGTGGCCGCGTACAGGTCGGCGGCGACCAGGTCCGCCAGCTCCGGGATGGCCTCCAACGCGCGGGGCGGCTCGTCCTCGGAGTGGTACAGCGGAGAATCCGGCGCGGCGCCGTAGAAGGTGTGCCGTCCCACGAAGAGGACCTGCTTCACGCCGTGGGCCGCGCAGTGGTCGAACACCGCCTTGGTGCCGTCCAGGTTGATGCGTCCGCGCTCCTTGCCCGGCACCGTGAAGGCGGTGACGGTGGCCATGTGCACCACCGCCTCGGGGCGCCAGCGCCGGAAGACGTCCTCCGCGGCGCGCTTGCGCACGTCGCCCCGGTACACCTGGATGCCAGCCTCGTGGGCCTCCGCCCACGGCCGGGTGTCGACGCCCGCCACCTGATGTCCGCGCGCGTGCAGGTGCAGCGCGAGTTTGCGGGCGATGCCTCCGGAGATGCCTGGAATCAGCACCCTCATGGCAGCAGATTCCTTCCCATCCGTCGGCTGTGCCGCTGCGCGCGGCCGCGCTCGATGAGCCCCGCGATGCGCTGCTTCACCTTCTCCACATAGCCCTCGATGACGTGGTCCTCCTCGTCCCCGGTGCCGTGGAAGACGAGCGGCTCGCCGTAGTGGATTTCCAACTGCACCGGCAGGGGCAGCGGCAACAGGTAGGGCGTCAACGGGACGTAGGGCACCCCGAGCAGCTTGCCCAGCGTGTACGCGTTGAACACCGTGGGGACGGCCGAGCCGCCCCCCAGGAACGCGAAGGGGATGATGGGCGAGCGCGTCTGGAGCGCCAGACGGACGAAGCCGGTGCCGAAGTCCACCAGCGAGTAGCGCTCGTTGTAGAGCTTGGCCGTGCCGCGCGCGCCCTCGGGGAAGATCATCAGCAGCCGGTCATCTTCCAACAGCCGCTTGGCGTGCTCGGGCAACCCGATGAACTGACCGGTGCGGCTGGCCCACAGCGAGGACACGGGGAAGTTGTGGAGGAAGCGCTCCACCATGCCCTGCGCCAGCCGGGGCGGGTTCATCTCCAGCATGGTGGACGTCAGCACCATGGCGCCGTCCACCGCCACACCGCCAGAGTGGTTGCCCACCAGCATTCCGCGGCCCCGCTGGGGGATGTTCTCCACGCCGTAACAGCGCACGCGGAAGTAGTAGCGGTAGATGGCGCCGAAGACGCGCAGCGCATGTCTCACGTGAGACTTGGAGATGCCGTACGGGTCGACGCCGTATTCGTTGAACGGCAATTCCAGCCGGTCCACCCGGGCTTCCAATGAGTCGGTCAGGGCCACGGGCGCACCGTAGCACCCCGCCGTGCCCGGCCCCGCCGGTTTCCACACCGGGTTCGTTGGGCACCCGCCGGGTGTTGAGCCATACTCGTCCGCGCTCCCCCAAGCCCCCCAGCCATGACACACCAGGACGAACTCGCCATCGAGGTGAAGGGATTGGTCAAACGCTTCGGCGACGTCACCGCCGTGGACGGAATCGACCTGGACATCCGCCGCGGCGAGTGCGTGGGCCTCCTGGGCCCCAACGGCGCGGGCAAGACGACCACCGTGGAAATCCTCGAGGGCCTCCAGACGGCCACCTCGGGGGAGGTGCGGCTGCTTGGCCTGCGCTGGGAGAAGGACGCGGCGGCGCTGCGGGAGCGCATTGGCATGACGCTCCAGGAGACGCGGCTGGTGGACCAGCTCACGGTGGAGGAGATGGTCCGGTTGTTCACCGCCTTCTACCCCCGCCCCCTGGAGGTCGAGGCGCTCATCGGGCTGGTGCAACTGGGCGAGAAGCGCCATGCCCGGGTGGGCAAGCTGTCTGGCGGCCAGAAGCAGCGGCTGGCGTTGGCGCTGGGACTGGCGGGCGACCCGGAGGTGCTCTTTCTGGACGAGCCCACCACGGGCCTGGACCCCCAGTCCCGCCGCGCGTTGTGGGACGTGGTGGCGCAGCTCAAGGCGCGCGGCTGCACCGTGGTGTTGACCACGCATTACATGGATGAGGCCGAGGTGCTGTGCGACAGGCTGGTCATCATCGACCGGGGCCGGGTGATTGCGCGCGGGACGCCGCGGGACATCATCACCTCGCTGGGCGCCGAGCAGGTCATCGAGCTGGAGGCGGAGCCATCGCCGGACCTGGAGCGGCTGCGCCCGCTGCCGGCGGTGGTGGCCGCCCAGCGGCACGCGGGCCGCATCACCCTGCGGTGCGGGAGCTGCACCTGGCGCTGCCGGAGGTGCTGCGCGAGGTCTCCGCCGCGGGCGGCCAGCTCCTGCATCTGTCCACCCGGCGCCCCACGCTGGATGACGTCTTCATCGACATGACGGGCCGCTCCCTGCGCGAGTCCGCGGAAGAGAAGGCGGCCTGATGAACGCCCTGGCCCAGTTGGTGTTGATGCGGCTGCGCATGGTGATGCGGCAGCCCGAGGTGGTGTTCTGGACCTTCATCTTCCCCGTCGTCACCACGCTGTTCCTGGGGCTGGCGTTCCGGAACGACGCCCTGGGCCCGGTGCGTGTCGCCGTGGCGGACGGAGCGGGCGCGCAGGCGTTGGTGGCGAAGCTGGAGGGCGTGCCGGAGCTGTCCGCTGAAATCGCGGATGAGGCCTCCGCCCGGCGGCGGCTGGCGCGCGGGCAGCTCTCCCTGGTGCTGCTGCCGGGCGCGGTGCCGGAGGCGCTGGTGGACCCCAGCCAGCCGGAAGGACGCACCGCGCGGCTCCTGGTGGAGCAGGCGCTCGCGGCGCCGGAGGGCACGCCACGTCCCGAAGTGGTGAAGGCCACGCCGGTGTCCGAGCCGGGCAACCGCTACGTCGACTTCCTCATCCCCGGCTTGCTGGGCCTGTCGCTGATGTCCAGCAGCCTGTGGGTGGTGGCGGGCTCGCTGGTGGCCATGCGCGGAGGCCGGTTGCTGAAGCGGCTGGCCGCGACGCCGATGCGCCGCTCCCACTTCTTCATGTCGTACCTGCTGGCGCGCACGGGGTTCGCGCTGGCGGAGATCTTCTTCTTCTGTGCCTTCGCGCGCTGGCTCTTCGGCGTGCCCATGTTCGGCAGCTACTTCACGCTGACGCTCGTGGGGCTCGCCGGGGCGTTGTGCTTCGCCTCGTTGGGCGTGTTGGTGGCCACCCGCGCGCGGACAGAGGAGGCGGTGGGCGGGCTCGTCAACCTCGTCTCGCTGCCGATGATGTTCGTCTCCGGCGTCTTCTTCGCGTCCGGGAACTTCCCCTCCTGGTTGCAACCGGTCATCCGGGCCCTGCCGCTCACCGCCATCAATGACTCGCTGCGGGCCGTGATGCTGGAAGGCGCGGGCCTGGCGTCAATGGGCCCGCCCATGCTGGTGCTGGCCGTGTGGACCGTGGTGCCGCTGGTGTTGGCCCTTCGTTGGTTCCGCTGGACGTAAAGGAGCGCTGCTTCGTGTCACCGCCCGTTTCCGCGCCGTCACCCGCCTTCGTCCAACAGCTCAACTTCCACGCGCGAGACGCCAGCAACGAGGCGGCGGCGTTCCAGGCCGCCTTCGCGCTCGGCCTCTTCGAGCAGCTTCCGGAGACGGGCGCGGGCGAGCCGGTTCCTTTGGATGCGCTCGCGAAGCGGGTGGGTGGCACCTGGCGTGGGACGCGGTCCGTCGTCGAGCCGTTGGTCGCGCTCGGCTTCGTCCACCTGGAGGACGGGAAGGGCTATTCGCTGCCCGCGTCGACCGCGGCCTTCCTCCGGGATGACGCCTTCATCGCCGGCCTTCGGGAGGCGAGGCGCTGGTGGCACCCCCTGGCGCTGCTCCCGCGGGCCGTGCGCGAGGGGCGCCCCGTGGAGTGGGGCGGGGAGACGTGGGACGTGCTCGGGTGGTACCGGGCGCTGTTCCTGGCACCTCCACCGTCCACGCCGAGCGCGGAGGCCCGGGACTTCCACGACCGCTTCGCCCGGAACCCCGCGCGCACCCTGGCGTTGGTGGCGGCCGGAGAGCTGGACGTGCTGGCCCGGCTGGTGCGGGGCCCTGTGCCGCTGGACGCACTGGCGCGGGACGTGGGCGCTTCAGCGGAGGCGTTGGAGGTGCTGCTCGGCGCCCTGGCGGCCATGGGCATCGCCCAGGCGCACGAGGCCGGCTGGGGCTTCACCGAGGCCGCGGGCCGGGCGCTGGACGCCCAGAGCCTGCCGTACTTCCAGCGGGCGTTGCCGGCGACCATGGCCTACTGGGAGGCGCTGGGACACCTGGATGAGGCGGTGCGCGAGCAGCGCTTCCGGTTGGACCTGCGCGACCCGGAGACCGCGCGGCGCATCTACCAGGAGAACGCCTCGCGCATCTCCAGCATCTTCGCCTCGCACCTGCGGCTGAGCCGGCAGGCCGCGGCGCTGGTGCGTTCGATGCGACCGCTGACACAGGCGCGGGTATTGGACGTGGGCACGGGCTCCGGCGTGTGGGGCGCGGCCTTCGGGTTGGCGGACCCCAGCACGCACGTCACGTATCTGGATTCGCCCCACGTGCTGGACGCGGTGCGCCCCCACCTGGCGAAGCTGAAGCTGGAGGCCCGCTCCGAGCTGTGGGCGGGGGACTGCCTCTCGGTGGACTACGGCGAGTCCCGCTACGACGTCATCCTGCTGCCGCAAATCATCCCCGCGCTGCCGCCCTCGGAGCTCCCGAGCTTCTTCGCGCGGCTGGCCCGGGCGCTGCGTCCCGGCGGACTGCTGCTCATCTCCGGCTATCTGCTGACGGACCGGCGCGATGGCCCGCTGGACGCGCTCTACTTCGCGCTGCGCCGCTACGTGACGAACGAGGGGGACGTGCTGTCGCTGCCGGAGTTCCGAGCGCTGTTGGGGCCCGTGGGCCTCACCGACGCACGCGGCTTCGACATGCCCATCCAGCAGGTCGTCATCGCCCACCGGGGAGACGTCGCGTGGCCGGCCGTCGCCCCCGCCGCCTGATTCCTTTACGGGAGCAACATGGAACCGCTGCGTACCTTCTTCATGGAGGACTACCTGGAGGGCTCGCGCTTCACCGCGCGCTTCAACCTGGGGGAGTCCGGCGGCCGCCCCGTCACCGTGGGCGAGCTGCTCCTCGGCTCGGGCGTCAGCGCCGAGCGCGCCGCCGAGGTGTTCCTCTCCACGCCCCTGAATGACAGCCCCAACTGGGGCCGCGCGGACCTGCGCGACGCCGTGGCCGCCATGCATCCGGGCGCCACCCGCGACAACGTCCTCATCACCACCGGCACCAGCGAGGCGTTGCTGCTGCTCTTCCGCCAGCTCCGCCCGCGCAAGGTGGCCCTGGCCTGGCCGGCCTTCCAGCTCCTCTATGAGTTGCCCCAGCGGCAGGGCGCGGAGGTGGTGCGACTGCCCGTGCGCTGGGACGCGAGCGGCGTTCCATCCGTGGACGCGGACCTGTGGCTGGAGCGGCTGGAGCGCGAGCAGCCCGACACCGTCATCATCAACAACCCACACAACCCCAGTGGCCTGGTGTTGGACGCGGAGTTGCTGGCGGCGGTGGACCGGTGGGCGGAGCGGACGGGCGCCACGGTGGTGGGGGACGAGCACTACCGCTTCCTGTCCTCGGAGGACGCCGTGCTGGGCGCGTCCGTGTACCGGCCGGGCCCGCGCCACTTCGTCACCGGCTCCTTCATCAAGTGCCTGGGCTGCCCGGGGCTGCGCATCGGCTGGACGGTGGGCGACACGGCCATGCTGTCGCGGATGCAGAACGAGAAGAACTACACGACGCACACCGTGAATCCGGTGACGGAGTGGGTGGCGCGCGAGGTGCTGCGGGATTTGAACAGCCCGGCGCTGAGCCGCGCGCGCGAGGACTGGCTGCGCAACCGCGCCACGCTTTCCGCGTTCCTGGAGCGCTCGCGCGGTGTCTACGGCGTGGCGCCGCGGGGCGGGCTCGTCACCTGCATCGGCCTGCGGGAGGCTCGGGACGATGCCAGCGCGGAGGCGTTGCTCAAGGCGCTGGCGGACGCGGGGGTGTTCGTCCTCCCGCTGAGCGCGATGGAGGCCGGGTCGCCCGATGGCACGCACCCGCTGGAGCGAGGGCATGGCTTCCGGCTGGGGCTGGGCATCGCGCCGGAGCGCTTCTCCGAGGCCCTGGACGCCATTGAACGCGCCACGGCGCGCTAACGCGTCAGCGCGGAGAAGGCATGGTTGCGCGCGGCATAGTCCGCGTCGCGCAGCAGCAGTTGATGCACGCGCCCCTGGAAGGGTGTCGGCACCGCCGGGAAGAGGTGGTGCGTGAGGTGGTACTCGTCATTGCGTGGGAAGAGCAGCCGGTTGAGCCAGCCCCACGCGAAGACGTGGTTGCGGGAGCGGTGGAACTCGTCCGCGGAGGAGATGATGCCCGCGTGGTCCACCGCGTCCGACCAGTAGCGGATGACCTGGTAGGCGACGAAATAGGGCACGACGTAGGCGCGCAGGAACACGTCCCAGCCCACGACGAAGTGCGCCACCGCGAGCAGTCCCCCGATGAACGCCCAGCGCGTCAGCGTCACCCAGACGGGGTCCTCGCGGTGGAACAGCACGGGCCGGATGAACGCGGGCAGGTGGATGAGCAGCAGGGGCCGCAGCAGGTGCGACTTCACGAAGGGCCGGTCCGGGTCCGCGAAGCCGAAGCGGCGGCGCGGCTGGAAGTCCAAATCCTTCTCCGCGTCGCCCAGGTGCAGGTGGTGGGTGAAGTGGTCCCTGCGGTACGGGTCCAGCGCCGTCAGGTCTATCACCGCCAGCAGGTGCCCCACCGTCCGGTTGTGGCGCTTGCCGCGCACGAGCATGCCGTGACACGCCTCGTGGAGCATGTTGCCCACCGCGCGAAAGCGCGTGGCGATGAGGAATGCGACCAGGGGGTACGCGACCCAGGCAGCCCGCGGGGCGTGTGACAGCAGCAGCTCGAAGGCCGCCGCCACTCCCACGGCCAGGCCCAGGTGCAGCGACAGGTGGGCCAGCGCGCCCGGTATCGAGTGCGCGTGGTAGCCGAGCGCGGCGACCTCACGCGCGTATTCGGCCCGGAGCCTCGCGGCGATGGAGGCCGAGCGTACACCTCGGACGGGCCGGGCGGCCGAAGACGGCTGGGGGTCGCTGTCCTCCTGGAGCGCGGCGCTCACGGAAGGCCTTTCGGGGGCGAGGGGGCGGACGGGTGAACGCTAGCCGGGCACACCCCGCCGGGCAAGGCGAGGGGGCGCTGAGATGTATCGCGCTGTGTCAGATGTATCGCGTTGTGTCAGGCGGAGGGCGTCCGGGGCGGCGCGGCCAGGGCGGTGGGCAGGGCCACGCCGTCGCGCGCCGCGAACACCAGCTCCTGGGTGGGGAGGGGGATGCAGACGGAGGTGGTGAGCCCCACGTCCGCGAGCAGCTTCGCGTACTCGGACGCCGACAGCAGGTCCCCCTCATTCGTCATGAAGCGGCGCAGCCCGAAGTAGAGGTGGTCCAGGGGGCCGTCCCGGCGCTCGTTCAGGACGTACTCGGCGATGACGAGGATGCCGTCCGGGCGCAGCGCGCGGGCCACCCGGGCGAAGATGCCGGGGATGTCCTTCGGGCTCAGCACGTTGAGCACCTGGGGGAGGATGATGACGTCGAAGTCCGCGGCGCCGAAGTCCTCGGTGAAGAGGTTGCCCGGCCAGAAGCGCGCCCGGTCCGCGACCTCCAGCTTCGCCACGTTGCGGCGCACCTGCTCCAACACCACCGCCTGGTCGAAGTAGGTGACGTGCGTGGAGGAGGACGCGCGAGCGAAGGCCGCGCCCCACACGCCCGACCCCGTGCCGATGTCGAGCACGGCGGCCCCTTCCAACGGGCGCACGCTCGCCAGCGTGGCGGCGGCGCGGCGGCTGAGCTGGAAGTGCGTGGCGAACACGGCGGTGATCTGCTGGGAGTTGTCCGCGTAGAAGCGCCCGCTCACCTCGGGGTCCTTCAGGTCGAGCACGTAGCGTTCGTGGCGCACCGTCTCGTCCATGCGGCCCAGGGCCTCCCAGTACCGGGCCGACACGGAGAGCGAGCGCACCAGGTAGGGCAGGGCCTTTCCTTCCAGCAACGTCTTCGCCTCGGGCGTCAGCGCCCAGGTGTCATCCTGACGCCGCGTCATTCCCAGGGCGGCCAGGGCCTCCAGCAGTACACCGGGCGCGCGTGAGGAGGTGGCCTCGGCCAGCGCCTGCTCCGTGCGAGGACCCTCGGCGAGCGCCGCGAGCAGGCCGCCCTGTCCCGCGGCCAGGAGGACCTGGGTGCGCAGGCCGCTGCGGACGAAGCGGTCGAAGAAGTCCTCGTGCGCGGACGAGGCGAAGGCGGTGGAGGCCACCAGCCGCTCACGGAGGTGGCCGAGGACGTCCCAGCGTTGCCCCGCGAAGTCCACGGGTTCGCCGGACCGCACCGCGTCGGCCAGCCGTCCCATGGGGCCCACCAGGGGAGCTCGGCTTCGAGCTGCTTCCGGAAGGGCGCGTCGCCCAGGAGCGTGGCGGTGTGTGGGGCGAGGCTGAAGCGGCGTGTGTCGTCCATCCGGACGAAGTCCAGGCACACCATCAGTTCCAGCAGGGAGCGGAGGCCGCGCGCGGAACACCCGAGCCGCTCCGCCAGCGTCTCTACCGGCAATGGCGAATCGCCCTCTTCCACCGGGAGTGCGTCGAGGAGCCCCACTCGAAGGGCCGTCTGGAAGAGGGCGGACTCGTTCGAGGCGTTGCGCGCCCAGAAATGGAGTGACTGTGCGAGGGAGGCGGGCTCGTGGGGGGCGGCCATGAGCCCACAGCTTGTTCCCACCCGTCCTCCGGGTGCAACCCGCTCCCCTCGCGACAGGCCCGTGAGCGGCTCTGATACGCTTGAAACATGGAATCACGCGCGTCGATGCTGCAACTCGTCGAGGAGTTCCTGCGTGCGGAGGGGCGCGTCCGTGACGTCTGGGTGTCGCCCGAGGTGGCCTGGGTGGTGCCCCGGCGCGCCGTGCGTGCGGCGGAGCTGGACGCGCTGCTTCATGAGCGCCTGGGGCTGAACGTGCCCGCCGTGGCGCTGGTGGACGCGCTGCCTCGGCTCGATTCGGGCGCCGTGGACGAGGCGACGCTGCGGCCGAACGCTGCTCCCGTGCCCGCCAGACTCCAGGCCCTGGAGGACGCGCTTCGTCAGCAGGGCATCGAGGCGGTGGCGCTCGTGGGGGCTCGGCGGGACGAGGAGGTCCACACCCCGCTGGATGCCCTGCTCCCCGCGGCCCTGTTGTCGAAGGCGGGCGGCGTGTCTCCCGTGGCATCGGCCCACGCCTCGGAGCGGGCGCTCGCGGAGGGCCGGCCCGCGCTCATCGATTCGGGGCCTCGCCGCATGCCAGATGGTGCGCCGCGAACGCTCATTGAATTGCTGCGTCAGGCGGTGGAGCACAGCCCCGGTCTGGTCATCACCTTCGTCGACGTGCAGGGACAGCGGGAGACGCTGACCTTCTCGGCGCTCTGGGACGAAGCGCTGCGGCTGTGGGGCGGCCTGCAATCCCACGGCGCGAAGGCTGGGGACCGGGTGATGCTCGCGATGGAGCGCCCGGGCGACTTCGTTCGGGGCTTCTGGGCGTGCACGCTCGGCGGTGTGGTGCCGGTGCCGCTGGCGCTGCCGGCCTCGCTGGAGCGCTCGCAGCCCGGCGTCGCGCGGTTGTTCTCGGTGTCGGAGCGGCTGGGCACACCGCTGGTCCTCACCGATGCTCGTGCAGCGGCGCCGCTGAAGGAGGCGGGGCTGCGTGCCATTGCGCTGGAGGCCCTGTCGGAGGCGGAGCCGGGCCGTCCTGCGTCCGTGGAGCCGGAGGCGCCCGCGATTCTCTCCTTCACCTCGGGGAGCACGGGCCGGCCGAAGGGCGTGGTGCTGACGCACGCCAACTTGATGGCCATGGGCGAGGGCATGGTGGCCGGCGGTTGGTACCTGCCGGAGGACCTGGGCGTGAGCTGGATGCCCTTGGACCATGTGGCGGGCACGAGCTACCCCCACCTGCTCGCGCTGCGCACCCGGACGCCCCATGTGCTGGTGGCGCGCGATTACGTGCTGGCGGACGTGCTGCGCTGGCTGGATTTGCTCACGGAGTTCGGCGGGACGATGAGCTGGGCCCCCAACTTCGCGTATGGCCTGGTGGCGGACCGATTGGAGCGTGGGGAGCGCCGGACGTGGCGGCTCGAACAGGTGCGCGTGCTTGGCTGCGGTGGAGAGTCCGTGCTGCCCGCGACGCTCCGGCGCTTCTCGGAGCCGCTGCGCGACAGCGGGCTTCGCGAGGACGCGGTGTGTCCGGCCTGGGGCATGGCGGAGACGTCGTCGTACTTCACCATGACGCGGGGCGTGCGCAGTCACCCGGTGGAAGGCGCGACGGAGCTGGGGCCGCCTCCCGTGGGCGCGGCCTTGCGCGTGGTGGACGACGCCGACGTCGTGGTTCCCGAAGGGCAGGTGGGCCACCTCCAGGCCAAGGGCGCGCAGGTGCTGTCCGGCTACCTGGATGACGCGGAGCTCAACGCGCGCTCCTTCACGGCCGACGGCTGGTTCCGCACCGGCGACATGGCCGTGATTCAGGACGGGCAGATGGCCATCGCGGGGCGCCAGAAGGAGGTCCTCATCCTCCATGGCAACAACGTCTACCCGCAGGACATCGAGGAAGTGGTGGAGTCGGTGCCCGGCGTCCTGCCGTCGTACACCGTGGCGTGCCCGACGCGGAGTGGGGCGGCGCAGACGGATGAGCTGACGGTCTGCTTCGTGCCCACGCCGGACGCGCCGCCGCTGGCGGAGTTGCTGCGGAGCATCCGGGAGAAGGTGGGACGGGTGCTCGGTTTCCACGTCGCGCACCTGTTGCCGTTGGCGCGCCAGCAGGTGCCTCGCACGGAGCTGGGGAAGCGCGGTCGCACCGAGCTGCGGCGCCGCTTCGAGGCGGGGGAATTGGTGGCTGAGCACCACCTCGCGCTGAGCATCCTGGGTGGGCCCGCGACCATGCCGCCGTGCCTGGCCGTGGCCCGGTGGGTGCCTCGGCCGCTGCCGTCCTCGCCCGTGGAGCAGCGCGCACGCGGGGCCGTGGTGGTCATCGCGGATGACGCCTTCGCCGGGGCCCTTCGTGAACAGGTGGTCGGACGCGAAGTGGTGCACGTGGCGCCGGAAGCGAGCGGCGAACTCGTTCGCGCCCTGGCGGCCCTGGCGGAGCGCGGTGTTCCGTGTGGGGACGTCGTGGTGCGGTTGCCTGACGTGGGTGGAAAGGCGTCGGCAGCGGCATCTGGTGCTAGCGGCGCGGAGGCGACCGGAGCCGTGACGCAGGCGGTGCTGGCCGCGCGCGTGGCGCCGCTGCTGCGCGCCCTCCAGGCCCTGTCCTCGCGAGCAGAGGACTCCCCCGTGGTGCGTCTGCTCGCGGTTCTCTCTGAGACAGGGACGACGCAGGCCGCATTGTTCGCGCCGGGCCTGCTCTGGGCCGCCGCGGCGGAGGTGCCTGGCCTGGAAGCGCGAGTGGCATGGGCGTCTCCCGATGACATGACGGCCGCTGCTCACATCGTGGCCCGCGAGCTCGCATCCCAGGATGCCGTCCGTGAGGTCGCGTGGCGGGAGGGCACGCGCTGGGAGCGCATCTTCACGCCGTGGACGCCGCCACCGCTCGCGGCGCCCCAGCGCCTCAAGCGGGAAGGATTCTACCTGGTGACAGGCGCGCTCGGAGGCTTGGGGCGTGAGTGGGCACGTCAACTGCGTCAGGGCTTGGGCGCGCGGCTGTTGCTCGTGGGGCGTCGCCCGTATGGTCCCGAGGCCCGAGCGCTGGAGGCCGAGCTGGGCGCCGCGTTGTACCGCTCCGTGGACGTCACCAACGAGGCGGCGCTCCGCGAGGCCGTGCGTCACGCGGAGGCGCACTTCGGTCAGCCGTGTGACGGTGCCTTCCACTTCGCGGGCACGCTGACGCCCACCTCGGTGGCGCACGAGACGCCCGAGACGTTCGTGCACGGCGCTGCGGCACACGCCCTGGGCGCGCTGTCCGTCGCGGCAGTCCTTGAAGACAGGCCCCAGGCCGTCTGCGTCTTCGCGGCATCGTTGATGGGCACGCTGGGCGCGGGTCGTCACTCGGCCTATTGCGCGGGCACGGCCTTCCTCGAACGGCTCGCGGAGCGGCTGACCGCCCGAGGCCGTCACGCGGTGGCGGTGTCCCTGAGCCAGGTGCGGGAGACGGGGCTCGCGCGTGCATTGTGGGCCGCGCCGCCGGGCTACCGCGTGCTGGAGCCGTCGCAAGCGCTGGCCTCCGTGGCGTTGGCCGTGGAGCACGCGCCCGCGCACCTGCTGGCGGGCGTGGTGGAGTCGGCCTGGCCCTGGCGTCAGGCGGGGCTGGGCTCCGGGCGATACCTGGACGCGCCCCATGTCTTCCTGGTGTCTCCGCCGCGGCCGGGAGGGCTTTTCGACGCGGTGCTTCATCCCCTCCCGGAATGGCCTCGCCGGGCGGATGGCTCGGTGGACCGGGACGCACTGGCCGCGAACCTCTCCGGAACGGGAGAAGGGGCGCCCGCCGGTCCTTTCGAGACGGTGGTGATGGAGGCCTTCCACGAGGTGCTCGGGGCCCAGGGGGTGGGTGTGGGCTCCGACTTCTTCACGCTGGGCGGCAGCTCGCTCCAGGCCACCCGGGTGGTGGCGCGCATCAACGAGCGCACCGGGCTTCGGCTGCGCGAGGTCACCCTGTTCGAGCACCCCACGGCCACGGCGCTGGCGGACCATGTGCGGCGGGTGGTGGACCTGACGCAGTTGGACATCTCGGTGCTCAGTGACGCGCAGGTGGACCTGCTGCTGCGGGTGCTGGAGCCCACCGGAGCGGAGCGGTAGTCCGGCCGTTCCGTCCGTTGTAGCGTCCAGCCACCCGGGCTCGCGTTCTTCCTGGGCATGGCACTGGACCGAGGAGTCCGCGTGACGTTGTGGTGGCTCACCGTTCAAGGTGTGGTGGCGCGTCCCCGGAGCTGGGTGGTGGGGCTGCTGGCGGCGGGTGCCGCGGCGCTGCTGACGCCGGGCGTGTCGCTGATGGGCAGCATCCACGAGGGCACGCGGCGCAGCCTCATCGAGAGCGGCGCGGGCGACCTCCAGGTCTATGCCGCCGCCTCCGCCGGAACGCCTCAGGTGGTGGTGGGGCCTGGGGGCGTCCCGGACCTGAAACCCATCCCTGACTACCGCGCGCTGGAGCCCCGGCTGCGCGAATTGCCCGGCGTGCGCGAGGTGGTTCCGCTGGAGCTGGGCATGGGCGCCACGTTCCGAGGCAACGCCCTGGACGAGAAGCTGGCCGTGCTGCGCGAGGCGGCGCGGGCGCCAGCCTCCGAGGAGCGCGACGCACGGCTGCGCCGGTTGGGCGAGGACCTGCGGCGGACGCTGGAGCGCGTGGCGCGCAACGCGGGCCGCCGGGGCGAGGCCTTCGCCGAGGAGCCGGCCTTCGCGGACGACCTGCGCGTGCTGAAGGACGCGGCCCAGCCCGCCTTCTGGGAGCGGCTCACCGAGGACCCGCAGGGGCTGCTGGAGGTGCTGGAGAACCGCGTGGCGCGCCAGGCGGGAGAGGGCGAGGAACTCCCGGTGGACTACCTGGGCACGGACGTGGCGCGCTTCGCCCGCGCCTTCCCGCGCTTCGAGCTCGTCACCGGGCAGCTTCCGCCGCCGGGAACGCGGGGCCTCGTGATGGGGCACGCCACGTACGAGCAGCACTTCAAGCACCCCATCGCCGTGCGCATGGACACGTTGCGTCGCGACCGCGAGCGCGGCCTCACGCTGGCGGAGGACGAGCAACTTCGCACGCTGGTGGAGCGCAACGTCGCGGAGGTGCCGGACCTGGTGGCCCGCCTGGACATCGAACGCGCGACGGCGCTCCAAGCCGGGCTGGCCCGGGTGCTGGGCGAGGCGGGCGAACTGGAGGCGCTGCTGGCGCGCTTCCTCTCGGTGGACGACGCCACCTTCGACACGCGCTACGGGCAGTTCTACGGCGAGCTGGCACCGTCGCTGCCGCTGTACCGGCTCAAGCCCGGGGACACGTTGTCGCTGAAGACGCCGCTGGAGAGCGGCACCGCCGTGCCGGTGCGGGTGTACGGCACCTTCCGCTTCCAGGGGCTTGGTGGTGACGACGGCCGCGTCAACATGATGAGCGTGGTGGACCTCGTCACGGCGCGGCACTTGTCCGGCCGCTTCACCGAGGCGCAGCAGGAAGAAGCGCGGGCGCTGTTCGAGACCTTCGGCATGGAAGGCGAGGCCATGGCGCCTCCCGAATCGCTGGAGGCCTTCCACCCGCCGGACATCGTGGACGCAGAGGCGCAGACGGTGGACACCGCGCAGGCCCCCGTCTTCGAGCGCGCCCGGGCCCTGCCAGACACCTTCTCCGCGGACGAACTCTCGCGCGGCACGGTGTTGCAGGCCGCGCTGGTGCTGGAGCCAGGCACCTCCGTCGAGGACGTCGAGGCCCGCATCCGCGCGTTGCCCGGTGGCGAGGCCCTGGCCACGGTGGGATGGCAGGAGGCCGGTGGGCTGCTGGGGGGCTTGGTGGTGATGCTCCAGGCGGTGCTGCTGCTGTTCGCCCTGCTCATGTCCTCCTTCGTCGCGCTGGTCGCCGCTGGGACGTTGCTCCTGCTGGCGCGGGAGCGCGTGGCGGAGGTGGGCACGTTGCGCGCGGTGGGCATGCAGCGGCGCGAGGTGTTCGCCTCGCTGCTGCTGGAAGGGACGCTGTTGGGCGGTATCGGCAGCGTGCTGGGGGCGGCGGCGGGCGCGGCGCTGCTGCGGCTGGCCACCGGGGGCGGCGTGGCGGTGGAGGATGGCTCCCTGCAATTCTTCCTGGGGGGCGCGGTGCTGCGCCCGGAGCTGGCGCTGGGAGGCACCCTGGCCGTGGTGGTGTCGGTGACCGCAGTGGTGCTGCTGGCGACGCTGGTTCCTGCCTGGCGCGGCAGCGCGGTGGCGCCCATCGAAGCCATGCGCAAGGGCGAGGGCTGAACGGATGCGCGCGCTTCTCCAGATTGCCTTCCGCAACCTCCTGGCCCACCGCGAGCGGGGCCTGCTGCTGCTCTTCGTGCTCGCGGGCGCGAGCGCCGTGCTGGTGGGCGTGATGTCCGTGAGCGCGGGCGTCGCTCGGGCCCAGCGCGAGGCGGTGCGGACCTTCCTCGCCGGTGACCTCAACGTCGGGGGCTACTTCAAGGAACACCCCGACTCCATCTTCCCCGTGGTGGGCGACACCTCGAAGGTCCGCTCCGTGCTTCAGCCCCATGTGCCCGCGTCATGCCAGGTGCGGGAGCGGGGCCGGGGCTCCGCCACGGCGGGCGCGGGCCGGCACCGGGTGCGCTCGTACCTGATGAGCCTGGACGTCGCGGCCGAGGGCAACGCGGGCTTCCGCGTGCGCACCGGCTCGCTGGAGGCGCTCGCGAAGCCGCGCACCGTGGCGCTGTCCACGTCGCTGGCGGAGCGGCTCCAGGTGGAGGTGGGCGAGCTGGCCACGCTCTTCGTGCAGATGCCGGGCGGCAAGCGCAACGCGGTGGACGTGGAGGTGGTGGCCCTGCTGGAGCGCGCTGGCGTCCTGGGCGAGTCCGCGGGCCTGCTGGTCTCCAACGCGATGTTGCGAGAGCTGTACGGCTTCCGTCCGGACTCGGCCAGCGTGATTCAGCTCCTCTGCGAGGACAGCACGGAGCTGGAGCCCCTGGCGGGTACGCTGCGCGGCGCGCTCCAGAAGGCCGGTTACGAGGTGCTGCCCCCGGCGCACGAGGCGTACGGCGACAAGCTGGGGCCCCTGCTGCGCGAGGGCTGGGCGGGCCAGAAGCTGGACGTGAGCACCTGGGAGGACGAGGCGGCCTTCCTCGACTTCGTGGGCCAGGGCCTGGGGCTGCTGCTGGTGCTGGTGGGCGCGGTGGTGTTCGGCGTGGTGGTGGTAGGCCTCTTCGTCTCGCTCAACGTGTCGGTGCGCGAGCGCACGCGGGAAATCGGGACGCTCCGGGCCATGGGCATGCAGCGCCGCTCATTGGTGGCCGCTTTCATGCTGGAGGGGCTGCTGGTGGGCTGGGCGGCCTCGCTCGTGGGCGCCAGCGTGGCGGCGGGCCTGGGCGTGCTCCTTCGCGACGTGCTGCCGGTGCCGGACGCGCTCTCCACGTTGTTCTTCAGCGGCACGCTGCCGCTGGCACCTTCCCTGGGGCACGTGGTGGCCGCGGTGCTCCTGGTGACGATTGGGGCGGGGCTGGCCTCCATCGTTCCGGCTTTCCGGGCCGCCTCGCTTCCTCCTCGTTCCGCCATGGAGTCCTTGTGATGAACGCACGACGCCCGCTGTCCGTCCTGTTGCTCGGCTGGGCCCTGCTGCTTCCGGCGGTGGCGCTCGCGGAGGCCGAGCCGAAGCTCGCGCCCGATGCCCTGCTGCGCCACATCGACGAGAAGATGTCCTTCACCAGCGACTACAAGGGCGTCATCCGCCTCTATGAGACGCGCAAGGACGGCGCCAAGCGGGCCATGGAGGTCCACGTCTACCGGCGCGAGGCCGACAACGACTTGCTCTTCCTCTCCACCAAGCCGCGCCACCTGGCGGGCATGGGGACGCTGCGCATCGGCCGCAACCTGTGGGACTACGAGGCCACGACGGGCTCGTGGCGGCGCAACACCCAGCGCACCAACCTGCTCAACACCTTCACCTGCGAAGCGGACTTCGACCGCTCGCGGCTGGCCGAGGACTACGCCGGCAAGGACGAGGGCGACGACACCGTCAACGGCGTGGCGTACCGCAAGCTGCTGCTGACGGCGAAGAACGACCAGGTGACCTTCCCGCTGATGCGCATCTGGGTGGACCCGCAGAACAACATCGTCAAGAAGGTGGGCTACACGGCCTCCGGCCGCACGCTGCGCACCGACATCGTGCGCAGCTACCAGCGCATCAAGGACCCGCTCTCCGGGAAGAATGTCCTCCACTACAAGGAGGTGCTGGAGACGGAGGAGCAGGAAGGCACGCAGATGGTGGTGCGCTACGACGAGGTGGTTTTGGCGCCGCTGGACGCCAACATCTTCACCAAGGCGTGGCTGGAGAGCCGCCTCCGCTAGCGAGTGGAGTTCCCTCGAAGCAATCCGCTCGGAGGATGCAAGATGCCCCTCGCCCCAGTGCTGCTGGCGTTACTCACCGCTGCACCAGCGATGTCGCCGCTCGAGACTGCACTGGGAATGGAGCTCCCATCCTGGGGGGCTTCTGCGGCGTCGCTGGAGCATCGCTTCCCTCACTCGCTTCAGCCCTACCAGCCAGAGCCCTGCCCGAATGAGCTGGTGCACCCGGAGTCTCGGGAGTGGCGGGAGCCGAAGTTGACTCTCGCCAGCGTTCCGCTTCTCAAGGTGGCCTTCCTCCAAACCGATAAAGGGCTCGAGAGCATCGCGTTCCAACCTCCCCTTGGCCCCTACGAGCGGGTTAAACGCTGGGGCCAGCAGTTGGATGCTCACTTGGAGCGACACATCGGGCCTCCAGTCGTGAGAACGAAGCTCGCCGCACTCTGGGAGGTGCCAGGGGCGCTGGTCCTGAGGATGGGGGACCTCGTCATCGTCAGCGACCCGAAGAGTCCATCGTCGAAGCGGACTCTCCAGCACATGCGCGAGGGGACGTTCTGGCCGCCCTGATTGCTGGGTGCAGCCAGCGTTCTTCCGCCCGTAGAGGGGTCCGCCGCCCCATCACGTGGGCCAGCAATATGGCTGGCTTCCACGATGTTGGATGACTTCGAGGACAGTCCACTAGCGTCCCTGCCGCTTCAGCACGGCCATGAGATGGTTCGCCAGCTCCTGGACGCAGGGCGGCTGGAGCGTCCCGAAGTGAGAGCTGGCCAGCGGCACCACGTCGAGCTGCTCGCGCGACAGGTGCCGCTCCCAACCCAACGCCTCTCCGTGCAGGGCCCGTGACGGCGCGCTCGTGAAGAGCTGCACCCGGGCGCGCACGGAGGGCACCTTCCAGCCCAGCACCTGCGGCACCAGCACCTCGCCCAGCACGTGCCAGATGCGGCGCAGGTCCGCGGCGCGTGAGTGCGGGGCCAGCATGCCCAGCTCGCGGCCCAGCGCCGTCACCCGCTCCCAGCGCGCGGCGTCGTCCAGCGAGGCCAGCTCCGCCTCCAGCGCGGCATCCAGGATGCCGAACTCGTCCGCCATGGAGCGCACCGGGTCCTCCGATGCCTGCGGCCCCTCCATCGCGGGCAGCGCGTCCACCAGGGCCAGCAGCTCCACGGTTTCGCCCTGGGCCTCCAGCGCCGCCGCGACGCCCAGCGCCGGGTAGCCGCCGAAAGAGTATCCAGCGAAGCGGTAGGGGCCGTGAGGCTGCACCTCACGGATGTCCCGCACGTAGGCGGCGATGCGCGCGTCGAAGGTGGCGTGGCCGTGCTTCGACTGCGTCTCGGGCGCCTGGACGCCGTAGCAGCGCAGGCCCGGCTCCAGCAGCGGGGTGAGGTTGCGGTAGTAGTGCAGCTCGCCGTCGGCGGGGTGGAACACGAAGAAGGGCGGTGCGGACTTCGGCGTCTGCTTGCCGGAGAGGGACACCACGCTGGAGCGCGGAGGCCCTTCGGCCAGCAGCTCCTGCACGGCGTCCGCCGTCTCACGGAACACCGGGTACTGGAAGAGCGTGGCCAGCGGGACGGGCACGCCCAGCTCCTCTTCCAATCGGCTCAGCAGGCGCATCGCGAGGATGGAGTCGCCGCCCGTCTGGAAGAAGTCATCACCCGCGCCGATGTCGGTGCGCCCCAGCACTTCGCGCCACAGCCGCTCCATGGCCATCTCCAGCGTGGTGCGGAACGGCGTCTCGTGGTGCTCGCCCTGTGTCTCCTGCACGGCGGGCGCGGCGGGTTGCGCGGACGCGTCTGGCAGCGCCTGCCGGTCCACCTTGCCGTTGGCGTTGATGGGCAGGGCCTCCATGACGACGAGGGCCGCGGGCACCATGTACGAGGGCAGCCGTGAAGCGACGTGCTCTCGCAGCGCCTCCACGCGCACCTGGGTGGGCGGGGCCTGGATGAACGCCTGGAGCTGTGACTGTCCGGAGCCGCCCGTGCGCGCCAGCACCACGGCCTCCTCGACGCCCGGGAACTGGCGCAGGCAGGCCTCGATTTCCGCCAGCTCGACGCGGAAGCCCCGAATCTTGATTTGGTGGTCCGCGCGGCCGAGGAAGCGCAGCCGGCCATCCGGCAGCAGCCGGGCCAGGTCGCCCGTGTGGTACATGCGCGCGCCGGGCTCGGACGAGAAGGGGTCGGGGATGAAGCGCTCGGCCGTCAGGTCCGGCGCGCCCAGGTAGCCCCGGGCTGGCGCCGCGCCGCCGATGTACACGCGGCCGGGGAGCCCCGGCAGCACGGGCTCCAGGTGCTCGTCGAGCAGGTGGATGCGCACACGCGGAATGGGGCGGCCGATGGGGAAGGTGGTCTCGGTGCCCAGGCCCTCTGCGCCCGGGATGTCGCAGGTGGCGGAGGTAATCGTGCACTCGGTGGGGCCGTAGACGTTGAGCCACGGCGCATGTCCGCCGCCCACGCGCACCCAGGCTTCATACGTCTCGCGCTTGAGCACGTCGCCACCGGGTGCGAGGAGGCGCAGCCGCGCGGGGACGCGCTGGCCGTGGGACTCCATCTGGCGAATCCACTCCTCGATGTACGTGGGAGGCAGGCTGATGAGGGTGATGCCCGTCTCCTCCAGGTACGGCGTCATGACGTGCGCAGGCACCAGGCCGCTGCGCATCACCACCGTCGCGCCCACCACCAGCGGCGGGTAGAGGTCCTCCGCCGCTGCGTCGAAGCTGAGCGGCGCGAACTGGAGCATCCGGTCTCCCGGGCGCAGCCCGAAGCGCGCGGCCAGGGCGAGGTTGTGGTTCACCACGCTGCGGTGCTCCACCATCACGCCCTTGGGCTCACCCGTGGAGCCGGACGTGAAGACGATGTACGCCACCTGCGACGCGGAGACGCGGCGGGGACCGGGCTCCAGGTCCTCGGCGATGTGCGCGGGATGGGGCGGCACTTCCACGTCGGGCACCAGTCCCGCGTGAGCCTCCAGCGCCTCAGTGTCCACCCAGAGCCGCCGCACGCCCGCGCGTGCCAGCACCGAGCGCTTGCGCGGCTCCGGCCATCCCGCGTCCAGCGGCACGTAGGCACCGCCCGCCTTGAGGATGCCCAGCAGCGCGGCCATGCCCTGGTTGGAGGGCTCCATCACCACGCCCACGCGCTCCTCCGGCTGCATGCCCTGAGAGAGCAGGCGCGCGGCCAGCGCGTTGGCGCGAGCGTTGAGCTCCGCGTAGCTCCATGTCGACTCGCCATGGGCCACGGCGGGGGCCTGGGGCGAGCGGCGCACCTGTGCCTCGAAGAGCGTGTGGATGCACGCGCCCTCGGGAATGGCCTGCGGACCGCCATGCAGCGTGGCCAGCACCTGCGCACGCTGCTGTGAGGAAAGCAGGGACAGCCGGGACAGGGGCGCGTCCGGTGCGTGCACGGCCTCGGTGAGCAGTTGCTCGAAGGCGCGGGCCATGTGCTGCGCCGTGGCGGCGGTGAAGAGGGCGCTGTCGGTGGCGAGGAAGCCCAACGTCCCGCCCTCGGGCCGCTCGATGAGGTGCAGCACCACGTCGTAGGCGGGGAAGATGCTGTCGCCGTCCAGGTACGTGGTGCGCAGCTCGCCAAAGGACAGGGAGGCGGGGCTGTCCAGCAGCAGCAGTGCCTGGGCCAGCGGCGGCGCGGTCCGGGGCGCATCCGGCTGCACCGTGTCCGCGATGCGCTTGAAGGGGACCTCCTGGTTCGCGGTGGCGTGGCCCACGACGTCCCAGGCGCGGCGCAGCAGCGCGCGGAAGGAGGGAGCGCCCGCTACCTCGGTGCACAGGGGCAGCACGTTGGCGAAGTAGCCCACCTGCCGCTCGGAGCGTGGCAGTACGCGGCCGGAGAAGGGCGACGCGACGACGACGTGCGGCTGGGCGCTGAGCCGGTGCAGCCACAGTTGCATCAACGCGAGCACCGCCGTGAAGGGTGACACGCCTTCGCGCCGGGCCAACGTCTGGAGCGCCGTCATCGCCTCGGCGCTGAGGGACAGGGGCTCCGGCCGCATGTTCGCGTTCAGCGCGGGTGCGCGGCGAGGGAAGTCCAGAGGCAGGTCGAGGACGGACGGCGCGTGCGCCAGCGCGTGCTTCCAGGAGGCCACGGCGGCGTCCACCTCGCGCAGGTGCTCGGGGCTCCGTTGCCACAGGGCGAAGTCCGCATACGTGCGCGGCGCGGGAGGCAGCAGCGGCGTGGTGGCGGCCCACGCTTGGGCAAGCTCCTCCAGGAAGGACCCCATGCCGATGCCGTCATTGACCAGGTGGCTCATGGACGCGACGAGCACGTGGCGCGTGCTCGTGGCATCCAGCCGCGCCAGCTCGAAGCGGTACAACGGCCCCTGGTCCACGGTGAAGGGCTCGCGGTCATGCCGGGTGGCGATGGCGCGCGCGGCGTCCAGGGCCTCGGCGGCGGACAGGTGGGACAGGTCCGTCTGGACGAGCACTGGCCGGGTGATGGGGTGCTCCCGGGTGACGACCCCTCCGTGCATCAAGTGGAAGGTGGTGCGCAGCGTGGCGTTGTGCTCCAGCACGGCCTCCAGGGCCGTCTCCAGCCGCGCGACGTCCATGGCGCCGTCGAGCACCAGCGCGGCGACGACGACGAAGGGCGGCGCCTCCGGGAGCTGCATCGCGTACCAGAGTCGCTCCTGCACCAGCGACGCGGGGACGTGCTCCGGACGCTCGTGGGGCGCGGAGTCCACGCTCTCCACGGCCCTGGGAGACGCATCGATACGGGCGGCGAGTCCCGCCAACGTGGGCGTGGCGAACAGCGTCGCCACGGGCAACTCGACGCCCAGCCGCTCCCGGACACGCGAGGCGAGCTGGACGGACAGCAGCGAGTGGCCTCCCAGTTCGAAGAAGTCGTCCTGGGCACCCACGCGAGGCACGCCCAGCAACTCCTCCCAGAGCTGCGCCAGGGCAAGCTCGGTGGGCGTGGACGGCGGGATGAAGTCCTCACCCGACGCGACTGGCGCTTCCGGCGCGGGCAGCGCCTCCCGGTCTACCTTGCCATTGGGGGTCAGCGGAAGCTGGGGCAGCGCCACGAGCGCGGCGGGCACCATGTGCGCGGGCAGCCGCTGTGCCAGCGCGGCGCGCAGGGACTCCGTATCGGGCACCGCGTCGTGGCCGGTGACGTAGCCCACCAACCGAGGCCCCGTGACGCTGTCCTCGCGGAGGACCACCGTCGCGGCGGCGACACCCGGCAACTCGACGAGCGCGGCTTCCACCTCGCCCGGCTCCACGCGGTGGCCGCGCACCTTCACCTGGAAGTCCACGCGGCCCAGGTACTCCAGCGCGTCGGAGGGACGCAGCCGCACCCGGTCGCCGGTGCGGTACATCCGCGCGCCTGGGACGGAGGAGAACGGGTCCGGAACGAAGCGCTCGGCGGTGAGCTCGGGCCGGCGCCAGTACCCGCGCGCCACGCCTTCTCCGCCGATGTAGAGCTCGCCGGGGACGCCCGCGGGCACCGGCCGCAGGGATGCGTCCAACACGTAGAGGCGCGTGTTGGCGATGGGGCGGCCAATGGGCACCGCGCCCTCCACCGCCGTGTCCGCGTTCACGGTGTGGATGCAGCAGCCCACCACCGTCTCCGTGGGGCCATACTCGTTGATGAGCCGCGTGCCCGGCGCGTGACGCCGCCAGGGCTCCACCGCGGCTGACGTCAGGGCCTCGCCACCAATGACGAAGGCGCGCGTGCGGCCCGCGCGTGCCTCGGGCGAAACCTGCGCGGCCAGCATCTGGAGGTGCGCGGGCGTCAGCTTCACCAGGCTGAAGTCCGCGCCGGTGCGAAGCGCGGCGGCCAGGCCGTCCACGCCATCCTCTTCCGGGACGAGCGTCACGGGCTTGCCCGCCGTGAGCGGCAGCAACAGGCTGGTGACGGTGAGGTCGAACGCCAGCGACGAATGAACGGGCGCGCCCGCGCCATCATCAACGGCGTACGCCTTCCGAGCCCAGTGCAGGTAGTTCACCACGCCCCTGTGCTCCACCATGACGCCCTTGGGCCGGCCGGTGCTGCCAGAGGTGTAGATGAGGTACGCGAGGTCCTCCGGCGAGGAGACGGCTTCGAGCGGCGCGTCCGGCTCACGTCCGGCGGTACGCTCCCATTCCGAATCCAGGCACAGCACGAGCGCCTGTGACACGGGAAGCGTGTCCGCCACCGCTTCCTCGGTGATGAGCACGGGCGCGCCGGTGTCCTCCAGCAGGAAGCTCAGCCGCGCGGGCGGATGGGACGCATCCATCGGGACGTAGGCGCCCCCGGCCTTCAGCACGCCGAGCACTGCCACCACCATGTCCACGGAGCGGCGGAGGCACAGGCCCACCAGCGTCTGGCTCCGCACGCCCAACTGGCGCAGGTGCCGCGCGAGCTGGTTGGCGCGTGCGTTCAACTGGCCGTAGGTGAGCACCTCCGCGCCGTGCAGGACGGCGGGCGCGTCCGGAGCGCGAGCGGCCTGCGCCTCGAACAGCGCATGGACGGTGTGCTCGCGAGGGAAGTCCGTGCCGGTGTCGTTCCACGCCTGGAGCAGGTGTTCCCGCTCAGGGGTGGGCAGCACTTCCAGCGAGGACACAGCGGTGCCCGGCGCTTCCAGTGCGTGCTGGAGCAACCGGAGGTAATGACCCAGGAAGCGCTGCGCGGTGGTCGCCTCGAACAGCTCGGTGCCGTAGCGCAGGGCCAGGGTGTAGCCCGTGGCGGATTCGGCGACCCACAGGGACAAATCAAACGGGCTGGTGAGCAGCTCCGGCTGGAGCGGCCGTGCACGGAGGTCCGGGAAGGCATCCGCCAGCGTGCGGTCGGCGCGCACCAGGTCGAACATCACCTGGAACAGCGGCGAGTGCGTCGCCGAGCGCTCCACGCCCAGCGCCTGGACGACGCGGTCCAGCGGAACGTCCTGGTGGGCCAGTGCCTCCAACGTGGTGGCGCGCACCTGGGCCACCAGCGTGGAGAAGGACGCGTCTGGCGCCACGGGCGTGCGCAGCGCCACGGTGTTGAGCATCAGCCCGACCACGCCCTCCAGGGCTGGATGCGTGCGCCCGGCGACAGGCGTGCCGATGCAGAAGTCCTCCTGGCCGGAGTAGCGGTGGAGCAGCGCGGAGAAGGCGGCCAGCAGCACCATGTACGGGGTGGCCTGATGCTCACGGCAGAAGGCCTGGAGCGCGCGGACCGTGTCGGCGGACAGGGCGTGGCCGCCGGTGATGGCGCCCGTAAGCAGCGGCGTCGCGGGACGGGGCTTGTCCGGAGTGAGCCGGAGCAGCCCGGGCACGCCTTCAAGCTTCTGCCTCCAGTAGGTGAGCTGGGCTTCGTCCCGCTCGCGCGCGGGAGGGGTGCGCAGCCATGCGGCGATGTCCGCATGCTCCAGCCGGGGCGGCGGGAGCGTGGGCACGCGGCGCTGATGGAAGGCGGCATAGGCCTCGCCCAGCTCGCGCACCAGGACGTCCAGCGACAGCCCGTCCACCACGAGGTGATGGAAGGCCAGCAGCAGGACGTGCCGCTCGGACGCCGTGCGCAGCAGCCGGAAGCGATAGAGCGGACCCTGCGCCAGGTCGAAGGGGGCGTGGACCGCGTCGCGAGCCCACTGCTCCGCGGAGTCCGATTCCTCCACGTCCATCACGCGCGGGGGAACGGGGTGCTGCACGGGGGCTGGCAGGCCATCACGCGCGGGCACGGCGAGGCGCAGCACCGGGTGCCGCGTCACCAACCAGCGCAGGGCGTCCTCCAACGCCGCCACGTCCAGCGGACCGTCCAGCTCCACGGCCTCGGCGAGGTGATAGGCGCTGGTTCCCGGATGGAGCTGCTGCACGAACCACAGCCGCTCCTGCGAGGGAGACAGCGTCAGCGCGGCGTCCGTCGGGCGTGGCACCGGCGCGGGGATCAGGGCCGCGCCATCACGCCGCGTCTCCAACTCGCGCGCGAGGCCGGCGACGGTGGGCTCGGTGAAGAACGCCTGGAGCGGGAACTCCACGTCGAACGCCTGCCGCACCCGGGCCACCAGCCGCGTCGCGGCCAGCGAGTGGCCTCCGATGTGGAAGAAGTCGTCCTCGCGCCGCACCTGCGGCACGTCCAGCACCTGGCAGAACAGCAGCGCGAGCAGTTCCTCGACGGCGCCACGGGGGCGCGCTCCGGGCGTGGCTTCCGGCTCCACGTCCTGGACGGGCAGGGCGGCCAGCGCCTTGCGGTCCACCTTGCCGCTGGTCGTCATCGGCAGGGCGCTCAGCACCGTGAATCGCGAGGGCACCAGCGCCTCGGGCAGCGCGCGTGACAAGCCTTCCCGGAGCCGCGCCTCGATGCCGGGCGTTGCGTCGTCCAGCACGAGGAAGGACTCCAGACGCGCGTCCCGCTGGCTGCCGCGCACCACCACGGACGCCTGCCTCACGCCGGGCTGGCGCAGGAGGGCGGCCTCCACTTCTTCCAACTCCACGCGGACGCCGCGCACCTTGACCTGGAAGTCGGTGCGGCCCAGGAAGCCCAACGAGCCATCGCCGTTCCACCGAACGCGGTCTCCGGTGCGGTACAGGCGCCCGCCCTCCGTGCCGGAGAAGGCGTCGGGGATGAAGCGGTCCGCCGTGAGGTCCGGCCGGTCGCGGTAGCCACGTCCCAGGCAGGTGCCGCCGATGTAGAGCTCGCCGGGAACACCCGGAGGCACCGGAGCGCCGTTCGCATCCAGCACGTACAGCCGGCACCGGTCCAGCGGGCGGCCCAGGCGCACGGGACGGTCGGGCAGCGTGATTTCCGCCGCCACGTTGATGCTCGTCTCCGTGGGGCCATAGGTGTTGACCAGCCGCGTCTGGGTGAGCGCGAGCTGCCGCACCAACGGGTCTGGCAGCACCTCACCCCCCGTGACGAGCACCTTGAGCGCGCGGAACGCCTCGGGCGCTCCGGGCTCCTCCAACGCCGTGGCCAGCGAGGACGGCGTGATGACGACGTGGGTGATGCCATGGCCGAGGATGTCGCGGCCCAGGCCCAGCGGCCCCACCTCGCGCAGCACGGTGCGCGCGCCACGGGTGATGCTGAAGAGCAGCTCCTCCAGGTGGATGTCGAACGACAGGCTGCCGGAAGACGCCCAGCAGTCACCCGGCTGCGTGGCGTAGTACGCGTCGAACGCCGCGAAGCAGTGGACGACGTTGCGGTGCGTGAGCTCCACGCCCTTGGGTTCGCCCGTGGAGCCGGAGGTGTAGAGCAGGTAGGCGAGGTGCTCGGCGCGCGGGGCCCTGGGGACGGCCACCACGTCGCCACGCACGTCGGGAGACACCAGGGGAACGCCGGGCTCCACCCCCGCGAAGAGCCCGGGACGGCTGACGACGAGCCGCGCACGGGCCTGTCGCAGCAGCGCCGCGCGGCGAGCCGGTGGGTGCGTCGCTTCCAAGGGGAGGCAGCCCGCGCCACTGATGAAGATGGCGACCAGGGACACCACCGCGTCGAGCGAGCGCTCCAGGCACAGGCCCACCACGGCTTCGGGGCCCGCGCCCGCGGCGGTCAGGTGCGCCGCGAGCCGTGATGCGCGGGTATGCAGCTCCCGGAACGTGAGGGTGCCTTCCGGCGCCACCACCGCTGGCGCGTCCGGCGTGCGCGCGACCTGGGCCTTGATGAGGGACACGATGGTGCCCTCGGAGTCGAAGGGACGCTCGGTGGCGTTGAAGCCCTGGAGGACCTGCTCGCGCTCGGCGGCGGACAGCAGGGCCAGCTCCCCCACGGGCGTGCGAGGCGCGGCCACCGCGTGGGCCAGGAGCTGCACGTAGTGGTTGCGCAGCCGCTCCACGGTGCCGGGCTCGAACAGGTCGGTGCTGTACTGGAAGTAGACCTCGAAGCCCTCGCCCACCTCGATGGCGGTGAGGAACAGGTCGACCTCGCAGGTCCACGTCTCGATAGGGACGCGCCGCGCGCCCAGGGCGTGGAAGCCGCTGGCGGCGGACAGCTCGGTGCGGTGCAGGTCGAACATCACCTGCACGAGCGGCGCGTGCCCCGGGCTGCGCTCGACGCCCAGCGCGCGCACCAGTTGTTCGAAGGGGACGTCCTGGTTCCCCAGCGCGTCCAGCGTGGTGGCGCGGACCTGCGATAGCAGGGAGGCAAAGGAGGTGGAGGACTCCACCTGCGTGCGAAGCGGCACGGTGTTGGCGAGCAGGCCAACGACGCCTTCCAGTGAAGGATGGGTCCGTCCGGAGACGGGCGTGCCGATGCAGAAGTCGTCCTGCTGGGAGTAGCGGTACAGCAGCGCGGCGAACGCGGCGTACAGCACCATGAACGGGGTGACTTGCTGTTGCCGGCACAGCGCTCGCAGGCTCTCGGAGAGAGAGGGCGGCAGCGGGTGGTAGCCGGTGTTGTCGCCCCGGTGCGAGAGGACGGCGGGGCGAGGCTTGTCGGTGGGCAGTTGGAACAGCTCCGGCGCGCCGGAGAGTCGCTGCTTCCAGAAGTCGAGCTGAGCCGCGTCGTGGGCCTGGACCGGCTCGGAGCGCTGCCATGCGGCCACGTCCGAGTAGTGCAGCGCCACGGGCGCCAGCGTGGGCACATGGCCTTGCTGGAACGCGGCATAGGCCTCGCCCAGCTCGCGCATGAGCAGGCCCGCGGAGAGCGCGTCACTCACCAGGTGGTGGAATACGACGACCAGCACATGCCGCGCCTGCTCGGCTTCGAGCAGCAGGAAGCGGTACAGCGGACCGTGCTCCACATCGAACGGCCGGTTGCCTTCTTCCGTGAGACGCCGTGCCTGCCGTGCCTGTGCGTCCGGTCCTGGAGGCAGGGACTCGACGTGGAGCACACTCGCGGGAACCGGGGACACGCTCGCCTGGGGCTGTCCCTGGCGTGAAGACACCGTGGTGCGGAGCACCGGGTGCCGCTCCAGCAGCCACCGCGCCGCCGCGTCCAACGCGGGAACGTCCACCGTCCCTGTCCACTCCGCGGCCTGCCCGACGACATGCGCGCCGGAGTCCGGCTGGAGCTGGTGGATGAACCAGAGGCGCTCCTGTGCCGGGGACAGCGAAGGCGCGGGGGTGGGGTCCGGAGGAGTCGAAGCGGAGTCGCGCTGAAGTGGCGCGATTTCCGGGGGAAGGCCCGCGACGGAAGGTGAGGTGGCGGATGCGGCGCGCTGAAGCGAAGCGACTTCAGCGGCGAGGCCCGCGACGGAAGGCGAGGTGAAGAGAGAGGAGAGGGGAAGTTGAACGCCCAGGGCGTGGCGGACGCGGGCAACCAGCCGGGTGGCGGAGAGCGAATGGCCACCCAGGTGGAAGAAGCTGGCCTCACGCTCGATGCGCTCGATGCCGAGGACCTGGCAGAAGAGCTGAGCGAGCAGCTCCTCCAAAGGCCCTCGAGGTGCCCCACCCTCGGAGTGAGCTGGGGCGTCGTCGAGCGGCAGCGCGGCGAGCGCCTTGCGGTCGAGCTTTCCTGTGGAGGTGAGGGGAAGCTGGGCACGGAGGACCCAGCGAGAAGGAAGCATGAAGGCCGGCAGGAGACGTGCGAGCGCGGCCTGGAGGGAGTGGATGTCGGTGTCGGACGAAGAAGGGACGACCCACGCCGCGAGCCACGAGTCGGAGGGCCCGCGTCGCTGGACGGTGACAGCGGCGGAGCGGACGCCGGGCAGGGAGGCGAGCGCGGCTTCGACCTCGCCCAGCTCGATGCGCATGCCGCGCACCTTCACCTGGAAGTCGACGCGGCCCAGGAAGCCCAGCGTGCCGTCGGCATTCCACAGGCCCCGGTCCCCCGTGCGGTACAGGCGGGCACCGGGCGTGGTGCTGAAGGGATGCGCAACGAAGCGTTCCGCGGTGAGGTCCGCGCGGCCCACGTAGCCACGGCCGACGCCTGTGCCACCGATGTAGAGCTCTCCCGGGACGCCCGGGGGCAGCGGCTGGAGCGCGTCGTCGAGGACGTACACCTCCATGTTGGCCTTGGGCGTGCCAATGGGCGTGCTGGCGCTCGCGGGGGGCGCGTGCATGTGCCAGAGCGTGGCGGTATCCGCGCACTCGGCGGGGCCGTAGGCATTGACCAGGGGGATGCTGGGATAGCGCTCGAACCAGGCGCGGCAGGTCGAAGGCGGGAGCGCTTCGCCGATGGTGAGCATCTGGCGAAGGGCGGGCAGCGGTGCCTCGCCCGGCTCTTCGAGCAGCGCCTGGAGCAGCGAAGGCACCAACTCCACGGTGGTGGCACCGGCCTGCTGCAAGGCCGCGATGAGCCGCGCGGGCTCTCGCACCACGTCGTCATCCACGACGTAGGTCGTCCCTCCCGCGGCGAGCGCGCCCAGCATCTGCCAGATGGAGATGTCGAAGGAGAGCGGAGCGGTCTGCGCGAGGACATCGGAGGCGCCGAGCTGAAGCGCGTGCTGCATGCCCAGCAGGTGGTTGAGCATGCCTCGGTGGTCCACCATGACGCCCTTGGGCGTGCCGGTGGAGCCAGAGGTGAAGAGCACGTAGGCCAGCGAGTCCGGCGTCACGCAGGACGGCAGCGGCGCGTCGGACTCGGATTCCTGTGACTGGAGCGACAGCACCCGAGGCCGCTGCTCGGCTGGAATCTCCGCGAACACCTCGGCGAGCAGCGATTCGACAGGGCCCAGGGGCAACACGAAGGGCGCGCGGCTCTCCGTGAGGAGACGCGCCAGTCGCGACGCGGGGAGCTGTGCATCGAGCGGGAGGTATGCGGCGCCCGCCTTATGCAGCGACAGCAGCGCGCGAACGGTGGCTTCGGAGCGGCGTCCAAGGACGGCCACCACGGACTCGTGGCCGACGCCCTGGGCTCGCAGCGCGTGCGCGGCGCGAAGACCCTGTGCCTCCAGTTGTGCGTACGTCCATTGCGCGTCGGCGGACGCGAGGGCCACCTGGTCGGGCGTGTTGCGCGCATGCGCGCTGATGCGCTCGGGCAGGCAGGTGTCCAGGTCGAACGCCACGGCCGCTGGACGTGCGTGGCGCAGCACCAGGGCCTGCTCGTCGGACGACAGCAAGGACAGCCGCGACAGGGGCAGGTGGGGTTCGGTCAGCGCCTCGGTGAGCAGCCGCTGATAGTGCCCTAGCATCCGGCGCGCGGTCTCCGCCTCGAACAGCTCGCCGCTGTAGCGGAGGAAGAGCTCGAAGCGACCGGACTGCTCGATGACGCTCAGCGCGAGGTCGAACGGACTGGCGCGGATGTCGACGGGGACCGGACGTGCATCCAGCCCTGAGAATGCATCCGCGAGTGAGCCCTGCACCCGGTGCAGGTCGAACATCACCTGGTACAGCGGTGAATGACTGAGGCTGCGCTCCACGCCGAGCGCCTGGACCAGTTGCTCAAAGGGGACGTCCTGGTGCCCCAGCGCGTCGAGCGTGGTGGCGCGGACCTGGGCGAGGAGGGACGCGAAAGAGGTGGAGGACTCCACCTGCGTGCGAAGTGGCACGGTGTTGGCGAGCAGGCCAACGACGCCTTCGAGTGAAGGATGGGTCCGTCCGGAGACGGGCGTGCCGATGCAGAAGTCGTCCTGCTGGGCGTAGCGGTACAGCAGCGCGGCGAACGCGGCGTACAGCACCATGAACGGCGTGGTGTCGTGCTCACGGCAAGCACGCTGCACGGCGTCCGTCAGCGCGGCAGGCAGCGCCTGGGTTCCCGTGGAAGCGCCCTGGTGCGTGAGGACAGCGGGACGAGGCTTGTCGGTGGGCAGTTGGAGCAGCGTCGGCGCACCCGCGAGCCGCTGCTTCCAGAGGTCGAGTTGCACCGCGTCGCGGGCCTGGACGGGCTCGGACCGCTGCCACGCGGCCACATCCGAGTAGTGCAGCGCCACGGGAGCCAGCGCGGGGGCATGCCCCTGCTGGAAGGCGGCATAGGCCTCGCCCAGCTCGCGCAGCAGGATGTCCAGCGAGAGGCCGTCCACCACCAGGTGATGGAACACGGCCAGCAGCACGTGCCGAGCGTCACCAACGTCGAGCAGCAGGAAGCGATACAGCGGCCCCTGCTCCAGCGAGAAGGGCCGCCACGACTCCTGCTGGAGCCGCAGGTCCAGGGCCTCCGGCGCCGCGCGCAGTGCCTCGACTTGAAGCACGCGATCGGGCACGGAGGACACTTCGGCGCGTGCCTGCCCCTGCAGTGAGACCACCGTGGTGCGCAGCACCGGGTGCCGCTCCAGCAACCACCGCACCGCCGAGTCGAGCGCCTCGGCGCTCACGGTGCCGCGAAGCTCGACCGCCTGGGGGATGTGGTAGGCGCCGGAGCCCGGCTGGAGCTGGTGGATGAACCAGAGGCGCTCCTGTGCCTGGGAGAGCGAAGGCGCGGAAGAGGAGGGGGCCGGAGGAGGAAGCGAAGCGGAGCCGCGCTGGAGGGACGCAACTTCCGGGGGAGCGCCAGAGACGGAAGGCGTCGTGAGCGAAGAGGCACGCTGAAGCGACGCGACTTCAACGGCGAGGCCCGCGACGGAAGGCGAGGTGAAGAGGGAGGAGAGGGGAAGCTGAACGCCCAGGGACTGACGGACGCGGGCGACAAGGCGGGTGGCGGAGAGTGAATGGCCGCCCAGGTGGAAGAAGCTGGCCTCGCGCTCGATGCGCTCGATGCCGAGGACCTGGCAGAAGAGCTGAGCGATCAACTCCTCCAGCGGGCCGCGAGGAGCCCCACCCTCGGAGAGGGAAGGAGCGTCGTCGACGGGCAGCGCGGCGAGGGCCTTGCGGTCGAGCTTCCCAGTGGAGGTGAGGGGAAGCTGGGCGCGGAGGACCCAGCGAGAAGGGAGCATGAAGGCCGGGAGGAGACGTGCGAGCGCGGCCTGGAGGGAGTGGACGTCGGTATCGGGCGAAGAAGGGACGACCCACGCAGCGAGCCACGAGTCGGAGGGCCCGCGTCGCTCGACGGTAACAGCGGCGGAGCGGACGCCGGGCAGGGAGGCGAGCGCGGCTTCCACCTCGCCCAACTCGATGCGCATTCCGCGCACCTTCACCTGGAGGTCGGCGCGAGACACGAACTGGAGCACGCCGTCCGGCAGCCAGCGCCCCAGGTCACCGGAGCGATAGAGGCGGGCACCAGGCGTGGCGCTGAAGGGATGCGGAACGAAGCGTTCAGCGGTGAGGTCCGCGCGGCCCACGTAGCCACGGGCCACGCCGAGTCCGCCCAGGTACAGCTCGCCCACCACTCCAGCCGGCACGGGCTGGAGCGCGTCATCCAGCACGTACACCTCCATGTTGGCCTTGGGCGTGCCAATGGGGGTGAAGGTGCCTTCGGGGGCCTCGTTGATGAAGTGCAGGCTGGCGACGTCCGAGCTCTCCGTCGGGCCGTAGGCGTCCGCCATCCGGCAGCCGGGGCAGCGCTCCAGCCAGGTGCGGCACAGCGCGGGAGGCACGGGCTCTCCACCGAGCACCACCCATCGCATGTCCGGGAAGTCCTGCTCCGGACGGGCGCCTTCCAGGATGGCCTGGAGGACGGAGGGCACCATCTCCATGACGGTTGCGCGGCCCTGCTCCAGCGCGTCGGCCAGCCGGGGCGGGTCCCGCATCACGTCGTCTTCAATCAGGTACGTGGTGCCGCCACCGGGCAGCGCGCCCAGCATCTGCCAGATGGAGATGTCGAAGCTGAGCGCGGCGATCTGCGCAACGACGTCATACCCATCCAGGCCCAGCCCCTCGCGCATGCCCAGCAGGTGGTTGAGCATGCCTCGGTGGTCCACCATGACGCCCTTGGGCGTGCCGGTGGAGCCGGAGGTGAAGAGGACGTAGGCCAGCGAGTCCGGCGTGGCCCGTGGCGGCAACCGCTCCGCGCTCTCCGCCTCGAGCCCATCCAGTGACAGCACCCGAGGCCGCTGCTCGGCCGGAATCTCCGCGAGCACCTCGGCGAGCAGCTCCTCCACGGGACCCAGTGGCAGCACGAACGGCGCACGGCTCTCAGTCAAGAGCCGCGCGAGGCGCGCCGCCGGAAGCTGGGCGTCCAGCGGAAGGTATGCACCGCCCGCCTTGTGCGTCGATAGCAGCGCGCGAACGGTGGCCTCGCTGCGGCGTCCGAGCACGGCCACCACCGCCTCCGCGCCAACGCCCTGGGCCACCAGCCTGCGCGCCGCGCGATTGGTGTGGGCCTCCAACTCCGCGTACGTCCACCGGGCGCTGGAGGAGGCCAGTGCCACCTGGTCCGGCGTGAGCGCGGCCTGCGTGGAGAAGTGTTCGGGAAAGGCCACGTCCAGTGGGAAGGGGCGGCGCGGCGGATTCGAGTCCGCCAGCACGCGCGCGCGCTCCGCCTCTGGAAGCAGTGACAGCGCGTCCACGCGTGTGTCGGGTGCCCGCAGGGCGTGCGTGAGGAGCTGGAGGTAGTGGCCCAGCATCCGCCGCGCCGTGGAGGCTTCGAAGAGGTCGGTGCTGTAGCGGGCGAACAGCTCGAAGCCGGACGCGCTCTCGAAGAGCGTGACGTGCAGGTCGAACTCGCACGCGCCCGTGTCCATCGGCAGGTCGCGGGCCTGGGCCTCCGGGAAGGCCCCCGCCAGCGAATGCTCCACGCGGTACAGGTCGAACATCACCTGGAACAGCGGGGAGTGGCTGAGGCTCCGCTCCACGCCCAGCGCCTGCACCAGCCGGTCGAAGGGGAGGGCCTGGTGCCCCAACGCGTCCAGCGTGGTGGCGCGCACCTGGTCAAGCAACGCGGTGAAGGCATCCGCCGCGGTGACGCGCGTGCGCAGCACCACCGTGTTGACGAACAGGCCGACCAGCCCCTCCAGGGACGGGTGCGTGCGTCCGGAGACGGGTGTGCCAACACAGAAGTCGTCCTGCCGCGAGTACCGGTACAGCAGCGCGGCGAAGGCCGCGTACAGCGTCATGAACGGCGACACCTGCCGTTCGCGGCAGAAGGTGCGCAGCGCGCTGGTGAGCGCGGCGGGCAGGGCAATCCGCTCCGTCAGCGCCCCTCGGTCCGAGCGCCGGGCGGGCCGGGACTTGTCGGTGGGCAGCTCCAGGCCCTGCACGGCGCCTTCGAGCTGCCGCTTCCAGTAGGCGAGCAGCTCCGGCTCATGCGCGGCGGCATCGGGCGTGTGCTGCCACGCGGCGGCGTCCGCGTACTCCAGCGGGAGCGCGGCCAGCGTGGGCACCTCGCCTCGACTGTGCGCGGCGTGAAGCACCCCCAGCTCCCGCATCAGCACGTTGATGGACGCGCCGTCTGTGACGAGGTGGTGGAACACCAGGACCAGCACCTGCCGCTGGCCAGACAGCTTCAACAGCCGGAAGCGGTACAGCGGCCCCTGCTCCAAATCGAACGGGCGGGAGGCCTCTTCGCGCAGCCGACGTGACAGCAGGGCTTCGCTCGCGCTTGTCGCATCCTCCACGTCGAGGACGCGGTCGGGCACGTCCAGGTAGCGAATCTGGGGGCGGCCTCCCTCGGCGGGGAAGCGGGCCCGCAGCAGGGGATGCCGCGCCAGCAGGGCGCGCAGGGCGCCGTCGAGCGCGCCTGCGTCCACGGGCGCTTCCAGCATCGCGGCCCAGGGCACGACGTAGGTCGCGGTGTCCGGGCGGAGCTGGTGCAGGAACCACATGCGCTCCTGCGCCGGCGACAGCACGTCGGCGGTCCCCGCGGGACGGCGCGAGGGACCCGCGATGTTCCGCTGCGGCGTCGCGGCCGGAGCGCTGTCCGAGGTGGAGGCCTTGCGCTGCTCCAGGAGCTTGCGGAGTTGCTCGCGTTTCGCGGCGGCGGCGAGGGAGTCGGATTCGGAGCGCGAAGTCATGAGGCGGAAGTCCGGATGGCCCGTTGGGCTAGATGCGAACGTAGAGGCTCACCCCGGCGCGGAAGACACCAAGCCCCGACCCGGAGAGGGTGGGGTCCGCGGGGAGGCTCTCGAAGCGGAACTCGCTGCCGCGTTCGCCGTAAGGCACCTCGACGAAGGTCTGGACGAAGATGTCCCGGATGTCGAAGGGCGAGGAGTTGAAGGCCAGCCGCGACAGGTACGAGGCGTCCTGCACGTTGGCGATGGTGGTGAAGATGAGCGACATCTGCGACATGCCGCGTCGGCCGATGTTGACCTGGCCCAGGGCGTAGTAGCGGCCGTGGAAGAGCGGCCGGAAGTCGCCCTGCGAACTGAGCCAGGGCAGGAAGGCGCGGTCGTCGTAGCCCAGCGGGTTGTGGAAGCCCTCCACCCGGACGACGGCGCGGTAGAGCTCGGCGAAGTTGAAGGTGGCCGACACGCCCGCGCTGACCAGCAGCTTGCGGCCCTCCAGCGTGCGCTCCACGAAGCCGTCACCCTGACGGGCCCAGAGCTGCGTGTTGCCGTCGCCCACCCAGGCCAGCTCGGCGTTGAAGTCCAGGATGCCCAGCGCCATGGTCGCGTCCAGGCCGTACCGGGGCCGGCGCGACTGGTCGAACACCGCCGTCGCGGCGATTTCGCCCGTGCCCACCGCCATCTCCGCGCGCACGCCGCCGCCGTAGCGCACCCGCCGGAGGTCCTCGCCCGCGTCCTCCACGTTGGCGGTGCCCAGCAGCGACAGGTTGGCCGCCATGGCCTCCCAGGGCACCGTGAGGCGGACCATGTCTACGCCGGTGCGCAGGTCGAAGATGTTGAGCGGATCCGGGTTGGGCGCCTGCAGGAAGTCGGTGGGGTTCCAGATTTGGGAGCTGCCCCAGCGAATCTCCTGCCGCCCGGCGGTGACGAACAGCCGCTGGGCGACGTCGAACTTCAGCCACATCTGGCCCAGCGCGGCGGCGGGCCCGTTGGCCTCGGTGGACAGCGGGTCGTACGCGAGCCGCCCCATCATGAAGCCACGCACGTGCTTGGACGGCGTCGCGTCCAGGTAGATGTCCGCGAGCGCGGGCAGCACCGGCTGGTACGACGTCTTGCCCTGCGAGCGCAGGCCCGTCACCTCCGCGCGCTGGAAGTAGATGCCGCCCACCGCCAGCACATCCTGCTGCCGCTCCTGCGGATTCTCGTGCCAGGGGTCCGCGGCATCGCCCCCCGGCCCCTGCCAGCCTTCGACGATGGCGCCGGATGAACCCGCTCCGGCCGGCTGGGGCGCGGTCGCGGGGGTCTCCAGCAGATCCTCGAAGCCAGCGGGCGCACCTGCTTCGCCCGGGGCCACCGTGGCGGTGCCGAGCCCGGCCGCGGAGTCCGTATCGGGCGGCAGCGTCCCCGAGGCCGGAACCGCCCGGGGTGCATCGGCCGAGGTCGCGACGGCGGGCACGGTACTGCGCGCCGGGGCCAGCGACTCGGAGTAGTGCATCGACTTCACCCGCCGGCGCGCGTCCAGCAGCACGCTCAACCCGCGCGCCCGGTAGTGCCACCAGCGCTGCCGGGCCGCCACGGCCTCCTCTTCGCGGCAGTCCAGGCCCGCGTCCGGAGGCTTCGCCGCGTCACACGCGGGGCCGTACAGGGCGGTGAGGCCCGCTGGCGTGGGCGGCTTGGTGGGGACGACCTCGATGCGCCGCAACACGCCCTGCCGCGCGTCGAAGAGGAAGCGCGTGCTCCGCGTGCCCCCTGGCGCGGCCTTGCGCTGGTACGTCAGCACCACCTCGCCGTCCTCGTGGACCTGCCGGGTGGGCGGTCCAAATGAGAGCAGCACCTGCTGGAGCGTCGTCGTCCCCGGCTCCGTGCCATTCCAGGGCTCGGCGGACGCGGCAAGACTCCAGAGCAGGACGGCCGCGGCCAGGGCTCGGACGGACAGGGGGGGCATCATCACAGGGGCCTCCTGAGCGTATACGAGTCTCAATCAGCGATACATGTGTCGAAAAATTCTTAGGAAAAGGGACTCCGGATTGACAGGCCCCCCGGGCAGCCGGAAACAATCGCGCCCCCACCCCCCGCTCCAGGAGGCCTCATGGCTTCGGAAGAGACCCTGTCCGCAGCGCCCGCCCAGACCTCGTCAGCCACCGCCGACGCGGCGCCCACCGAGGTCTCCGCCGCGCCTGAGAAGCTGGATGAAATCGAGGAGATCGACTTCCTGCTCGAGGAGATCGAGAGCAAGATTGCTCCGCTCGCGCTGGCGTAAGGGTCGTGCGCTCCTACGTTGACGCCTTCTCTCCGTACTGGCACCCGGTCGCCTTCTCGAACGCGCTGACGGCCGCTCCGCTCGCCGTGCAGTTGCTGGAGACGGAGCTGGTGCTGTGGCGGACGGGCTCGGGCGTGGCCGTGTCGCACCGGCGGTGTTCGCACCGGGGCGCCGACCTCAGCCTGGGCGTCGTCACCCCGGAGGGGCTGCGCTGCGGCTTCCATGGCTGGACCTACGGCACGGACGGACGCTGTGTGCGTGTCCCGTCCCAGCCTGCCGCGCCCATTCCCGCCCGGGCACGCGTCTCCGCCTTCCAGGCCACGGAGCGGTATGGCCTCGTCTGGGTCTGCCTGTCCCCGGAGCCCGCCGCGCCGCTGCCGGAGTGGCCGGAGCTGGAGGACGGCACCCTGGCCACCGTGCCGCTGCCGGTGCTGGAGTGGGACGTCGCCGCGGGCCGGATGATCGAAGTCGTCCTGGACGTGGCGCACCTGTCCTTCGTGCACGAAGGCACCTTCGGCAACCCGGAGCAGCCGGAGGTGGCCCCGTATGAAGTGGAGCGGCGTCCCAGCGGCGTCAGCGCGCGCATCGTCTATCCCGCGATGGCGCCATCGACGGATGGCATGCCGCCCCGGGTGGATCGCACCACGCTCACCTACGACGTGACGCTGCCCTTCGCCGCGAAGCTCGCCTTCAAGCCCACGCTCTTCTACGTCCACACCGTCTACGCCATCGCCTCTCCGCTCTCCGAGGAGAAGATGCGGTGCTTCTACTTCGCGTCGTACCACCCCCGGCTGCGCAACCACTTCCCGGACATGTTCGTGAAGAGTGAGCTGGCCATCCTGGAGCAGGACCGCCGCACGCTGGAGGGCGTGCGTCCCCGTCCCCAGCCCCTGGATTTCGCCAGCGAGGTCCACACGCCCGCGGACCGTCTGCCCATCGAATACCGCCGGGGCGTCATCGCCCTGCGGCTGGGCAGGCCCGTGGACGGACCCGCCCCGGAATGAGGACCCACACCCCGATGCGTTCCAGCCTTCTCTTCCTGCTGCTGGCGCTGAGCGCCTGTCAGCGCAATGAATCGCCGCCGCCCGCCAAGGCCCCGGCCGCATCCACGCCCGCGCCGTCCACGCCCGCGGCTCAACCCGCCAAGGTGGCCGTGGACGCGGCGAAGCTGGAGCGCGGCCGGTACCTGGTGGAGAACGTGCTCGCCTGTGGCTCCTGCCACACGCCGCGCGACTGGTCCCGTTACGGCGGCCCCGCCTCCGGCCCCGCGCTCTCCGGTGCCTGCTGGGACGACGCGAGCTGGGAGATGCCGGGCCGCGTCTGCGCGCCCAACATCACGTCCGACCCGGAGCACGGCATCGGCCGCTGGACGGACGCGGAGCTGATGCGCGCCCTGCGCGACGGCACCGGGCGCGACGGCAAGACGCTCTTCCCCATCATGCCCTTCCTCCTCTACCGCGAGCTGTCGGACGCGGATGCCCACGCCGTGATTGCCTGGCTGCGTCAGGCGCCGGCCAGCTCCCGTGATGGCGGCCGCTCGGCCATCCCGGACGAGGTCTATGCGCAGTACAAGGACATGGCCGCGCCGGTGAAGGCGGTGGTGCCGGAGCCCTCGGCGGATGACGTCTCGCGCGGCCGTTACCTGGCCACCGTGGCGCAGTGCGCCGCGTGTCACGCGGGCATGGACGAGGCGGGCACGCCCTTCGTCGGCGGACGCCCGCTGCCCACGCCGCACGGCCCGGAGGTCGTCTCCAATCTCACGCCGCATGCGCGTGGGCTCGGCGCATTGGACGAAGAAGCCTTCGTCGCCCGCTTCACCGCCTTCAAGGACCTGACGCCCGCGCCCGCGAAGGCCGGTCAGGTGAACAAGCTCACCATGCCCTGGGGCTTCTTCGCCGGACTGGCGGAGGCGGACCTCCGGGCGCTCTACCGTTACCTGCGCACGGTGCCCGCGGTGGCACCCCCCGCGCCGTCCGCGTCTGGCAAATGACCCATTCTGGCGCCACCTGGGAGCGTCCGGTAGACTCCCAGCGCGTCCCCTGAAAGCCCAACGTCCCGCACCATTCCCCCATGGTTGCGCGTGGCGCGTGCCCTCATGAAATCTCTCTGCAAGAGACTGCTTTTGTCCCTGGTGGTGTTCACCGCCGGCTGTGACGTCTTCAACATCGGCGACGCCGAAGGGACCCGCGGCCGCGGCGCGAGGGCGTTCGACCCGTACTCGAGCTCGGCCTCCGGCGCCATCGCCCTGTCGCTGCTGTACTACAACGGCTGCGCCATCCTCCCCACCGGTGAGCCGGTGTCGCCCGGCTCGCTGAACCTGCCGGACTACCCCGCCACCTGCGAGGCCATGAACATGATGGGCCAGCCGCTGCCGCCCTCGGCGCGGTTCGAGGTGACGCCGGGCGTCAACTACTTCATCCGCGAGTTCACCGCGGTGGACACCGTCACCGACGTGCACACCGACTTCAACAACCAGCACGCGCCGTCCTTCTGGATGCGCAAGCAGTCGCGCTTCAAGGACCTGGACTGGTCGGGTGTGACGGTGGGCCGCGACGAGTGGACCAACGACTACGACTCCACCTTCCAGCGCGAGACGTACTACGAGAACGCCGCGTGGATGCGCTCGCTGGACGACACCTTCCTCATCGAGGTGCTCGACGCGGACGGCGCCGTGCGCACCGCCGTCACCTACAGCCGCCGTGACTTCATGGGTGAAAGCGCCACCACGGGCCGCACGCGCGCCAGTTGGATGGTGGCGGACCTGGCGCGGCCCCGCTTCCCCGGTGACCCGGAGGTGAGCCTGCTGCCGGACGGCACCGAGCCCACCTACAAGACGATGGTGAAGGCGTCCTTCTCCGGCGCCACCGACCCGTTCAAGACGCTGGCCATGCCGCAGCTCTCCGGCGAGGGCCTCATCCGCGTCACCTGGAGCCTGCTGCCCCTCCAGCCCTTCGTCTTCCCCATCGTCTTCACGCCCGAGGCGGAGCGCCCGGCCACCTGCTACCGGCTGGATGAGACGGGGCTGGCCACCGACGAACAGGTGCCGTGCGGCTTCGGCCTGACGCAGGCGGTGCGCGTCAACCGCCCGGCCAACGGCAGCTTCTTCATGCCCGGTGACTCGGTGGACTTCATGGTGTCGCTGCGCGACGGGGACGGCAACGGCCTGCACCCGCGCAACCGGATGCCCAGCTACAACGAGTACATGGGCGAGTCCTCCAACGGCCTCGCGTACTTCAACGAGCAGATGCTGCTGTCCTACCGCGAGGCCAGCTCCTCGGAGTCCGGCTTCAAGGTGGTGGGCCCGCTGCAGGACCTGCAGGTGTCGCGCGGCTCCTACTCCCTGCCGTACTTCTCCTTCCCGCTCTTCAGCGAGCCGCACTTCTACCTGCCGCCCGGCTCCAACCTGCTCGCGGGCGGCGGTGATGCCCAGCCGCCCACGCACTACTCGGTGCAACTGCCGCCGAACGCGAAGTCGGGCACCTACGCCATCATCCTCAAGGGGCACCGCACCTTCATGGGCGAGCGCCTCAACCGGCTGGACCCCTTCTTCTTCCAGGTCGGCCAGGCCCAGCCCACCACGTACCCGGGCCGCGTGGGCAACTGCCAGGTGTGCCACAACGGGGTGAACTCGCTCTCCAACGTGCACCACGGCATGTCCGTGGACCACGTGGAGGCGTGCAAGACGTGCCACATCGAGGAGGGCTACGGCTACCTGCCGGACGTCATCCACCGCATCCACAACAGCTCGCGCAAGTACAACCAGAACAAGGGTGACTGCACCATGTGTCACCTGACGCGGGAAAGCACGCTGTGGCCCAGCCTGATGAGCTGCAATGGCTGCCACGTGACGTCGCACGGAACGGAGTACTTCGACCTCCGCTTCGAGCCCATGCAGAACACGCCCAACGGCTACGGCAACTGCGCCGAGTCGTGCCACGTCACCACGCCGCCGGCCGAGCACATCCTCCCGCCCCGCTGAGCCCTCAGAGGAACGCCATGAAGGTTCGCTCCCTCCTTGCTTCGACTCTGTCCGCCGCCGTGCTGTCCGCGTGCGGCAGCAGCAGCGCGCCGCCTCCGCCCGTGTTGGACGCGGACGCGCCTTTCACGGACCTGCCTGACCGGCGGGTGCCCATCTCCGGCGTCATCTTCGATCCGGAGGCGATGTTCTATTCCTTCGTGATGTGGCCGCCCGACCCGGAGGACCCGGAGGCGGGCCCGCCGCTGCCCGCGTTGCTGTACGGCATGCCCACGGTGATGCGCGCGTCCGCGTGGGGCGCGCAGGTCAGCATGGTGGGGCCCACCGGCGAGGTGGTCGACACCAGCGGCCCCTCGCTGCCGCCCTGGGGCAACTTCCAGACGGAGGGCATCCCCGCCGACCCGACGGTGCCGTACCTCATCCGCGCCGAGCCGGCGCCCGGGATGTCGGTGGGTGGCAACGACATGTTCCCCGTGGAGGAGGGCTACGCGCCCATCCCCGAGGTGCCGTACTACGCCACCACCACCCTGCGGCCCATCGCGGCCACGGGGACGCAGTGCCTCATCCAGTCGCCGGCCATCGTGGGCGAGGCGGGCGCGCTCGGCGCGCTGGCGCAGGTGATTTCCGAGGAGACGGGCACGTCCATCTCCCCGGCCAGCCTGGCGGATGCCGCGTCGGGCCGCTCGGTGGCGCTGCTGTGGGTCTACTCGCCCAGCCCGGTGCTGGACGCGTTCCTGTTCCCCAGCGGTGACATCGCGGCGGAGACGACGGCGGGCTCGCTGTACGCCATCGACTGGGCGCCGCCGGGCTCGTTCCCGGGGCAGACGGAGATGGGCTACTTCGCCATCCCCAACGGCATGAGCAGCCTGGGCTACTACGCCCTGGTGGTGCAGCCGGGCTCCGCGAGCGCGTTGACGGTCAGCTTCGTGGACACCCTGGAGGACGAGGAGCAGGGCCGGCCCTGGGAGGTGCCTCCCTTCTTCGTCGCCGGCCTGCCGCCGGGTGTGTCCTTCACGCGCCTGTTCGCCATGGCGCCCATGCCGCCCATGGAGGAGAACCCCTACGAGGAGCCCGCGCCTCCGCCGGACTTCGGCTTCCTCTGCTACCCGGAAGGGTGATGCACCCGGGCGCCCACGGCGCCTACCGCGAGGGCTCCACCGCGAGCCCCCGGAAGCGCACCGTGGGCTGCCCGAAGGACACCGGAAGCGGGCCGTGGTCCAGCTTCCGGCAGCCGCGCGTGGCGAAGAGGTTCTTCGCATCCGCGCCCACCGCGTCGATGGCCGCCAGGGCCGCAAGCCCGTTGCCCCGGAGGATGCCGGGGCCCACGCGGCGCCCGGGCCGTCCGTTCCGAATCTCCCGCGCCTCCACGATGTAGAAGCTGAAGTCGCCCGACAGCAGGTCCATCTGTCGCGGCGTGAGGTGCTGCACCAGCAGCCCGTGCGGGATGTCCGCCATCAGCGCCTCCAGGTGGCCTTCGTGTGCGTCCACGCGCGTGTGGGCCATGCGCGGCAGGGGCGGGTGCCGGTAGCTGACGCGCCGCCCGTGTCCGTTGGGTGCGCGTCCCAGCGCGGTGGCGCTGCGAGCGTCCAGAAGGGGCGCGTCCACCTGGCCCTGTTTGAGGAGGGTCACCGGCAGGGCGGCGTGGCCTTCGTCGTCCCACGCGAAGCCGAGCGCGCCGTGGCCGTCCGTGGGGTCGTCCGAGACGGTGAGGTGCTCCCCGGCGACCTGCTGTCCCAATCTCCGCGCGAGGTAGGAGCCGCCGCGCGCGACGACGTCTCCCTCCAGGGGATGGCCGCACACCTCGTGGAAGAAGCAGCCGGAGGCGGCGCCCGGTGGAAAGACGACGGGCAGCACGTCGCGAGGGCAGGGGACCATGGGCGTCGTGTCGCGCAGCTCCCGCACCAGGCCGTCCACCAGCGACTCCAGCGCGGGCAGGGCGGCGCGGGCTCCGGCACCGTCGGGCCAGGCGGCGCAGCGCCAGAGCTCGGCGATGCCCGCGCCGCTGTCATGGAAGGCCTTCACTTCGAGCAGCGCGTGACGCTGGGTGTCTTCGCGCAGGTGGGCGTCGCTTGCTGACAGCGTGTGGCGCTCCACTTCGCGCAGCAGCACGTCCAGGTGGAGGGCGCCCGAGGCGCGCGCGGTCTCCACCAGTTGATGGACGAGCGCCAGCGTGGCCTCCGTGTCGTTCCCCAGTCGCGGCTCGGCGTCGAGGAGGAGGCGGGCCCGGTGCTCCAGCTCGCCTGGGAACAGGCCCTTCTTCGCGTGCGTGCCTCCCACCTGGGCCCATTGCCAGGAGATGCCCTCCGGCGTGGCCTGGCCTCGGGACCATCCCCGGTCGACCACGGGCGCGATGACGCGGGAGCCGGAGCGCTGGTGGAGGACCTCGGTGACTTCGCGCCGCTCCACGAACCAATCCACGCGTGCGTCCTCCGGCCGGGCACCGCAGGGGGCTGCGCGTGGCTCCAGGTGACGGCCACCGCGCGACGGCGGGCGCCGGACGTGGAGCATATGCCAGATGGTGGGGCGCTCCCACGCACGCGCCGGCGAGGCGATACGCGCGGTGCCTCCGGCCACGTGTTGGCGCATGAGACACCGCGTAGATGAGCAGGCGGACGCGCGGACTGTCGCCACGTGAGGACGCGGACCGCTATCCTCGCGCCCAGGCCGGGCGCATGCCGGGCGGAGGCAGCGGATGCAGGGCGGTTCCAAGGAGGACAGCGACGTGGCGTCATGCGCGGGCCTTGAGCCGCGCGCATTGCTGTCATCCGCGAGCGAAGCGCTGGACTCCTTCACGCGGCGCCATGCCCCTTCACAGGCTGAGCTGTTCCTCGCCGCGGAGCGCAAGCTGTCGCTCGAATACGACGCGGGGACGGGCCTCTCCACCCTCAACCAGGGCGAATCGCTCGATGCGATGGCGCGGGTGGCATTGGACGCGCGGCAGGGCTCGCTGTCCTCGCCCATTGGCGACGCGAGCACGCTGCCCCTGCTGCTGGAGCGAGCGGAGCAGCTCGCGACGCCAAACCGGATGGGCCCGCTACCCGACCTGCCACCGCTGTCACTCACGGCGCCCGTTGGCCCTCCCTCGCTTCAACCAGACCGAGCGGCGCGCCGGATGAAGCACTTCATCCAGAGCGCCGTGCCCTCAGGCTGCGTGGTGCAGGCCGCCGTGCTGTCCCAGTCCTCCGCCTGGCGCGCGGTGGTGAGGGTGAGCGACGTGCCCCGTGTCCGCACGGAGTGGCGCGAGGAACTCTTCGTGCGCTGCGAGACGCCGCGAGGCGCCGTGGTGGACGCGGTGGCGCTGCCTCCGGACGCCAACGAGGACGTCTTCACGCCGCTGCGCCAGCGGCTCGCGGACGCCGTGGACGCCCTCACGGGGCCTGCCCATCCGGTGGACCGTGGCCTGCCCCTGGTGCTGCGGCCCGCGGTGGCCGCGCCGCTGGCGGCGGGGCTCATCTGGCTGCTGCGCGGAGACGTGGCCGCCGCCACGCCCGCCTTGGCTCGGGCCGTGGGGCGCAAGCTGTTCCCCTCGGTCTTGAGCGTGCGGGACGACCCGGGCCACCCCGCGGGCACGCGGCGCGTACACCTGGACGACGAGGGCCTGCCCACCGAAGCGCTGACGTTGGTGGACGCGGGCGTGCTGCGAGGATTCCTTCACGCCGCGGACACCGCGACACGGCTCGGCGCGGTGCCCAACGGACGCGGGTTCCGGCCCGCGCTGTCTCCGCCCGCGCCTGAGGCGGTGAACCCCTGTGTCGTGCCCGGCGCGGCGCCCGTGTTGCCCTCGCACTACACGGAGCTCGTCGCCCGCGTGGAGACCTTCACCACCATGCCGCGTCCCGGCACCGTCACGTTGGTGGCGGGCGGCTGGGAGGTGCGAGACGGCCGCCGCATCCACCGGGTGGCGCCCGTGGAGCTGGAGCTCCCCGTGCTGGAGACCTTCCGCACCCTCCGAGCCGTGGGCTCGGACCTGACGTTCTTCCCCACGGCGGAAGGGTGTGGCACGCCCACGCTCGTCTTCCCGCCCTCGCTCCTGAAGCCTGAGCCGGGCGGCGTCCGGGGGACGTCAACGTCCCCGAGGGAGGGGCGGGGACACATGGGGAACGCCCGCCCGCCTGTCCCGCGAGCAGGGGGCGCGCGGACCCTGAATCCGGTGCATGCTGCGCGCTCGGCGCCGGCCTCGGTGCGCGAGGGCCCCACGCCCTCACGGGCGGCGTCTTGGGAGGACGTGGATGTCGGGTCAGTCGCTGGCGGCGAAGATGCTGGAAGGGGCGCGTGAATGGGCCAGGCGGCTGCCCGCGGCGCTCTCCGAGGACGTCGCGGTGGACGTGGGACGCAAGCGGGTGCGGCTGTCCCACGCGCGCGTGGAGGCCGTGGTGCGTCAGCTCCTAGGGCGCCTGAAGAACTTCGAGCTGCGCCATTGGTCGGCCCACCCCCAGGTCTACGACGTGCGCTTCTCGGTGCACGGCTGGAAGCTGCGCGTGGAGACGTCGCTGGAGCGCGTGGAGCTGGTGTCCGGTCGCTACCGCCTGTGGCTGAAGACGCCCGGCGTGGTGGAGCTGGAGGAGTCCCGGACGGCCTCGTCTCTGATGATGGGCGTGCTGCGCGCGGGCGCGGGCAGGGCCGCGATGCGCGTGCTGGCGGAGCGGCTGCTTCCGCCCGGCATTCGTTGGGATGGTCAGGTGTTGCAGGTGGAGGGCCGCTGCCGGAGGAAGGCGTGCTGCCCGCCAGGCTCTTTGATACCGCCGCGCTGGCCATGACCGCCGAGCACCAGGCCGAGGGCTTGTGGCTCGGCGCCGAGGCCTGGCCTGGGCTCATGGACCTGCTTCAGGTGGTGTTCGGAACGGAACTTCCGCGCACCCCGCCCGGCGTTTAGGACGATGGGCCCGGAAGCCGGGCCCCGGGCCGCTCCGCGTTCCGGGAGGGAAGCGGGCCGGTGGTGTCCAGGTTATTGCCCTCCAGGACCCTCCCCGGAGACCCCTCCGGGCCCCACATTCAAGGGGCGCCAGACGATTTTCAGGGCGCGGAGGTGGGAGGCAAGGGGCTGGAATTCTTCGGTTCCACGCCACGTTTCCTTCTCGCGGCGAACAGCCGGTGGAGATTCGAGACCTTCCACATTCGACATTGGTCTCTCGACAGGCTAGAGGCTGCCTGTCTCGCGTTTGGGACGGGCTGTGGCCTCGCGCCGCACGCAGAAAGAAGAAGAAACATGGCAACTGGTACCGTGAAATGGTTCAACGACGCTAAGGGCTTTGGCTTCATCGCCCAGGACGACGGTGGGGCCGATGTGTTCTGCCACCACACCGCTATCCAGTCGGACGGTTTCCGTACCCTGGCCGAGGGCCAGAAGGTGGAGTTCGAGACCCGGAAGGGCCCCAAGGGCCTCCAGGCCGAGAACGTCCGCGTGGTCAGCTGAGAGCTCAGGCTCAGCACCATCAGCCCGGTCTCCTCACTGTGAGGCCGGGCTTTTGTTTTCAGCGAGGGAGGCTCAATGCAAGGAAGATCCACGAAGCGCCAGAAAGAGCAGGCGCGCAAGCAGCACCAGCAGGAGAAGAACGCGAAGCGCGAGGAGCGCAAGAAGGTCAAGTCCGAGCGCGGGCCGCGTCAGCCGGGTGAGGTCGACCCCGATATCGCGGACATCATCCCCGGTCCCCAGCCGCCGCTGGAGATTTGAGCCCGGTGTCGTGCCGCCTGGGCTTGCCACGCGGTCGGTGGTGCCCAGGGCAACCTTCCGGGACGGCGCTAACGCCCCCGGGAGGACGCAGTATCCACTTCCCCTGACGTCACAACGCAGCCAGCGCCCCCGTGCGGCCCCTAGGGCCCGGCGGCGCGCAGCACCTCGGCGCGGGTGATGCGATCCAACCGGAAGGGCCGTCGCTCCCCCGTGGTGAGGTCCTCCCCGTCGATGCGCGTCTCATGCCGGTTCATGATGACGGACATCACCCGCACGTCGCGGACCGTCTCCAGGAAGTTGCTGTCGACGTAGGTGATGCGCAGCGGCTGCTGCTCGAACCACGCGCGCTCCAGGGCTTCCCGCACGGGCTTCTTGCTCGGCAGGGACGGCACGCCGATGAATGACAACTCCCTCAGCCGGGTGAGCAGCTCACGCTGCGCGGACGTGGAGAGCGCCGCGCGCACCTTGTCCAGCGCGGACTCCAGCGTGCCGGCGAAGGGCAGCAGCCGCATGTCGATGGCGAAGCGCCCCAGCGCGACGATGAGCGCCGCCTCGCGCGCGGTGAAGTTGACCGGCGGCAGGCTGTAGCTGCGGTCCAGCGCGTACCCGCCACCCCGGCCACGCTCGGCGGAGACCGGCATGGACGAGGCGCGCAGCGAGTCCAAATCCCGGTAGATGGTGCGCACCGTGACGCCGAACCGCTCCGCCAGGACTTCCGCGGTGACGCCGGTGCGGCGGCCCCGGAGGTATTCGGCAAGGGCGAAGAGGCGCTCGGTCCGCTGCATGGCGAGGAAACCTGACATACCACTGTCACCCTGGGCCCTCAAGATGACGTGATGGCCCTGGAGCAACGCGCCTTGCATCCCACGCCGCGAGCGGCTTGCATCGCGCGCGTTCGCGGCACTTCCGCCCGGAGGGACTCCATGGAGGACGAGTGGCTCTGGGGCTGGGACCCCACGCCGGGCATCGTCTCCGTGTGGGCGGAGCCCGACGGCCGCGCCTTCGTCTGGCGCCGCATCCCGAAGACGGGGGAGCTGATTCGCGAGGACGTGCGCTTCCGTCCCTGGCTGCTGCTTTCGTCCCTGGAGGACCTGTCGCACCTGGGCTCCCGGCTGCGTCCGGAGGCGGAGGGGCCCGCGCGGTACCGGGTGACGTGGCAGGAACTCGAGGGGCCCGGCGCGCTGCGCTACCTGGTGCGAGCGGAGGAAGGCCGCGCGCTCACCAGCGCGGTGCTGGAAGGGGCGTCGCGGCGGCTGGGCCGGCCGGTGACGCACGTGAAGGACCTGGGTGCCAACGCGGTGCTCGCGCTGCCGCCAGAGGAGCAGTACCTCACGGCGTCGGGCCGCACGTACTTCCGCGACCTCGACTTCGATGAGCTGCGCCGCATGCAGTTCGACCTGGAGACCACCGGGTTGGACCCGGCGCACCACCGCGTCTTCCTGGTGGCGCTCCGGCGTCCGGATGGGGAGACGGAGACGCTCGAGGCGCAGGGGGATGATGACTCCGCGGAGGCGGACCTGCTCTACCACCTGGCGGAGCGCGTGCGGACCTGGGACCCGGACGTCATCGAGAACCACAACCTGCACGGCTTCGACCTGCCCTTCCTCGCGAGGCGGGCCAAACACCTGGGCGTGTCGTTGGCGCTGGGCCGCGCGGGGGCACCGGGCCTGCGCCACCGTCCCTCCGCCCGGGGCGCCGCGCTGGGCCGGCCCGTCCCCG
>JBKGHI010000110.1:0-25875 GCA_046520405.1 Myxococcus sp. 1LA
CGGCCTTGGCCACGGCGGCGGAGGTGCCCGGACGCACCGGCGCCACCGCCGGCTGCTGCGCGGTGGGGAAGCCCTCCGGCAGCACGATGCCGCTGGCGGCGGGAATCGGGTCGTTCAGGCGGATGGGACGGGTGGCGTCCGGGTCCACGGTGGGAACGGGGTCACCCCGGCGAATGGGCCGGGTGGCGTCCTCGTCCCCTTCCGGCGGCACCCAGACGAAGGTGAACTCCACCGGGCCCACGCCAATCTTGTCCCCATCCCGGAGCTGCTGCTCGCCCGACAGCAGGCCACCGTTGAGCACGGTGCCGTTCGAGCTGCCCATGTCCGCGACGAAGTACTTGTCGTCGCGGAGCACGATGCGGGCGTGCCTTCGCGACACGCCGTGGTCGTGCAGCACCAGGTCGTTCTCCGAGGTGCGGCCGATGTTGACCTCGGCCGCCTCGAAGGTGAGCTCCCGTCCTGTCTGGAGCCCCTGGGTGATGGTCAGGAGGATGGGCACGGGGCGCTACCCCGTGATGTTTCCGAACATGAACTGGAACACGATGGGCCCGAACAGCACCATGAACACCGTGGGGAAGATGCAGGCGATGAGCGGGAAGAGCATCTTCACCGGGGCCTCGCCGGCCAGCTTCTCCGCGCGCTGGGTGCGGTCGATGCGCATCTGCGTGGACTGGATGCGCAGCACCTTGCCCAGGCTGGTGCCCATCTTGTCCGCCTGGATGAGCGCGGTGACGAACGTCGTCAGCGGCGGCAGGTCCACGCGCACAATCATGCTCTTGAGGCCCTCTTCACGCGTCTTGCCCATCTTCAGCTGCTTGAGCACGAGCTGAAGCTCCTCGCGAAGCGGCCCTGGCTTGCCCTTCTCCACCACCTTGGCCAGCGCCGCGGTGAAGTCCAGACCGGCTTCCACCGACAGCGTCAGCAGGTCCAGGCTGTAGGGCAGCGCGCGGCTGATGAGCAGGTGGCGCTTCTTCACCTGGTCGTTCAGCCACATCAGCGGGTAGTACATGCCGAAGAGCAGGAACAGCGGCGACCACACCAGGCTCACGCCGAAGCCGTTGAGCAGGATGAGGCCCATGATGATGCCCACCACGGCGCTGACTTCCTGCAGCGCCATGATGTCCTCGGGCTTGTACGCCTGCGGCTCGCCCGCCTTGATGAGGTTGCGGCGCGCCTTGGCCTCGTAGCCGGGCCACATGAAGCGGCGGTTCATCGCGCCCAGGCGGCGGATGGCCACCGAGCCGAAGCCCTTCATGCCGCCCGTGGACTCGTCACGGACCTCCGACAGGAAGCGCTCCAGCAGCGTCTGGTACAGCCCCAGGCCCAGGAAGCCCACGGCGCCCGCGAAGAGGAGCGCCGAGCTGCCGATCAACATTGGCGTCAGGACATCGTCCACGGTGCACCTCTCAGATATCGATGTTGACGATGCGCCGGATGATGAGGATGCCCATCACTTCCATGATGGCGATGATGATGACGAGGATCCATCCGAAGATGTGGTCCATCATCGGCTCCATCAGGTCGGGCCGCATGTAGTTGAGCACCATGCCGAGCACGCCGGGCATCGCCGCGACGATCCACCCCTGCAGCTTGCCCTGCGAGGTGAGCGCGTCGATCTTGCCCTCCAGACGGAAGCGCTCGCGGATCACCGTGGAGATCGTCTCGAACATCTCGGCCATGTTGCCGCCGAGCTGACGGGCGATGTTGGTGGACACGACGACGAGCTCCAGGTCGTCACTGCCCACGCGGCGGCCCATGTTGATGAGGGCCTCCTCCAGAGGAACACCGAGCTTCACTTCCTTCACGAAGAGGCCGAACTCCTGGGACAGCGGCGGCAGCGCCTCGCGCGCCACGTGCTCGATGGCCTGGGGGAACGTGAGACCGGCCTTGAAGGCGTTGGCCATGGCCTGCAGCGCGTCCACCAGCTGCACGTTGAACTTCTTGATGCGCCGCTTCCGGTAGTGCTTGACCATCAGCATCGGCAGGAAGAAGCCGAACACCGTGGCCACCACCGCCATGATGGGGTTGAAGATGATGTACGACAGGATCCCCAACAAGCACATGCACGCGATGTTGAGGATCAACATCTGGCGTGGATCGATGAAGAGGAACATGTCGCTCAAGTCGTTCATCGACTTGGCGACGTAGCGTTCCTGGTACTGCTCATACGCCTTCGACAGGACGCTGAAGATCACCAGGCTGAAGAAGAAGACCGAGCCGGTGACGAGGAGTAGGACGATTCCAGCAAGCATGGGCGCGCTTCCCTAAGAGCGAGGGTGGACGACGCACGCCATCACGGCGCGCCAGCGCCCGCGGCCCGCTCCGCACCGCCCTTGATGATCTGGATGATTTCGCGGCGCTTCTGCTCCAGCACGCGGGTGCGCTCACCCGACAGCAGCGTGCTGATGGTGGCGCGGCCGCGCTCCTCGATGAGGTCCACGTCGTCCTCGTTGCGGAGGCTGAGCGTCAGCTGCCCCATCTCCACCGCGAGGACGAGGATTTCCGCCTCTTCCGGCAGCACCATCAGCGAGATGTTGTTGTACTCGCGCTGGTTCTCCGGGATGAGGTTCACGTTGGTGGTACCGGTGATCTTGCCCGTGGCCACCACGATGACGTTCTGGAGCAGCGTCACGGCGACGTTCTCGTCCGTCTGCGGATCGCGAAAGGTGCCAATCACGTCCACGTGGTCATTGGGGCGAATCCAGCCGCCCACCGACGTGGTGTGCTTCGCCTCGATGGTGAGCGCGCGGGCCTTCTTCTGCACCTTCGAGGACAGGCGCTCGGCGGCCTTGGTCGTCTCGAACTGGCTCCACAGCAGCGGATCACCCGCCTGCAGCGCGACCAGCACCTTCTGGTTCACGATGTAGGACGCGGAGTCCGGACGCACCACGGAGGACGTCACGAACTGCTCAGGCACCGAGCGCTGGGAGATCATCTCGAAGGTGATGACCGTGCCTTCAGGGACGTCCTGCGCCGCCACGACGACGGGCACCAGGTTCCATCCGCGGCGGACATCCGCCTCCTTCTTCTTGATGGCGGAATACGCGATGACGCCGGCCAGCAGGCCCAGCACGAGCGCGACGACAAGCGGAGTCTTGCCCTTCAGCATGGTTCAGAAACCTCCAGAACGGGGGGGAGCCGTTCGGCGGCGATGCGTGGAGCCCGAAGTGGAGTCCAGAGCGGGTGTTGGAATACAGTGCAATGCAATCTGCGGATGGCGCGCGATGTTAGCCGTGCGATACACCGGGTGTCAAAACCACCTCTCGCGACAGCTCTGTATCGCGCGCAATCCGGGACTTGACGCCGTGCGGCGTCAGAGGTCGGCGATGGCGTCGCGGTCCGGCGTCGTCAGGCCGCGGCCCTCGGTGATGCTGTAGATGGCGTCCTGGACGGCGCTGATGTCCTCCGCGCTGTCAATGACCTTGCCATTGAGGAGCCGCAGCAGTTCCTGGAGGGCGTCATCCGAGGTGACGGGGCCGACCGCGTAGGTGATGAACGGGTTGGACGGGTCCCGCGCCTCGTTGAGGCAGTACATGTAGATGGGAACGATGAAGGCGCCCTCGTCCACCCCGCCGTCCGGCGTCCCGGCATCGTCCCGCCCGCCAGGCCCCCGGGGGGTGGGCGGCACGGTGATGATGGTGCGCTCGATGAGCAGTCCGTTCTGGGCGCGGCCCTCGGAGGTGGCCACGACGATGAGGCCGGGAGGGAACTCCACCTCGACCGGACCGCCGGTGTCGTTGCGCAGGGGCACGCAGACGCGGACGTAGTTCCCCGTGCCCTGGGATTCCACGCTGGCGTTCTCGCACTCGCCCGTCACTTCGTCGGCGCCGATGAGCGTACCCGCGAAGCTGATGCCCGCCGGGAGGGTGAAGGGCGTGCCCTCCGGCTCGCCGTCGTCCTCGCCCAGTCCGGGGCGGAAGACATTCACGCCCGCGTCGAACTGCACGCCCCCGTCCAACCGCGGATTGTTGGGTCCGCCTCCGCCGTCATCGTCGTCGCCGCACGCCAGAATCCCCGCCCCGACCGCCGCCGCGACGACCATCCACTTCCATGCCGCCTGCGCCATGCTGCGCTCCTTCCATCAATCCAGGACGACCCGCCGGCCGGGACCGCCGCGTCATGTGGTCAGGCGAGACTGGCTGAGTCTCAGGGCACCCGCAACTCCGCTGTTTGCGCGGGATGTCAAGGAGTGGTCGGAACCGTCGGCTGCGATGGAGGTGGCAGGTCCGGGTTGTACAGGCCGCGGAGCACCAGCGTCGCCCCCTGGTCATCCTTGAGGAGCACCGGCTGGCCCTTCTCGAGCCCCACCAGCCGCACCGTGAAGCCCACCCCATCCGGCGTCACGTGCACCGCGAGCTGCCCTGGGACGAGCGGCTCCGGCACGGCTGTCTCGGAGGGCAGCCAGACGACCTGGGGGTGGAGGGAGTGGAATGCCCGGGTGAAGACCCGCACCTCGTTGCCACCGGACTGCTGGAGCGCGGTGCGCCACACGTCCTGCGACTGGGGCGTCTCCCCGTGCGACTGGAGCTCGTGCACCATCATCAGGTGGACGCGCCGGGCCACGCGAAGCAGCTCCAGGTTGGCAGAGACCTCGGAGCGGGACTCCTCCAGGCCCTGCGGCTTGCCTCCGGCCAGCGTGGCCATGACCCCCAGGAGGATGACACCCGACGCCCACAGCGGCGCGGACCGGCCGCGCGTCAAGTCCCACCCCAGGCGCGCAGCGCCCCCCGCCGCCAGCACGCCGCCGGCCAGCACCAGCAGCGCGGCGCCACACCGGCGTGAAAGGGTTGGCCCAGGGCCAGGGCCAGGTGCGTCCACTCAGGGACGGACACGGCCCCTACCCCCGCGGCGAACGCGAGGAACAGGGCCGCGTGCACCAGCCGCAACCCCAGCGGGGACGGCTGGCCAACGTCGCTGCCGACCGTCACGGGAACGGCAGGTTCAGCACGAAGTAGAAGGAGTCGTAATAAATCTGGTACGCCTCCATGAACAGGTCGATGACGTTGGACTGCCGGTCCTCCGTCCAGCGGACCTTCACCGACGCGCCGATGATGAGCGCGACGACGAGAATCCAGTTCAGGAGCGAGTACTCCAGCATGGCCTGCCCGCGACGGTTACGGGCGCGGGAACGCAGCGTCTTCGGGTGGTTCACGGCGTGTCCTCAGGGGTGTCGTGTCCGTGCCCGGCTTCCGCGTCGCCGGGCAGGTCATCGAGTATAGCATCCGCGTACTCCAGACGGACCTTCGGTGCGTCTGGCGCGGGAATGCGCATGCGGGGCTTGGCGTCGATTCCGTACTCCGCCACTTCCATGGCGTGGCCGATGCCGGGAATCTCGATCTTCGCCAGGTTCAGCAGCGGAATCTCACGGCTGAGCCACATCCGCTTGACGACGGTGCTCTTCAGGACGACCTCGACGGGGACGGCCGCCACGGTGCCGGCGAGCGTCATCAACCGCGTCTCCTTGCCCGAGCGCGTCGTGGGCTTCACGCCCTTGGGCAGCGCGGTGACCTTGTCCTCCGGCGTGGCCTGGGCCTTCTTCTCGTCCGCCTGCTGCTGCTTCAGCACGTGCTGCAGCGCCTCGTCCGAATACTCCTGGGGCTGGTTGAAGCCCGTGCCGATGTAGAGGCGGGAGATGGCGTCGTAGCGAATCTCGTTGCCCTCGCGGGCCACCAGCATGCGCATCTGCGACAGCGGAGACTTCATGGCCGGATGCGTTCCCGCCTCCATCTCCACCCACACCGCGTCCCGGCCTTCCTTGTCCTTCTCCTCCCCCACCACCGCCAGGCGCCAGTAGTACACGCGCAGGCCGCCGCCGTTGAAGCGGTACGTCACCCAGTCGCCCAGCCGGGCCGGACGGGCCCCGCGGGACATGTGCTGCACCAGCTCCCGCGCGGGATTGGCCTCCACGCGCACAGGCACGGCCAGCACCAGCGCGGCCACCACGAGCAGGGCCCTCACTTCGCGCCCTCCTTCTTCAAGGCCTGGTCCTTCTCATAGGCCTCGCGGCTCTTTCGCACGGCATCGTCGTTGGGCACCGCGTCCGGGCGGTCCGAACCAATCCACATCTGAACCACGGCGGTGACGCCCTCCTCCGCGGGTGACAGGGTCGTCACCACCTGCTCGCCCTTGCGCGCATGCTCCATGGTCAGCTGCGTGCCGCCGCCCACCTTGAGCGCTGAGTGACGCACGGGCGCATAACCGCGGCGCTCCAGCTCCGAGTTCACCTGCTGCTGCACCTGCGTGAGCTCCCCGGACACCAGCGTGGTGCGGCTCTGCGAACCACCCGGGTCATCCCGCGTGGCCAGGTCCTGGGTGTACAGCGCGCCTTCCAGCGACACCAGTCCGGGCGCCGGCTTCTTGGGCGGCCGCACCCACAAGTCCCTCAGCACCGAGAACCCCACCGTCTTGCCCAGGTGCCTGCGCAGCACGATGCCGCGCTGAAGCCCTTCCCGGGTGTAGAGCGCCGACACCACGCCCTCGTCCTTCATGTCCCCTTCCACCACGGTGGGGTATCCGTCCTCTTGCCACTTCCGGGCGAAGTAGGCCGCCACCTTCTCCATGGAGTCCGGCGTCGTGAAGTACGCCAGGCGGTAGTACTCCCCGCCAATCACCAGGTCGTTGCCGATGCGCGTGTGGATGGTGCCCGGATAGATGGGCAGCTCCTGCTCGGCGGCGGCTGGCGCGGAGGCCAGCAGCACGCCCAGGAGCGCCGCACGGAGGGCCCCCAACCTACTCACAGGGAATCTTGAGGTCTTGCTCGTCATTCTGCGTGGACTCCGGACGGGCTTCCGGGTCGGTCGGGTCATCGGCCATGGCCCGCTTGCAGCCCATGTAGAACTCGCCGCGCGCGTTGAAGACCTTGATGTAGTTGCTGTTGCCGTACGTCATCTCGTCACGGAACGGCGCGGTGTCGAAGCAGTTGGGCCGCTCGTGGTCGGTCAGCTCCAGGCTGCGCTTGTGCATGACGTGGAGGCCGCTGCTGGCCTTCGCATCATACTGGGCCAGGCCCGTGCAGTCGCCCTTCTGCGAGGCGCCCACGCCGTAGTTACGGGACACGACGAAGGTGCCCAGGAAGTTGGGGAGCACCGAGGCGACCACGTCCAGGATGGCGCCAATGCCCAGGCTGTCCAGCGTGGAGCTGAAGCCCAGGAACACCATCCGGTCCACCTGGCGGTAGAGACCGTGGGGCTGGCTGAGAGAACCACCCGTGTGCTGACCGGCGCGACGGCCGCGGATGATGGCGTCGCCGCCGTCCGGCATGTGCCAGCCGTTGGCGTACATGGAGTACTTCGACTTCATCCGCAGGCTGCCCAGGTCGCGGCCGCCCATCATGTTCTCTTTGAAGAAGCCACCACCGCCCCCGCTCCGGTCCAGGTAGCGCGTCGGCAGGATGGTGTTCTCGTAGTTCATCTCGACTTCGGACTCGACCCAGCCTTTGTTGTTGAACCCCCACTGGTTCAAAACCCATCCCATGCCGTTGTTCAACGGGCTGAGGATGGCGCCCGCCAGGCCGCCTCCCTCGCTGGTGCTCGGGCGGCTGAGCATGCCGCTCTCCAGGAGGGCAATTTCCTTGTTGGTGATGGTGGCCGTCACGTCCGTGTAGCGGGCAATGAAGTTGCCCCCGGTGCCGTTGGGCTCCACCGAGTCCATGTCCTTGAAGCGCTCGACGAACTCCTCGTGGGCCTCCCGGCGGGCGTCCTCGAAGGCGTCGTCGTGCTTCCCGTTCGCGAAGTCGGAGAGCGCGTAGCTGGTCATCTCCCAGACGGCGTAGCGCGCCGCCTCCTGGAGCTTGAGCTTCGCCCTCACCAACTCCGTGAGGTACATGCTGAACATCAAGATCATCACGAGGAGAGGAACGGAGAGCGCGAACTCAACCGTGGCGGCTCCGCGTGAGCGCTGGCGCATTTGGCGACGGATACGCATGGCAGTCCTCAGTGCGTGATGATCTTCGGGGCAATGCCCTGGAGCGGGCCGGGCAGCGCGTCCATCATCTCGCCAATCTTCGGCAGCGAGTTGCGCCCCTGGAACACGGACGCCAGACGCGGGCGCCAGTACGGGTTGAAGAAGTTCGGCTGCTCCGCCCAGTTGCCGGGACGGTGGTAGTAGGACTGGCCGCGCGAGATGACGTTGAGGCCCTCGACCAGGCCGAGGAACTTCTTCCGGTTGTTCAGCATCTCCAGGCCGTCCGTGTCGGGCGTGAAGGCGAACTTCACCTTGCCGTCGTCGTTGAGCAGCGCGGGCGCGTTGGTGCCCGTGCCGTCCTTGTTCTCACGGTTCACGACCTGCTCCGGGTCCTTGTTCAGGGCGACCCAGGCCGTGGGCTGGTTGAAGTCCGCCGTGCGCAGGGCGGACTCGCTCATGGACGCGTTGGCGGTGGGGTTGCACACGGAGCCGAGCTGGCCCGGCTCGAAGTGCATGAACGGCGTCAGGCCGCCCCAGGGGTGGTGGCCGTCCTGCACCGGCCGCACGTTGGCCGCGAAGACGTCCGTGCGCGCCCAGCACACGAAGGCCAACTCCAGCACGCAGATGCGCGAGCGGTGCAGACCCACCTCGCCCTCGGGACCGCTGGGGCGCACGTGGCCCTGCCAACGCTCCGAGTTGTTCGTGTAGTTCACGCGCCAGTGCAGACCGCCGCGGGTGCGGCCGCTGTCCGTGTCGTTGAGCGCCCAGATGCTCGTCTTCGTCATGTGCTTGTAGGGCAGCTTGGACGTGTTGTTGTCGCCCTTGCCCTTGCGGTTGTCACCGAAGCACTTCCAGTAGTCGTCGTTCTTGGTGCACGACACCGGGTTGTCCGCCTTGCCCACGCCCACGTCGATCTCCGCGGGGCCGAACTTGAGCCAGTACGGGTCGTCCGAGCCGATGTTGTCACCCTGCGCCGTCATACCCCACGGGTTCAGGTTGTCGTTCCAGTCGCGGATGTAGTTACGGCCGTCCTGGCCAGGACCGCGGCCCGCGCGGAGCGCGTTGGCGTTGGGGAAGCCCGTGGAGAGCATGCGCGTCTGGCCGATCTTGCCGAACTCGAAGATGCCGGGGATGTCCACGCCGCCGTTGAAGAAGTCCCGCATGAAGCCGAGCATGTCCGGCAGCGGCAGCAGGTCACCCATGCGGCGGCTGGTGATGAAGCCCTGCGGGCACGCGCCGCCGTTGGCGTCACAACCGTAGCGCGTGGCGTTGGCGACACCGCCCATGGCGCGCTTGGCGCGGGCGATGGGGTCGTTGGCCGCCTTCTTCGTCACGTCCAACGCGCCGAACGGGTTCTTCCACGTGTTCGGCGCCAGCGGCTTGCCACCCGCGTACGGGTTGTGCGCCTGGCTGAAGAGGCACTGGCTGTAGATACCCGTCGCCAACTGGCTGGCGAGCGAGGAGATGTTGCTGTCGTTGTCGTCGATGACCGTCTGCGTGGTCTGCGTCACGTGCGTGGACGCGGACATCATCACCGCCTGCGACGCGAAGTACATCACCCCGTTCATCACCCGGTGCGCGGGGATGATCCACTCACCGATGATCCGGTCGGGATTCGCCGAGCGGATGACCTGTTGGATGGGTCTGAGGAAGTAGTTCCGGTACGCGGTCATGATCCGGCCAATGGCCTTGATGACCGCGCTCACGTACGGAATGACGTTTTCTAGAATGGGACAGGCGATTTTCCAGAAGACGTTGCTCGTCTTGCCCGCGCATGGATTCAGCGTGCGCATGAAGCCGTAGATGTCCGTGAGGAACGCCTCGGCGGAGTAGATGAGCGACAGCAGCGACTGCCACATCATCGCCGACACGTAGTGAGACACCTGCGTGCGGTTGGCATAGGCGTAGAAGTTGAACGCGCGCGCCTCCATGGCGGCCATGGAGTACGACGCGGAGTCCGCCGTGTTCTGCAGGCGGATGCGCTCATGCACCGTGTGGCCGATGTTGACCGTGGTCAACACGGCGATGGACATGATCAACACCATCAGGGCGGCCAGCACCAAAGCCTGGCCTTCCTGGCGGCGGAAACTCTGTCGGAGGGTCCGGGTGAACATTTGTCGGGAGTCCTCTTCCTCTTACAGACCCCAGTCGGGGTTCAGGTGCATGATCCACTTGCGGTGGAAGTTGGACTGCATGCGCATGCTGTACGTGGCCGTCAGCGGCATGAAGTAGCGCTTGCCAGCCAGGTCGGAAACGATGGGGATGCTGCCGTTTGCCAGCATCCAGAGCACGGTCATCTCGAGCGGATAGACGGAGTCGTATCCCATCTCGTGTTCGATGCCGCGGGCACCCGCGAGCAACGGGGTGAGGTTTCCACGGCGGTTCATCATGTTCGCGCGCGGGTCCACGGTGCCGCGGTCGATGGCGCCTCGCAGCGCCATGCCCGCGTTCGAGGCGAACCACGAGTAGAAGATGATGGAGTTCGCGAAGGGTACCCGCAGCTGGTACCAGTAGCGCAGGCGGATGGTCAGCCGCGTGGACTTGCGGAACACCAGCTCCGCGTCGTCCGGCTCCGGCAGGTTGAAGAACTTGCGGATGTGGTTTTCGAGCGAGGGCACCTCCGGGAAGGCGTCCGCTCCGTCGAAGTCCAGCTCCTGCCAGTTGTACCCGCTGCGCAGCTTCCACATCGAATCGATGGGCGTGAAGTACGCGGGACTGATGGTGTCCACGCGGATGACGCCGAACAGGTTGGACCCGTTCACCGTCCGGGGCACGCGTCCACCGCCGAAGTTCAGCATGCGCATGCCGGAGTCGTAGAGCTGGTGGATGACGAACGTCTTCCCCAGCTCGACGATGTCGTCGGTGCGCCCCATGGTGGGAAGCAGCGCCACGATGGCCGCGTCGTGCATGCGCTCGTTGTTGCCGTTCCACACGATGCCGGCACGCGCGGCCTGGTAGGCGGCGTACTCCGTCATCAGCTTCGCGTGCTGCATCATCGTGAGCTGGATGATCCCCAGCGTCATGAAGACGGCGAGCGGCATGATCATCGCCGCTTCGACCGCGGCTTGACCCGACTGCCGGCGAGACGCCCCCTGCGCCCGCGCTTCCTGTGCTTCCTGTCCCATGAAACCATTATCCGAGGACAGGTGTCAGAAGCGCATCGGTCAAATGGACAGACCTGCGCCTACGTCTACCTCCCATTTGATGAGAAAATACATCCCGCTATTTCGCGGGTTTGGCGGGCGCAGGCTCGCGCGAGAGCAGCTGACGGGCCGATCTGGCGGCGCTCGAGGCGGGCGCCTCTTGTATCACGAGATTGCAAGCCGCCCGTGCTTCGGAACCTCTCCCCAGAGCGAACTCCGACTCACACAATTGGTTCAAGAGCTCCCAACGCGTGTTTCCGGTGGCTCCCGCCGCCAGCGCCGAGCGGATCAGCGCGGTCGCCAGGGCATGGTCTCCCGCCGCGAGGGCCGCCCGGGCCCGGCGTGACAGCTCTGCGACGGACGGCACCGGCGGCGGGGGGGCGGAGCAGCAGCGGCTGCCGGCTTCTCGGCCGCCGGAGCCGAGGCCACGCCCAAAGCAGCGGCATCGTCGAACTCCGCCTGGGGCTCCGGCGCCGCCTCCCATTCGTCCGCGGTGGCCATTCCTCGCGCCGCCGGAGCCTTGGAGCCGATCCGAAGCGAATCACGGGGTGGGACGGCGCCCGGAGCCTGGGAGTCCGGCACCCGCCGCTCTACTCGGCCCGCCGAGGCCACTTCCTTCGGCGCCGGCCGATCCAGGCCTCCGATCGGCACACCCGACTCCTCGTCCGGGGCGGCCCCTTCCAACGCCTGGCTGTCGAACCGCGGCGCCTTGCGCGCCATGTCGGCCTTGGGCACCGCGGCGGAGGGCGCGGGCGCCATGCGCTTCCCCTTGCTCTCGCGCTCACCGCGCATCCCCATGTCCAGACCGCCGCCACTGCCCGCGTTGGACCAGTTCTCCGCCCGCAGCTTCGCCTCGCGCGGGGGCTCTGCCTCCATCGACTTCTTGGAGGGAGCAGCCACCTCCCTGCGCCGGGGCTCTCCATCCCACGCATCATCCTTGGGAGGCCGCTCCGGCATCGCGGCGGGCGCGGGCGCGGCGGCCGTGGGAGCGGGCGCGAATTCCTCGCTCGAAACAGGCGCCGCCCGCTCCTCCTTCAACGCCTGGGGAGCCGCCTTGGCCGCGCTCAGGTCGGGCTGCGTGAGTTCGGGGGACCGGGCCTGGAGCGTCAGGATGCCGAAGGTGCTCACGGAGGCCAGGCCCACCACGGGCAACAGCCAGCGACGCCAGCGGGACGGCTTGGGCTCCGGGCCCGCGGCGGCGCGGCGCGCGGCCTGCTGGGCGTAGGCCATGAGGGATTCCAGCCCCGCGTCCGGAGCAGGCTCCACCGCGAGCTGGGACATGGTGGCGCGCACGCCCCGGATGTCGTCCAGGGCCTGGGTGCAGCGGGCGCAGCCCTGCAGGTGCGCCTCGACGATGCGGGCTTCGGGCACCGGGAGTTCGCCATAGGCGAAGTCGAGCAGCCGGTCCTCCTGCGCATGCGCGTTCTGCGGCTTCATCCCACCACCGTCCTTCCATCCTCGGCGAGGTCGCCGTCCACGCCCATCTCCGCCAGGCGGCGGCGCAGCCCGTCGAGCGCGTAGCGCATCCGGCTCTTCACCGTGTTCTCGGACACCCCCGTCACCTCCGCGATGTCCTTGAAGGGGATGCCGCTGTACTCGCGCAGGGTGAAGACTTCACGCTGCTCTTCCGGAAGCGACGCCAGCGCGCGCTCCAGCATGGGCCGCAGCCGGGCGTTGTGGGCACCCCGCTCCGGGCTGGCCCCCGCGTCCGGCAGGCCTTCGCCCAGGGGACGTGCCTCGTCCCGCTCCGCGCCCGGCGCGGGTGCCTCCAGGGAAGACGCCTGGCGGTAGCTCTCTTTGCGCGCGCTGTCCACGCAGAGGTTCCTCGCAATCGTGTAGAGCCAGGTCGTGAACTTCGCCTTGGGCGTGTATTCGCCGGCGTTCCGAACCACCTTCAGCCACGTCTCCTGCAGCACGTCCTCCGCCCGTGCCCGGTGCCCGGTGAAGCGCAGGATGAAGTTGAACACCGGCGTCCGGTGCTTGCGCACCAACGCCTCGAACGCGCGCGCGTCCCCCGCCTGGAAGGCGAGCATCAGCCGCTCGTCTGAGGTTTCCGGTCCCAACACTCCCCCACTCTCCTTGGAGCCACCCTCGCCCGGCCCACTCCGCCACCCGTGCACACTTAACGGGCGGCGGGCCGCCAGGGTCTATCCCGGGCGCGGTCTCTGGTAAGTGGCGAGAATGACAGGGACCGCCACCGCTGTCACGAGTGCTGCCTGCGCCAGGAGCACCGTGGGCAGGGGCTGCTGCAGGTGCACGTACAGGGAGCGGCCGAGCGCGGCCCCCAGCAGGACACCCGTCAGCGTGCGCACCGCGTTGTTTCCAGAGGCTGGCCGGAAGCGCCCCACGGCCCAGTCCCCCAGCGCGGGAACGGTGAGCGCCAGGATGACGGGAACGTCCAGCGGCCACAGCAACGGCGCGCGGACGGCGAACAGGCCCACCATCACCGCCACCAGGACCGGATAGGTCCCCAGACACCGCGCGCACACGCGCACGCCGCCGAAGAGGTACGTGCGGTTGTACTCATCCGGATGATGGTGACTGAGCCAGAACACCGGGACTGCCTCCAGAAGGGACATCGCGCACGTCGGGCTCCGCCAGGAAACACGCGGCGAAGTGGCCACCGCCCAGCGCGTAGGACGGGGGCGACTCGCGCCGGCACCGCTCCATGGCATGAGGACAGCGCGGATGGAAGGTGCATCCAGGGGGCGGCGCCAGCGGTGATGGCGGCTCTCCCGGTACCAGCAGCCGCGTCCGGGCCCGGCCCGGCTCCGCCACGGGCACCGCGGACAGCAGCGCCTGGGTGTACGGGTGACGCGGCTGCCGGTAGAGCGACTCGGCGGGCGCCAGCTCCACGATGCGCCCCAGGTACATGACGGCCACCCGGGTGGACACGTACTCGACGATGTTCAGGTCGTGGGCGATGAAGACGTAGGTGAGGCCTCGCGCCTGCTGCAGGTCCACCAGCAGGTTGACGATTTGCGCCTGCACGGACACGTCCAGCGCGCTGATGGGCTCGTCCGCCACCACCAGGTCGGGCCGCAGCGCGAGCGCGCGGGCGATGCCAATGCGCTGCCGCTGCCCTCCGGAGAACTCATGCGGGTAGCGCTCCAGCGCCTCGCGCGGCAGGCCCATGGCGTCCACCAGCGCGGCCACCTCGCGCTCCCGCTCGCCCGGCCCCTTGGCCAGCCCGTGGATGGCGAAGGGCTCCTCCAGAATCTCGCGGACCGTCAGCCGGGGATTGAGGGAGGCATACGGGTCCTGGAAGACGAACTGCATCCGCTGGCGCAGCGGCCGCAACTGGCGCTGGGACAGGCCGGTGAGTTCCTGCCCGTCGAAGCGGACGGAGCCCGCCGTGGGCTCCACCAACCGCAGCACCGCGCGGCCCAGCGTGCTCTTCCCGCAGCCACTCTCCCCCACCAGCCCGAGCGTCTCCCCGCGCATCACCTCGAAGCCCACGCCGTCCACGGCCTTCACCGCGCCGCGCACCCGGCCCAGGACGCCGCCGCGCACCGGGAAGTGCACCTGGAGGTCACGGACCTGGAGCAATGGCTCGGAGGCGCTCATGGTACGGGCACCGGGTTGTGGCAGGCCGCCCACTGGCCCTCCCTGGGGGACGTCAGCGCGGGCTTCACGTGCGCGCAGACGTCCAGCGCGCGCTCACAGCGCTCCCGGAACGCACAGCCGGAAGGCAGGAGCCGCAAGGGAGGCACCCTGCCGGGGATGGCCCGCAGGCGCGCCCGCGAGGCCGTCGTCCCGGGTCCGGCCACCTCGCGCCTGGACGGAATCGAACGCAGCAGCCCCTCGGTGTACGGGTGCGCGGGACGGGCGAACAGGGCCTCAACCGGGGCACGCTCCACCACCCGGCCGGCGTACATCACCACCACCGCGTCGCAGCTCTCCGCCACCACGCCCAGGTCGTGGGTAATCAGGAGCACCGCCATGCCCCGCTCGGCCTGAAGCCTCGCGAGCAGGTCCAGAATCTGCGCCTGGATGGTGACGTCCAGCGCGGTGGTGGGTTCATCCGCGATGAGCAGCGCCGGGTCACACGCCAGCGCCATCGCAATCATCACCCGCTGCCGCATGCCTCCGGAGAGCTGGTGCGGATACGCGTCCACGCGCTCGCCCGGCGCGGGGATGCCCACCTGCCGCAGCATCTCCACCGCCTTCTCCCGGGCCTGCGCGCGCGAGGCCCCCAGGTGCAGCCGGACGCCCTCGGCAATCTGCTCCCCCACGGTGAACACCGGGTTGAGCGACGTCATCGGCTCCTGGAAGATCATCGCCGCGTGCCGGCCGCGCACCTGGCGCAACGCCGACTCTGGCAGCGACAGCAAGTCCTGGCCCTGGAAGCGCACCTCGCCGCCCACCACACGCACCGGCGGCTCGGGCGCCAACCGCAGCAGGGACAGCGCCGTGAGGCTCTTGCCACACCCGCTCTCCCCCACCACGCCCAGGGTGCCTCCGGGGGGCAGCGAGAAGGACACGTCGTCCACCGCCCGCACCGGCCCTGCTTCCAAGGCCAGCTCCGTGGACAGCCCGCGGACGTCGAGCAACAGCTCCTGGTCCGCGGCTGTCACGGCGGCCGTCACTTCTGGGCCAGCTCCTCCAGGAACTCCCCCTCCTGGATGACGCCCTTGCGGATGAGCAGGCGGATGAGGCTGGCCACCATGCGGGCCGGCTTCACCTTCTCCGTGTCCAGCGAGGCGTCCTCGCCGCGGGAGATGCGCTCGATGTCGTCCAGGATGGCCAGGTCTTCGTCGGAGAACTGGGGCGTGGGCGTGAGCGGCACCGACGGGCGCGAACCCTGCGCCGCTCCACCGAACATCACCACCGGCACGCGCGGGCGGCCCTCGTCCCCATCCGTGTCGGGAGGAGGCGGCGGCGGTGGCCGCACCGGGGCCGAGGCCTTCCGGCCCAGCAGGTCATCCAACGCGTCCACCCCGACCTCACCGTCGGTGGCTTCCGGCGGAGGAGGCGGCGGCGAGCCAGGACCTCGGAGCGTGGGGGGACGGGCGGCGGGCGGCGGAGCAGGCGGTACGGACTTGGGCACGGGCTTCGGAGCCTCCGGGAAATCCCATTCGAGTGGCGCGCCAGCGGCCACGGGCGGGGGCGGCGCACCGTCCTCGTCCTCCAGGGCCACGGCTTCCACGATGTCCAGCGGCTCGCCCCGGGCCCGCGCCAGCGCGGCGTCCAGGTCATCCGACGCGGCCACGAAGACGCGCATCTGTTTGCGGAGCTGGAAACGCAGCTCGTCCACGAGCGTCACGTCGCCCGGGTCATCCACCGCGACGTGGATGCGCTCGCTGCGGCCTTCCATCTCCAACCGGAACGGCACGATGCGGTGCTCGGACTGGAAGTCCACGGACACCAGCCCGATGACGTTCGGCGGAATCTCTTCCGGCAGCTCCACGAAGGGCAGCGCATGCTGCGCCGACAGGGCCTGCGCGATGTGCGTGGGCGTGCACAACCCCTGCGCCACCAGCACCTCGCCCAGCCGCTGGCTCCCGTACGCACCCCGGCGCCCCAGTGCCACGCGGACCTGCTCCTCCGTCACCACCCCCGCCTCGACGAGCAGCTCACCAATCTTCTTGCGCATGGGGGACTACCGCTTGACCTTCGCGAGGTACTCCTCGCGGCTGAACACGCCCTTCTCGATGAGCAGCTCCACCATCGCCTTGAGCGCGGCGACTTCCTTGCGCTGCACGTCCTCCACGCTGCGCAGCAGCTCCGCCGGAGTCCCGGAGGAGGCCGCGGGACGGGCGGCGGGCGGCTCTGGAGGGGGCGGTGGGCGGGCGGGCGGAGGCGGCCGGGCGGGGCCGGTCGCCACCGCCGCGGGGTCCAGGTCCTTCAGGTTCTTCACCACCGTGCGGCCCTGGGCGTCCACCACCTTGAAGTTGGTGTCCGCGTCCTCCAGTTCGTGGTTCTGCTCGTAGATTCGCGCGAAGGCCCGGGCAATGGACGTGCGGCCCGCCACGTTGGGGATGATGCGGCACTTCGTGACGGCGCGAAGCTCGTCCAGCATCCGTACGTTGAGCGGGTCCGCCATGGCCACCACGAGCGACTTGCCGTCGTCGCGAAGCTGCAGCGGGAGCACGGAGAAGTCCCGCGCCGTCTGCGCCGGAATCTTGGCCTTCACGTGCGGCTGCACCATCTGCACCGCGTCCAGGTTCACCGCCGGCATTCCCAGTTGCTTGGACAGGGCGCGCACCAGGATGTCCTCGGAGACGAGGCTCATCCTGACCAGGATTTCGCCGAGCTTGCCGCCCCACTTCGCCTGTTCGGCGAGCGCGGCCTTGAGCTGGCTCTCCTGAAGCACGTTCGCCTTGATCAGCAATTCACCAAGCTTGATCTGTGCCATGTCGTGGCGCGCACTCTAGACTGTCTCGGCAGCGTGCGCCCCTTCTTCCGCGCCTGCCCGGTCAGGAACCCGGCGCCAGGGGCGCGGAAGACCCGGATCCAGCAGGCGCTGGCCCCGGCGGGCAGCTCCCGACCCGACTCATCCACGTCCACCACCCGGGCCCCCTCGGGCGACGCCACCTCGTAGAGTGTGAGGTCGGGCCGCGCGTTGAGCTTGATCTGCTGGTAGCGGACCTGGAGCTTCGTCTTCGCCTGCTTCGCCTCCAGTGAAACCCGGCCCGGGAAGATGAGCCCGCCCTGCTCCAGGAAGTCCTCGAAGCCCAGGTCGTACCCCGGGATGCCCCGCACCTGGCTCTTCATGACGCGCAGGTACTTAGTGTGGACATCCAGAATCTGGGTGGCCTGCCCCCGGTACAGGGTCAGCACGTAGACGCCCTTCTTGCGGTCCAGCTCCAGCGTCATCCGCTCCGGAGGGATGAGCGGCACCTGTCCGAGCATGATGGGCACCAGCTCCTCGCCCGGCAGCATGACCGGCAGGAAGCGGGACACGTTGGCGGGGCTGGCCGGGCCCTGATACCAGGTGTTCGTCTCCGCCTGATACAGGCCGAAGCGCTGCCCGTCGGACACCAGGGAGGCGAGCGGCCTGTTGAAGAAGTCGAACGTCTCCAGGTGCAGCCTGGCCGGCCGGGTGACGGCGACGAACATGCTCAACGTGCCACTCTGGTCGGGGAGCTCGGCGCGCAGCTTCGCGTCGCCCTCCAGCGTCACGACGTTCTCCTGGTTCTTCACGACGCGCTGATAGACGGTGTCCGCATCCGTGAGCTCGCCCTCGGGGCCGAACTCGATTCGCTTGGGACACCCAGAACAGAGCACTACCAGGAAGATTGCGGCGGCTGCGCGGTTCATATGTCCTAGTCTGGGCCAAGCCGCCCTGCCCGGTCACTCACCAATGAGCCTGAACGACATCCTCCATTACCTCCGCCTGGGTGGCGTCACCCTCGCCCTGCTCATCTTCGCCTCGGTCGCGGCGCTGATTGTCGCCGTCGAGCGCATCATCGCGCTCTGGAGCGTGGGTGAGCGCTCACGCGCCTTGGGTGAGACAGTGAACAAACACCTGCTGCGCGGGGACGTCGCCGCGGCCCGCACCGCCGCCGAGCGCTCCGACGCCGTGGCCGCCGACATCTTCCTGGCCGGGTTCGACCGGCTGGAGCGCAGCCGCATCGCCGGGGGCGCCAGCATCGAGGCCGCGGTGGAGCGCGAGCGCGCCCAGGTGGCCCTCAAGCTGCGCCGCTACCTGTGGATCCTGGCCACCATCGGTTCCATCACCCCGTTCGTGGGCCTCTTCGGCACCGTGGCCGGCATCATGCGCTCCTTCAAGGACCTGGGCCTGGACGTGGAGGCGGGCGGAACCGGCGGCAGCTCGGCGGTGATGACGGGCATCTCCGAGGCCCTCGTCGCCACCGCGGTGGGCATCCTGGTCGCCGTGCAGGCCATGGTCTTCTACAACTACTTCCAGGCCCGCTTGTCCCGCGTGCTGGTGGAACTGCGCCTGATTGGCGACGAGTTCGTCGAGCTGCTCAAGGAGCGCGCCGCTGGCCTGCCCCCGGCGGAGCCCACGCCCCCTGAACCCCAGGCGGCCCCCGCGACGCGCACGGACGCGCAGCCCGCCTAGGCCGGAGGAGAACGCACCATGGGCATGGGAAAAACTCCGGGCAGCGACGACGGCTCCGAGGACGGCGTCTTCGCTGAAATCAACATCACCCCGCTCACCGACATCTTCCTGGTGCTGCTCATCATCTTCATGGTGACCAGCTCCGTCATCGTCCAGCAGGGGCCGGGCGGCGGCGCCAAGGCCGGCCTCAAGGTGAACCTGCCCAAGGGCGGCGCCGCGGACGTCACCGCGCGGACCACGGACCTGTCGGTGGCGGTGCTCGCGGACGGGCGCTTCATGCTGGCCGGCAACGTCGTCTCCCAGGACGAGCTGCAACGGGCCTTCGACGAGGCCAAGCAGAAGGACGAGGAGACGGTGGTCATCGTCCAGGCCGACGAAGGCGTGCCCCACGGCACCGTGGTGCAGGTGATGGAGCTGGCCAAGAAGGCCGGCCTCGCCCAGCTCGCCATCGGCGTGCGCGAAGGCGAATAGCCGAAACACGAAGGCCACCCAGGGCAGCGAGCCCGGGTGGCCTTGGGTGCTTCAGGCGCCCCGCCTCTTCAGCGGGGCGCGGGAATCACACGGACGCGAAGGCGGCGTCCGAGATGTCCATGGGCGAGGTGTCCTCGGTGGTGAGCATCTTCGCCGCCTGCTCCACGTTGGGCAGCACGTTCCGCGCATACCAGAGGGCGCTGTACTTCTTGCCCTCGTAGAAGGCGTGGTCCGGGTGGTCGGCGCCGACGGACGCCTTGGCCTTCTCCGCGATGACGGCCGCGTCCAGCAGCAGCCAGCCCACGGCGACCTCGGACATCATGTTGAGGAAGCGGTTGGCGGACAGCGGAATCAGCGGGAACTTGCTGCCGTCCTGCGACCAGCCGAACACCACCATGGCGCTGGCCATCAGGGCCTCCTGCGCCGCGGCCAGCAGCTTCACGGCCTCGCCGTAGACGGCGTGCTCGCGGTGGGCCTCGATGAAGGAGCCCACGTCGCCCATGAACTGCTGGAAGTGCATGCCACCCGCCTGGCCCATCTTCCGGCCCACCAGATCCATGGCCTGGATGTGCGTGGTGCCCTCGTAGATGGAGAAGATCTTCGAGTCGCGGGTGTACTGCTCCACCGGGTAGTCCTGGATGTAGCCGGCGCCGCCGTAGATCTGGATGGCCTGCGCGCACAGGCGGAAGGCCTGCTCGGAGCTGTACGCCTTCACCAGCGGGGTGAGCAGCTCCACCTGGCCCTTGTGGTAGGTGGCCGCGTCGTCATCCTTGCCGGCCAGCTGGCGCGCCTTGTCCAGGTGCATGGCCAGCTTGATGATCAGCGAGCGGATGCCCTCCACGTGCGCCTTGATGTCCAGCAGCATGCGGCGGACGTCCGGGTGCTCGATGATGGCGGCGCGAGGCGCGGTGGGGTCCTTCCACTTGGTGAAGTGGGAGCCCTGCTTGCGGTCCTTCGCGTAGTCCAGCGCGTTGTAATACGCGGCGGACGCCAGGCCGATGCCCTGGATGCCCACGGCGATGCGCGCGCCGTTCATCATCTTGAACATCTGGCTCATGCCGACGTGCTCGACGGTGCCCACGAGCTCGCCGACACAGTTGTCGTTCTCACCGAAGTTCAGGACACAGGTGGCCGAGCCGTTGATGCCCATCTTGTGCTCGATGGAGCCCACGCTCACGTCGTTGGCCTGGCCGGGGCTGCCGTCCGCGTTGATGCGCAGCTTGGGGACGATGAACAGCGACAGGCCCTTGGTGCCCGGCGACGCTCCGTCAATGCGCGCGAGCACGAGGTGGATGATGTTCTCCGCCATGTCGTGGTCGCCGCCGGAGATGAAGATCTTCGTCCCGCGGATGTTGTACGTGCCGTCGCCGTTGCGGCGGGCCGTCGACTTGGCGGCGCCCACGTCGGAGCCGGCGTGCGGCTCGGTGAGGCACATGGTGCCGCCCCACGTGCCGTTGAGCATGCGCTCCACGAACTGCTTCTGTTGCGCGGGCGTGCCACACTCCGCGACAACTTCCGCCGCGCCGAAGGCCAGGCCCGGGTACATGTTGAACGCCGAGTTGGCGCCCGACAGCAGCTCCTCCACCGTCACCTGGAGCATCATCGGCGAGCCCTGGCCGCCGTGCTCCGGGCTCACACCCACCGTCTTGAAGCCCTGCTCGTAGAGCTTCTTCCACGCGTCCTTGAAGCCCGTCGGCGTGAAGACGGCGCCGTTCTCCACCCGGCAGCCCTCACGGTCGCCCACCGAGTTGAGGGGCCCGAGCACCTCGCGCGCGAAGCGGTACGTCTCCGACAGCACCGCCTTCGCCTCATCCGGACCCCAGGCATCGAACGGCGCCTGGCCGGCCACCTGGCCGAAGCCGAACTGCTCGAACAGCGTGAAGAAGATCTCTCGAAGGTCGGTCTTGTAGGTGTTGATCCCGGCGGACATGGCCACTCCTGCGTGACGGCTCGCTGCCCGCCCTCGTTGAAAAAGGATGAGGTCAGCGGCGCGTTGAGACGCAGGAAGTGTGGCGGCGACTGATTTTTGAGTCAACCCCGAATGACACCTCGCGTTGAGAGGCGGTCAGAACCGCCTCTCAAGACGCGCTGCGCCTGCCTACTTCTTCGCCTTCTTGGCGGAGGGGAGCGTGGCCGTCTTGGCCGCCGGCTTCTCCCGGGGGACCGTCTTCTTGGAGGTGACGCCCTCGCGGCGCTCGTCCGCCTCGTCGCCCTCCTCGCCGGGCGCTGCGCCGTTGGTGGCGGACGCGGGCGCGGCGGCGCTGGCCTGGCTCAGGCTCTCCCGAGGCACCTCCACCACGATGGGAGACTGGCCGGAGCGCTGCCGGTTCTCGTCCTCCAGCGAGAAGAAGAGCTGGATCTGCGAGGAGCCCTTCATCACGAGCTCGCCCTTCTGGTTCTCCGCCCAGAGGTCGATTTCGACGAAGTAGCGGCCGCCGGAGCCATACCGGTCGCTCACGCGGCCCTTGCAGACGACGGTGTCACCCGGCCACACCATCTTGATGAAGCGCACGTTGTAGCGCCGCATCTGCCCGCCCCGGGCCCAATCGCTGATGAGCTGGCCGAGCATGCCCATGACGAGCATCCCAGGGGCGTAGACGCTCGGCATGCCCACGCTCTTGGCGTAGAGCTCGTCGACGTGCACGGGGTTGAAGTCTCCGGACGCGCCGGCGTAGCGCGACAGTTGCACGCGGTCGACGGGCGCCTTGGCCAACGCGGGCAGTTCATCTCCGACGCGGATCGCTTCGAAGTACAGCTTGCGCGCGGGCATCACGGGGTCTCCTTGGCGGCGCGGACCACCAGCGTCCGGCGAGCGCGGAACACGAGGTTGCCTTCCTCGTCACGGCCTTCGTCCTCGATGACCGCGATGTCCATCTTCCCGGACATGCCCGGCCGCTCGAAGACGTCGGAGACGCGCGTGGAGACGTAGATGCGGTCCCCGGCGAAGATGGGCCGCTCGTAGTCGAAACCCTGCTCCGCGTGCAGCAGGCTCTTGATGCCCACGCCCAGCAGTTCCCGCAAGTCCGCCGCGGAGTGGAAGGACGCGGGGAACGTGGGGGGCGCGATGATGGTGGGGTACCCCGACGCCCGGGCGTACTCCTCATCATAGTAGATGGGGTTGTAGTCCCCGATGGCCTCCGCGAAACGACGGATGGCGCCCTTTTCAACCTCGTTCAGCGTCGGCGGCGAGGCGCGGCCGATCGCGTTCTTGTCCAGCATTTCCTCTCCTGACTCTAGCGTCCGGCCGGAAGCTCGAGCACCGTGAGGAGCCCGGCTTCGGCGGCCGTCAAGCGTGGCGCGGCATTCACCAGCGCATTCGCGGTGGCCCGGTCGCCCGCCACTCCCCCCGGGATTTCCAACACCAGCTTCGGGTCAGCGTCGATTTCGATACGGTCCTTGGGGTCATCCGCCCCCACGGCGATGGTCAGCTCCAGCCGCACCCGCTCCTGCCCGTCCTCCAACCCCACCACGGACTGGAACATCCCAGCCACCCTTCCCTTCCTGACAGGAAACGCGCCGCCGGAGATGTCCTCCTCGGCGAACACGGGGGCTACTTCTTCTTCGAAGTCGTCGCAATCCAGCCCCAGGCCGAGGGCCGCGAGCGCCGCGGACTCAACAAGGCCGACATGGCCCAGTTGCTCACTGTCCACCAGCTCGAAGAACTCGTCCTCCGTCAGCCCCGCGCCCACCTTCCGCTGAAGGGCCTCGCGCCGGGTGCGCGCGTCCACCACGCGAGTGACGGTGGCCCGCCGAACGGGGCCGCACACCTGCCCGGCGACCGCCACCAGCCGGTCCAGCACGAAGCCCGGGTTGACGCCGGTGCCCACCACGGCGACACCCGCCTTCTGCGCCGCCTGGTCCAGCTCGTCCGCCAGCTCCGGGTACTTCAGGTGCGGGAAGGCCAGCTCCTCACAGGTGCTGGCCACGGGCAGTCCCAGCTTCACCGCCTCCATGATCTGATCGAAGACCTGGGACAGCCGCGAGCCGGTGGCGTGCAGCACCACCACGCCCTTGCGCTTGCCCACGGCCTGCGCCAGGGACTCGGACACCTTCACACGAGGGGCAGGACCTCCCAGGACATCCCCCAGCGGGCGACCCACCAGGCCGGACTGAACGTCCACGGCCCCGATGAGCTCGACCTCCGGAGAAGACAGGGCGGCTCGGGCAATTTCCTGACCGATGAACCCCAGCCCCATCACCACCACCGGCACGGGCCCTTCCGGGGCTTTTGCCATCGGAGATTGCTCCACGATTCCAAGGGGTTAGCGCTACAGTCCAGCGTTGCAGCGCACCATAAATCACACCTTGGCGGGCAGGCAAGCGTGACGTGGTTCTACCTCTCTTCCCGAATGGAAGAACCTCCAAGGATTTCCATGGCTTAGAAGCGCATAAGTGGCCTGGGGGGTCTTTTGGGGGCGCGTAGCGGCGTGTATAAAGCTGTACAAGCACGCTGTCCTGGAGGCACCTCGGGCATGGATCGCATCCTCGTCGTGGACGACGACGTCCTCATCCTGGCCGCCCTGTCACGCATCCTCCAGGCCGAGGGGTATGACGTCGTCACCCACAGCGACCCGGCCGTGGCTGCTCGGGAGGTGGGCTTCCAGGTCGTCCTGACGGACTTCATGATGCCGTACCTCAACGGCATCGAGTTGCTCGGGGCGCTGCGGGAGAAGAACCCCAAGGCCGTGCGGCTGATGTTGACGGCGGCGGCGGACTTCCGCACCGCGTCCGAGGCGGTCAACCGGGGCGAGGTGTTCCGCCTGCTGGGCAAGCCCTGGTCGCTCAGCGACCTGACGAGCAGCGTCCGGCAGGCCTTCGACCACTACCGGCTGGTGGACGCCAACGAGCGGCTGTCGCGCGAGGTCGCGGAGAAGAACGCGGAGCTGGTGGCCATCAACCGGGACCTGGAGCGGCGGGTGGTGGAGCGCACCACGGGGCTGCTCGACGGCCTCATCAGCGCCCTGGACTACCGCGACACGGAGACGCAGTGGCACTCACGCCGCGTGTCGCTCTACTCGCGGCGGCTGGCCGAAGAGGTCGGACTGTCGGGGGCCGCGCTCGACGTGGTGGAGCAAGGCGCGCTGCTGCACGACATCGGGAAGATTGGCGTGCGCGACTCCATCCTGCTCAAGCCCGGCCCGCTCACGCCGGACGAATGGGTGGAGATGCGCAAGCACCCGGAGTTCGGCTACCGGATGCTGGCGAAGATGCCCTACCTGCACGAGGCCGCGCTCATCGTGCTCCAGCACCAGGAGCGCTGGGACGGCAAGGGCTACCCGCAGAACCTGGCGGGCGAGGACATCGTCCTGGGCGCGCGCATCTTCTGCCTCGCGGACACGGTGGACGCGATTACGTCCGACCGCCCCTACCGCAAGGGCCGCCCCATGAGCGTCGCGCGGGATGAAATCCGCCGCTGCTCGGGCACCCAGTTCGACCCCGCGCTGGCGGAGGCGTTCCTCAACATCCCGGAGACGGAGTGGCAGCGCATCCGCCAGGAAGTCGAGGCCCTGGAGGCCGAGGAGAGCAAGCGCTGGAACAGCGATCCACTCGGGCCTCAAGCGCCGCTGGCGCGCGCCAGCGGCGCTTGAGTCAAGGCGTCCTCAGGGCGCCAGCTCCACCGCGCGCACCTCGCGGATGACGTCCCCTTCCAGCAGCGCGTCCACCACGTCCATGCCGGACACCACCTCGCCAAAGGCCGTGTAGCGGCCATCCAGGTGCGGCTGCGGCGCGTGGGTGAAGAAGAACTGGCTGCCGCCGGTGTCCTTCCCGGCCAGCGCCATGCCCACGGTGCCACGGTGGTAGGGCCGGCGCGTCATCTCGCAGCGGATGGAATAGCCCGGCCCGCCCTCCCCGTCCCCGCGCGGTCTCCGCCCTGGGCGACGAAGTCCGGCACCACGCGGTGGAACGTGACGCCGTTGAAGTACCCCTTGCGCGCCAGCGAATGGAGGTTGCCCGACGTGAGGGGCGCCTCCTCCGCGTCCAGCCGGACGGTGATGTCGCCCTTGTCGGTGCGGAACACCAGCCCGGCCCGCGCCGGCGCGGACGGAGGGCGGAAGGTGTACGCGGGCAGCTCCACGCGCGTCGAGCGCACCCGCTGCCCCGTCAACTGGGTGAGGGCCTGCGCGGCCACGCGCCGCACATTGGCCTGAGGGTGCTGGAGCCACTCACGCAGCCGGGGCTCGGCCGCCGGGCCCTGGAGCGCGACCAACGCGCCCGCCACGGGGTCGGCCAGGTCTCCCGGCGTCTGGAGGACACGCGCCGCAAGGGCCTCCACACCCGGCAACGCGGCCTCGTCCTTGAGCACGCCCGCGGTGGCCGCCGCGGCGCCCG
>JBKGHI010000111.1:0-25839 GCA_046520405.1 Myxococcus sp. 1LA
TGGGCGGTCTGCTCGCGCGACCCCTCGCCTTCCGCGCCCAGCGCCGCACCCAGCGCTTCCACGGCCTGCGCACGCTCCGACGCGGATGACGAGGAAAGGAGGTCGACCCATTCGCCGACAGACCGGACGCGCTTCGCCACAACAGGCTCCTCGCAAGGCATTCACCGGGCCAGACGCAACCCGGAGCGTGCCTGGAGATCATCCCGCCGGCCTTCCCAGTTTCCAAGGATGGGGCGCGCCCTTCGCGTTGGGCACCGCCCATCTTCATCCCCGGATGCGCCGCTACACCCTGTGTCACTGTGACATGGGGAACAGCTCACCCATACGTTCCGTAACTGACTAGGCTGGGCGAGCCACGGGCCACGCCCCTGGCGCCGCGAGCCCTCACGCCTCGGCGGCACAGCACGCCCCTTCACGGCCCGGCTCCCGGGCACAGGAGACACTGGATGCGCGTTTCAATGAAGCCCCAGCGCTGGCTGCACATGGCACTGCTCTGCGCCTTTTCCTGGAGCGGGCAGGCCCTGGCCTCGGCGCCGGAGACGCATGTCGGCGTGGACGCGAAGTCGCGGCCCCACCCGCAGAACGCGAAGGCGTTGAAGCGGTCGCTCCCCACCGAAACGAACCTCATCCCTCCGCCGCTCCCCGCCTGTCCGGGGATGATTGACAACGGGGTGGTCCGGCTCGGCGTCGCGCCCGCCGGCCACCTCAACATTCCGTGTCCCACCAACCCCGTCTCCAGCGGCATGCACGGCACGAGCTGGATTGGCCTGCGCTACCTGCCCACGAACGGCGAAGCGGCGGCCCCCGGGAGCCCGTGTGAGGGCTGGGGCGTCGCGAGCGCCGACCTGGGCATCACCGGCTACAGCTCCGCGGACTGCGGCGCCTCTTCCAACATCACGGTGGAGATCAACGCGCCCTCCCCCATCTCCACCATGTCGGTGGTCCGGGTCGGCGACACCTTCCGCGTGACGCACATCTACACGCCGTCACCGGTGACGAGCTTCCTGTACCAGGTGAACGTCCTCATCGAGAACATCGGCACGGCCGTCGTCGCAGACCTGCGCTACACGCGCGGCATCGACTACGACATCCTGCCCAACACCTTCTCCGAGTACGTCACCATCACGGGCACCGCGGGCAACCCGTGGGTGGTGGGCGCGGTCGACAACAACTTCGTCTCGCTGTCTCCCCTGGCGCCCAACTTCCCTCTCATGGGAGGCGTGGGTGACTTCACCAACGTGGGCCCGGGCGACCTGGGCGCGCAGTTCGACTTCCGGCTGGGCTCGCTCGCCCCGGGAGAGGTCCGCGCCTTCCGCACCTTCTACGGCGCGGCCGGAAGCCACGCGGACGCGCTCACCGCGCTCGCGGCCGTGGGCGTGAACACGTACTCGCTCGCCAAGGGGAACTGGAATGGCACCGGTGACCCGCTGAGCGCCTCGGGCGCGCCAACGGGCACGCTCGCCGCCATCACCGGTCAGCCCAACACCTTCATGTACGGCTTCCGCCCGCCCGAGACGCCCGCGAGCTGCACGGTGGAGTGCCCCAACATCCTGTCCCACGGGGTCTACACCGCGGACCGCGTGGGCGTGGAGGACCGCTGCGTCGTCAACGGTCAGTACGACAACCGCGTGGTGGCCGTCACCACGCTCCATGGAGAGCGCGTCGAGTTCTCCTGCATGGACTACGGCAGCCCCATTGGCAATCCCTGCAACAGCGTCCCGGGGGCCGACACCTGCGACGTGACGGCCTTCCAGAAGCTCTGCAGCAGCCCGACCTTCGCCCAGTACTGCCTGTAAGCCTCACGGGGGCACGCAGCGGACCGCGTGCCTCAGGCCTTCATGCTCGACGGCGGCGGTGCGTCTGGAACGCGCCGCCGCAGGAGCGATACCGCCACCAACAGCGCGATCCCCGACGCCGCGGCGCCGCTGGTAAAGGGCGCGCCCGGCCCCAACCGTGAGTAGAGGTAGCCGCTCCACACCGGCCCCACCACGCGCGCCAGCCCTCCCGCGGACTGCACCACGCCCAGCACGCCGCCGCGCAACTCGCGGCCCGCGAACCCGGAGGCCAGGCTGGCCATCAGCGGCTGCAACAACCCCGTCCCCGAGCCCACCAGCACCATGGCCAGCACCAGCATGGCGCCATGGTTCGCGGCGGCGATGCACGCGAGCCCCGCCCCCATGCTCGTGGCCCCCACCAGCACCAGCGTCGTGTCCCGCACCCGGCGCGTCAGCCAGCCGATGACGAAGGCCTGAAGCACGAAGGTGACCAGGCCCATCAGCGCGAAGAGGCGTCCAATCTCCCGCTCGCCCCAGCCGAAGCGCGCCTGGGCCAGCAGCCCCAGCGACACCTGGAGGTTCGTCATGCCGATGAACACCAGGAACGTCAGCGCCACCACCGCGCCCAGGCCGGGCCGGGCCAGGACCTCCGACAGGCGGACGCGGGGGCGCCCTGGCGTGTCATGCGTCGCGGCCTGCGGATGGTGCGTCTCCGGAAAGAAGAAGAACACGCCCAGCATCGCCGCGGCCGCCAGCACCGCGCCCGCCAGCGGCGGCGCCCAGGCGCCGTACACATGGAGGACGCTCCCGATGACGGGCCCCAGCACCATGCCCAGGCCAATGCCCGCGCCCACGCGGCCCATGCCCGCCGCCCGTCCATGCTCATCCGTGACGTCCGCCACCGCCGCCTGACACGCCGCCAGGTTGCCCGCGGTGGCACCGGCGAGCAGCCGCGACGCGAACAGCCACGGCAGCCACTGGACGTGGGTGGAGTACGCGAACAGCGCCATGGAGATGGCGTTGCCCAACAGGCTCAACAGGATGACGGGGCGGCGCCCCACCCGGTCCGACAGGCGCCCCAGAATCGGTGACGCCACGAGCTGCGCGAAGGAGAACAACGCCAGCAGCACACCGGCCGTGGTGGCCGAACCGCCCATGGACTCCACGTAGAACGGCAGCAGCGGGATGATGAGGCCGAAGCCCACCAGGTCCAGGAACACCGTGACGAAGACGAGCGCTCGAACCCGTCGCTGCACGCTACGGGGCACGGGAGAAGTCCATGCGGGCTGGGGCATGGCCGGATGATTGACGGCCCCGTGCGCCAGGGGAACAGGAATCGCACCCGCCGTATGGACAGATGCAGCCGTGATACCCTCGACATCCCCGGAACCCTTGCACATCGCCAGGGGCCTCGTCGGGGCTTGAGGAGTGTCACCATGCCTTCCCGCCGACACAGTCTGTCCTGGAGCGTCGCCGTCCTGCTGGCCTTCGCCGCGGCCTCGGCGAGCGCGGAGCCTTCTGAATCCACCCTGCCCCTGGCGAGCGCGGCGGTGTGCTCGCAGAGCACGCCGTCCACCTCCGACGTCCGCGTGGAGGAGGAGGCCTCCGGACTCGTCTGCATGAGCGTCCGGTGCAGCTCCGAACAGGAATGTTGGGACGCGTGCCCCACCGCGAGGTCGGTGACGTGTTCCCGCAACGCGTGCAGCTACACGTTCGGAGGCGGTGGTGGCGGTGGGGGCGGCGGACCGTTCTGCCCCACCACCAAATGCTCCGATGACGCGGACTGCGTCTGCCGGGGAACCCAGGGGTACTGCTTCAACCGCGCCTGCTCGTACTGACGCGGATGCGCCTCTCCGTGGGGCCGTCTAACGCCGCTTCGCGGAGGACGGTCCCACGGGCCTGGGCGCCAGCAGGTCCTCGAAGAGGGAGAACACCTGCTCGGCGCCCTTCCGGAGCGCGGGAGCCCCCTTCTGGGCCCATTGCTCCAGCAGCCATCCGTCCGACGCCTGGCCAATGCCCATGAGGGAGGTCAGCAGCAGGGACTCCGGCACATCGGCCCGCACCGCGCCCAGCGCGCGCCCGTCCTCGAGCACCCGTTGGAACCACGCCACCAGCGGCGCCTCGAAGCGCAGCCACGCCTCCTGGAGCTTGGGATGGGTGCGCGCCTGCGTCATGCCACGGAGGAGCCGGGCCGAGCGCTCGTCGTCGATGATGCACGCCGTCAGCGCGAAGTAGCGCTCACGCAGCGCGAGCCAGAAGCCGTCCGCGTCTGGAGGCCGCTGCCACGCACCGAAGCGCTGCGCCAGCGCCTCCAACGTGAGGGCCAGCACGGCGGCGTACAGGTCGTCCTTGCCCTCGAAGTAGTAGTACGCGACGCCCTTGGAGAACCCCGCGCGCTCCAGGATGCGGTTGTACGACGCTCCGTCGAAGCCATGCTCCGCGAACTCCTCCGCGGCCACGTCGAGGAGTGTCTGGCGGCGCTCGGGGTCGAGCCTGCTGGAGCGGGAACGGGGCATCGGGCGCCAGACTTCTATCAGGATGCGTCAGGGGTGTCGCCGAGCGCCGCGCGATGCAACTGGTGCCACGCGACGATGGCGCGGTCCGACCTGACGAGCGTGCCATGCGTCAGCGCACCGGAGCGCGGCAGGCTGGAGCGGACCATCCGGTGGTCATCGGGCTGGATGAAGCGGAACTCGAACGCAATCGCCAGCCGCGCGGCCAGCCACCGCAGCCCCGGCAACCGGACGTATTCCTGGTGGAAGCGCGCGGCAATCCACGTGTGCTCACCGTCCACCGGGGTACAGACCACGGCGGCCTCCAGCCGGGGCGTGAAGCGAAGATGCAGCATCCCCGGGTAGCCCACGTGGATGTCGAAGCGAATCCCCGTCCCTGGCGGCCGCGCCTCCTTGCGGAGCCAGCCAACGGTCCGGATGGCCCCCTCCTCCACGTGCACCTCGTAGGGGTCCAGCCGCGTGTAGCCCGGCGGGACATAGCGCCGGTGCGCGAAGGGAAAGTGGTGGAGGTCCATCATCCCCTCCATGACCCGCGTGAAGCGCGCGCTCCAGACCTCCTCCACGGACGCGCTGCTCGCATCAGGCTCCGGCGCGCCCGGGAGCCACGGCAGCGCGGGAAGCGGCGCTCGGGCCTGTCCGCCCAGCCAGGCCCAGATGAACCCATGCGCCTCCCGCACCGGATGCACGCGCAGCGCGAGCGCGCGTGAGGGCTTCGCGTCACGCCCTTCACAGGGCATGGCCAGACAGGCGCCCCCTCCGTCGTAGCGGAAGCCATGGTAGGGGCACTCCAGCGCCCCTTCCCGCACGCGCCCGAGCCCCAGGTCCGCGCCTCGATGAGGACAAGCCGCGTCCGCGCAGTGGGCCACGCCCGCCGCGTCCCGCCAGAGCACGAGCCGCCGCCCCAGACGCTGGATGCCCAGGGGCCGTCCCTTCCCCAGCGCCGGACTTCGGGCCACCGCGTACCAGTGCGCCGCCCACTGCTCGCCGTGCTCCAAGCCCGTCGCTTCATTCATCGCGCGCCCCTTTTGGACCAATGGTTGGACCAATGGTCTAATACTGGCGGCCGAGCTGCCCCCACGCAACGGGAAACGCGGTGGCATGCGCCCTGGCTCAGGACGATTCCGGGCGAGGTGGGAAGCGCGACAGAATCTTGTGCACGGCGTCGTTGATCTTCTTCTGGAGCGCATCGGGAGACAGGTTCCGATCGAGCTCGGCCTGGGCCGTGCCCCGCCAGACGAGCCGCTGCTCCCGGGCGTCCACGCCATCGAGGATGAGCGTGCCCACGTCGTATTCACGGACATAGGTGCTCGGGCCCCCCATGCCATACGGATAGCCCCAGGGGCCGTAGTAGGCGCTCCACGGACTCCAGTAGGGCCCCCAGGGATAGCCATAGAAGGAGTCCACCGTGCTGACGGCCACCTTGGTGTTGATGGCGCCCTGCCACCCCAAGAGGAAGTCGGGGTCATCGGACATGTCCACGCGCTGGTAACCGCGAGCCTTCAGCTCCTGGTCCACCGCCATGCGCACCCGCACGTCGACGATGTCGTTGTAGACGCGTGAGTCCTTGCCCTGCGGCTGCGGCAGCCAGGCGTAGCTTCGGAAGCCTTCGATGCGTTCGACGGCCGTGGGGTCGTAGTTGGTGTTGACGCGAATGCCCGAGCAAGCCGCCAGCGCCAGCCCCAACAGCACGGGGGTGATTCGGAACAACAGCCGCATGGGAGCCTCCTGGATGTCGGGGCGCGGACACATCGCGGCGCCGGCTCCATGGAAAGCTAGGCGTTCGTCACGCCGCCCCGAGGTGTGGCCCGGCCGTTCGGCGACTGTGTCGGCCGGGATGAAACCGCCGAATCCGTTGTTCGGTCCGCGCCTTCGCGCGGCAGACCGTCTATATCCCCGGTCTGCTGCTCGCAGCCCCCTGTTTCAGGAGCGTCCCTTGACACATCCCCATCGACGATTCCCCGGCGCCAGGCATGTGCTGGTCTCCGCGTGCACCTCCGCCCTGCTCACCTCGTGTGCTTCCTCCAGCTCCGCGGAGAAGACGGAGCCCCCTGCCCCCGTGGCCACGGCGCCCGCCGAGACGCCGGCGCCCAAGCCGAAGCCCACGTATGGAACCTTCGGCTTCGACACCGACGGGATGAACCGCGGTGTCACCCCCGGTGACGACTTCTACGGGTTCGCCAACGGCACCTGGGTGAAGCGGACGGAGATTCCCTCGGACCGCTCCAGCTACAGCATGTTCACCACGCTGGCGGAGCAGGCGGACCAGCGCAACCGCGAGCTCATCGAGGCGCAGCGCCAGGCCCCCGAGGGCAGCGAGGCCCGGAAGGTGGGCGACATCTTCGCCACCTTCATGGATGAGGCGGCCATCGAGGCCAAGGGCACGGCGCCGCTGAAGCCGGAGCTGGACCGCATCGCCGCCATTGCCCAGCGCAAGCAGCTGGCCACGGCGCTGGGCGCCACCCTGCGCTCGGACGTGGACGCGCTCAACATGGGCGACGTCACCACGGACCGGCTCTTCGGCCTCTGGGTGGCCGAGGACCTGAACGAGCCGTCGCGCTACGCCCCCTATCTGCTGCAAGGCGGCCTGTGGCTGCCCGACCGGGACTACTACCTGGTGGACAACCCGCGCTTCACGGAGCTGCGCAAGAGCTACCAGGCGCACATCGCGGCCATGCTGAAGCTGGCTGGCTTCGATGACGTGGAGGCGCGCGCCAGCCGCGTCTTCGCGCTGGAGAAGAAGATTGCCCAGGCGCACTGGTCGCAGGTGGACACGCGCGACGTGTCCAAGGCGAACAACCCCTGGCCCCGCGCGGAGTTCGCGAAGCGCGCGCCCGGCCTCGCGTGGAAGGAGTTCTTCGACGCCGCGGGTCTGGGAGCGCAGGAGCAGTTCATCGTCTGGCAGCCGAGCGCGCTGACGGCCCTGTCGAAGCTCACCCAGAGCGAGCCGCTCCAGGCCTGGAAGGACTACCTGGCCTTCCACGCGGTGGCCCGCGCGGCGCCCGTCCTGCCGAAGGCGTTCATCGATGAGAGCTTCGCCTTCAACGGCAAGACGCTCAGCGGCACGCCCGCCCTGCGGGAGCGCTGGAAGCGCGGCGAGGACACCACCAACGCCCTCATGGGCGAGGCGGTGGGCAAGCTCTACGTGGCGAAGTACTTCCCGCCGGAGGTGAAGGCGGAAGCAGAGGCCATGGTCCGCAACATCATCACCGCGTTCGACAAGCGCATCGACGCGCTGACGTGGATGTCCCCGGAGACGCGGGCCAAGGCCAAGGAGAAGGTGGGCACGCTCCAGGCCAGCATCGGCCATCCGGAGAAGTGGCGGGACTACTCGGGGCTCGAAATCGTCCCCGGTGACGCCTACGGCAACGCGGAGCGCGGCATCCGCTTCGAGTACCAGCGCAACCTCGCCAAGCTGGGCCAGCCCGTGGACCGGAAGGAGTGGTACATGGTCCCGCAGTTGGTGAACGCGCTGAACTCACCGCAGCAGAACTCCATCATCTTCCCGGCCGCCATCCTCCAGCCGCCCTTCTTCGACGCGAACGCGGACCCGGCCGTGAACTACGGCGGCATCGGCGCCGTCATCGGCCACGAAATCGTCCACAGCTTCGATGACGTGGGCGCCAAGTTCGACTCGCGCGGCAAGCTGGAGAACTGGTGGACGAAGGAGGACGAAGCCAAGTTCCAGGCCGCCGGCAAGGCCCTGGCGGCCCAGTACGACGCCTACCGCCCGCTGCCGGACCTGTCTGTGAATGGCGAGCTGACGCTGGGAGAGAACATCGCGGACATGGCGGGCGTCGCCGTGGCCCATGACGCCTACCAGCTCTCCCTGGGGGGGAAGCCCGCGCCCGTCATCGACGGGTTCAGCGGGGACCAGCGCTTCTTCCTCGGCTTCGGACAGGTGTGGCGCACCAACTACCGCGAGCCGTACCTGCGCCGCATCATCATGACGGACGGACACGCCCCGGGCCCCTACCGCACCGCCACCGTGCGCAACCAGGATGCCTGGTATGGCGCGTTCGATGTCAAGCCCGGCCAGACGCTGTACCTGGCGCCCGACCAGCGCGTCCGCATCTGGTAAACGTCATTTGACGCTTCTCCCGAGTTGAAGGACTGTAAGGGCCTCCACCCAGGAGGAGCCGAAATGATGCGCAACATGCTGCGGAGTGGCTTGGGAGTCCTCGCGGTGCTGGCCATGGTGGGCTGTGGTGGCCCCATGGACGAGAACCTGAACCCGATGCTTGCGGACCAGGAGCAGGAATTGCCGATGTGCAAGGTGGATGAGCCGAAGCCTTGTCCGGATGGCTTTTACTGCGATGGCAAGGTGTGCCGGCCTGGCCTGTAGTCGGCAGCCGTCGTTCCCGCCAGGCGGCGTGTTCCGTCGCCGCCTGGCGGTTTGAATGCGACTGTCAGCGGCTACGGCGTCGTGGCGGACGTGTAGACCTTGTAGAAAACCAGGTCGTCGTCGAAGTACCGCGTGGGGCTGGTGGTGCGCATCTTCACCTCAATCGCGATGCCATTGGGAAGGGGCTGGTTGTCGATGAAGACCGTCCGCGACGGCACGCCCCTGAAGGGCGTGGGCTCCGAGCTGGAGCCGAACGTGTGGGCAAACTTGATGGACTTCAATTGGAGCCCAGCGGACGGATTGAAGACGTACGGCAGCGACGCCACGTACAGCTCGGTGCGCCGGTAGCAATCCAGCCGGTTGCCGGTGGGGCACACCAGCTCGAAGTCGCGAGTGATGCCGGGGCGGGAATCCATGTTGAAGACGCCCCAGACGATGTTGTTGACCGGCCGGTAGTAGTCCGGCGGGCTGTTGCCAATGGCGTACGTGAGCCCCAGGTCCGTCGAGTACAGCGGATGCGACTGGTTGATGGTGCCGCTCATCTTGAGCGAGCCCTCGAAGTTGAGCGGCTCACGCGGGGCGGAACTTGTGGCCCGCCTTCGCCGCGTCCACCAGATTTCCGCCCGAGCTGCTGGCGCCACCGGGATTGGCGTCGGTGAGGATCTCCGACAGCGAGAACTCCGTCGACTCCAGGGTGAGGCTCGACGTGTCGATGCCGCTCAGCTTCAGCCGGAGCTGCGCTGCGGGGTTCATCGACGGGTCATACCCCGTCAGCATGAAGTCGCCGTAGATCCACCCGCCGGCGGCGTTGGCCTCCACCAGGAAGTTCTCCACCTGCGCAGGGTCGTAGTTGTTGCGGTAGCCGCGGCTGGACGACGAATAGGTGAGCAGCGCGCCCGTGGCCGAGGCGTCCTTCCAGCTCAACGACAGGTTGAACTGGCTGTATGCAAAGCCCCGGGAGTTGTAGAGCATCGCCCGGAGGATGCCGCGGTACTTGTTGTACAGCGCGAAGAAGGGCATGTCCGGCGCCGCCGAGGGCGACCCGAAGTCACGGAAGGCCAGCACCCAGCCGTCTTCCGGGTACATGTCCTTCTCCAACGTGTTGAGCGGGTGCCCACCCGTCAGGAACGGCACCTGCACCAGGTTGGAGCGAATCACGCCGTTCAGGTCTTTGTAGTAGAGCGTGTGGCCGGGGCCGATGACCGTCCAGTCCCAGTTGGGGTCCAGGTTTGGATCTCCCACCGGGAGGTACCGGCTCTGGTTGATATAACCATCCGCGTCCGGATACCGCGCCGCGGCGGAAGTGCTCACACAAACACCCACTACCACCATCGTTCGAAACAGGTTCTTCAAAGACACAGGCCTCTCCTCGAAGGACAACCATGAAATTCAGATTGGAAAGTAATTCCAGACTGAACTCGTTTTCACCGACAGTCAACACAGCTCACACCCTCCGCTTGGAGACTTCACGTGACCTCCACCGTTCCTGTGCTCGAAACCGCGCGTCTGCTGCTCCGGCCCCCGACGATGGAGGACCTGGAAGGTTTCGCGGCGCTGATGGCTGATGAGGAGTCGGCGCGTTTCATTGGGGGCGTCCAGCCTCGCTCGATGGCGTGGCGCAACGTGTGTGTGATGGCGGGTTCCTGGTCGCTCCAGGGCTTCGCGATGTTCTCCGTCCTGGAGAAGTCGACGGGCGCGTGGGTGGGACGCGTGGGGCCCTGGAAGCCGGATGGCTGGCCCGGCACGGAGATTGGATGGGGCCTGCTTCGCAGCTACTGGGGGCGCGGCTACGCCACCGAGGCGGCAACGGCGACCATGGACTGGGCCTTCGAGCACCTTGGATGGACGGACGTCATCCACTGCATCGTCCCGGAGAACACCCCCTCCCAGGAGGTGGCTCGCCGCCTGGGCTCACGATTGCTCGGGCCGGGGCAGCTTCCGCCGCCGTTCGACACCAGGCCCGTCGACCTCTGGGGGCAAAGTCGTGACGCGTGGCGTTCACGGCGCAAGTAGCCGCCTCCCTGGCGCGGAGCCTCCCTGCCAGGGGGGCGTAAGGAAGGCCAATCTTGCGCGCCTTCGGCTCTCGCCGCTAAACGTGAGACACGCGTCAGGCCCTGTTTCACCCGTCTCCGTGCTGTCTGGCGAAGGCGCTATCAGCCTGTTCTCACCGGAGGGCGACGCGCCAACATGCCCCATTCCTCCGAGCAGTTGCCTTGCGTCCGCAACCAGGGCCCTCGCAGCATCGTGGATGCCTTCACCGCTCAGGTGACGCGGCGGCCCAACGCCGTGGCCACGACGTGTGAGGGCCGTACCCTCACCTACGCCCAGCTTGACGCGGAGGCGAACCGCGTCGCCCGGCGCCTACGTGCCGCGGGGGTGGGAGGGGAGCATCCACGCGTCGGTGTGTGTCTCCCCCGCTCCACGGACCTGGTCATCGCGCTCCTGGGCATCCTCAAGGCGGGAGGTGCCTATGTTCCATTGGACCCGGAGTACCCGGCGGAGCGGCTCGCCTTCATGGCCTCCGACGTGGGGCTGCGCGTGGTCATCACCCAGACAGACTGGGTGTTTCGGCTTCCGGAGGGCGACTGGCAGACGCTGTGCATCGACGTCCCGGGCGCGGAACCCACGAATGACGATGTTCCCCTGGCGCCGGCCGCCGGGCCCGAGGACCTCGCGTACGTCATCTACACGTCTGGCTCCACGGGGGCCCCCAAGGGCGTCTGCGTTCCGCATCGCGGGGTGCTCCGGCTGGTGCTCGGCACGGATTACCTCCAGCTCGAGCCCGAGGACCGCGTGGCCCAGGCGGCCACCGTCTCCTTCGATGCCTCCACCTTCGAGGTCTGGGGCGCGCTCCTCAATGGCGCCACCCTGGTCATCCTGACCAAGGACGATGTCCTGGACCCGGCCCTGCTCTCCCGGCGCATCGAGGAGGAGCGCATCTCCGCGCTGTTCCTCACCACCGCGCTGTTCAACCACGTCGCGCGCACCCAGCCCGCCGCGTTCCGGCCCTTGCGCGCGCTGCTGTTCGGCGGTGAAGCCGTGGACCCCGACTGCGTCCGCGACGTCCTCACGCAGGGCGCTCCGGCGCGGCTGCTGCACGTCTATGGGCCCACGGAGAACACGACCTTCAGCTCGTGGCACCTGACGTCGCACGTGGCCCCGGACGCGCACACCGTGCCCATTGGGAAGGCCGTGGCCCATAGCGCCACGGCGGTGCTGGATGAATGGCTTCAGCCGGCCACCACGGGAGAGCTTTTCGTCAGTGGCGACGGACTGGCCTGGGGCTACTGGAACCGGCCTGAACTCACCGCCGAGCGCTTCATCCCGAATCCGGGGAGCACCGTCCCGGGAAGCCGCATGTACTGCACGGGCGACATCGTGCGGCGTGGGTCAGACGACGCGCTGGAGTTCATTGGCCGGCGTGACCATCAAGTGAAGGTGCGCGGCTTCCGAATCGAGCTGGGCGAGGTCGAAGCCGCGCTGCGCCTGCATCCGGAGGTCCGTGAAGCCGCGGTGCTCGTGCGCGAGGACGTGCCCGGGGACAAGCGACTGGTGGCCTATGTGGCCACGGAGGTCTCCGTGGATGCGCTGCGTGAGCACCTTCACCATTCGCTCCCGGCGCACATGCATCCGCAAGCGTTCGTCCTGCTGACCGCGCTGCCGCTCACGCCCAACGGCAAGGTGGACCGGCCCGCATTGCCGAGCCCAGAGCAGCTTCCGCCCACCGGTGAGACGGAGGACACCGCCCCCACGGGAGGGCTGGAAGAGACCGTCGCGGCCGTCTGGGCGGAATTGCTGGGTGTCGCCCGCGTGGATGCGACCACGAGCTTCTTCGAGCTCGGAGGCCATTCACTGTTGGCCGCGCAGGCCATCGCCCGCCTCCGCGCGGTCCTGAAGCAGCCCATTCCCCTCCGTGCGCTCTTCGACCGCCCCACTGTGCGCGAGCTCTGCGCGACGCTGACCACCGCCGCGTCGGGCACCACGGACGAGAACACGGTGTTCGGTCCATTCAGCGAGGAGGACCGACGCCAGGTTTCGTTCGCGCAGCAACGCTTGTGGTTCCTGGAGCGGCTGATGCCAGGCACGCCGCTCTACTCGCTCCCCATGGCGTTCGAGCTGCGTGGCCCCTTGGATGTCGCCTGCCTGGAGTCCAGTCTCCAGGCGCTGGTCCAACGCCATGAGTCCCTCCGCACGTCCTTCCCGGGTGACGGGGTGCCGGAGCAGCGCATCGCGGCAACGCCCACACTTCGGATGGAACGGCGCACGGCGGAGTCTCTCCATCAGGCCCGGGCGGTGATGCAGCACGAGGCGGATACGCCGTTCTCCCTCGCGGACGGCCCGTTGTTCCGCGCACGCTTGCTGGAGCTGTCGGCGGAGCAGCACGTCCTCGTGCTCAACCTGCACCACATCATCTCGGATGGCTGGTCGTTCGGGGTGCTCTACCGCGAGCTGTCCGCCGAGTACCTTGCCCGATGCACCGGGAAGGCGTCCCCGCTGCCGCCCCTGCCCCTCCAGTACGCCGACTACGCCGCTTGGCAGCGCCAATGGCTCCAGGGGGATGTGCTCCAACGTCAGCTCGACTTCTGGACGGCACAGTTGGACGGCGTCCCGCACGTTCTGGAATTGCCCACCGACTTCGTGCGCCCGTCCGTTCAGCACGTCGCGGGCAATACGGTCCGTTTCACCGTTCCGCGTTCGCTGAGGGCCTCGCTGGAGGACCTCGCTCGGCGGGAAGGCGCCACGCTCTTCATGGCGCTCCTGGGAGCGTTCCAGCACCTGCTGTCCCGCTACTCCGGCCAGCTTGATTTCGTGGTGGGAACGCCTGTCGCGAACCGTCCCCACCCGCGGCTCGAAGGACTCATCGGCTTCTTCGTCAACACGCTGCCGCTGCGCGCGCGCCTGCACGGCAATCCCTCCTTCCACCAACTCCTCGGCCGGGTCCGGGACGTTTGCCTGGAGGCCTTCGCCCATCAGGAGCTGCCCTTCGAAAGACTGGTCGACGCGCTGCATGTCGCCCGCGAGCCGGGCCGCGTCCCGCTGGTGCAGGTGCTGTTCGCCTTGCAGAACGCGCCGGGCTCGATGCTCCAACTCCCCGGGCTCGACGTCACGCCCGTGCCGCTGGAGACGCGGACGGCCAAGTTCGACCTCTTCGTGGCGCTGGAGGAGTCCGCTGATGGCCTGCGAGGCACCATCGAATACGCCTCCGCGCTCTTCGAGCCGGCCACCGTGGAGCAGTTGGCCACGCACTACCTGCGACTGCTTGACGCCGTGGCCCGGGCACCGCAGCTCCCCGTCGGACACACCGACCTGCTCTCGCGTGATGAGCGCCAGCGCATGCTCGTGGACTGGAACGCGACGTCACGGGCCTATCCTTCGGATGCCTCTTTGACGCAGCTCTTCCAGGCGCAGGTCGCGGCTCGGCCCGACGCCGTCGCGCTTCGGCACGGTGAGGTCTCCCTCTCCTACAGGGAGTTGGATGCCCGGGCCAATGCGCTGGCCTGGCACCTGCGCTCGCTGGGAGTCGGACGCCGCCGCTCCCAGGTCGGTGTCTGCCTCCACCGCTCCGCCGACCTCATCGTCGCCTTTCTGGCCATCCTCAAGGCGGGCGGCGCCTACGTTCCTCTCGACCCGGACTATCCCGCCGACCGCCTCGCCTTCATGGCTCGCGACGCGCGGCTGTCCGCCATCCTCACCCACGCCTCCCTTTCCTCACGGCTGCCTTCGAGCCTGGATGCGTGCTCCCTTCTCGAACTCGATACGCTCGCATCAGCGCTGGCGCGCGGGGAGACACACCCGCCTCCGTGTGACGCCACCGCTTCGGACCTGGCGCACGTCATCTACACCTCCGGTTCCACGGGAACGCCCAAGGGCGTCTGCATCTCCCACCGAGGCGTCTGCCGGATGGTCTTCGATGCCGACCACCTCCGGCTGGGCCCCGAGGACCGGGTGGCGCACGTCACCACCGTCGCGTTCGACCTCTCCACACTGGAGATCTGGGGCGCGCTGCTCAGCGGTGCCACGCTGGTCATCTTCTCGAAGGAGGAGGTCCTCGAACCGTCGGTCTTCGCGCACAAGCTGCGCGAGGAACGAGTCACCGCGTTGGTCATCGCCACGGCCCTCTTCAACCTGACGGCTCTCACGCGGCCCGATGCCTTCGGGCACCTGCGCTGGGTGGTGTTCGGCGGGGAGGCCGCCGACGTGGCCTGCGTCAACGCGGTGCTGTCGCATGGCGCGCCAGAGACACTGCTGAACGGCTATGGCCCCACGGAGAACACCACCTTCAGCACGTGGTTCAAGGCAGGCCCGGGGCCCGTGACGTCCGTGCCCATCGGTCACCCCGTTTCCAATGGCACCGCATATGTGTTGGACATGCAGCTCCAGCCGGTGCCCAACGGTGTCACGGGAGAGCTGTTCGTCGGCGGGGACGGTCTGGCCTTGGGTTACTGGGAGCGCCCCGGCCTCACCGCCGAGCGCTTCATTCCCCATCCCTTCTCCACCACCCCCGGAGAACGCCTCTACCGCACGGGAGACCTGGTCCGCCGCCGCGCCGATGGCGCGCTGGAGTACCTCGGCCGTCGCGACAACCAGGTGAAGCTGCGGGGCTTCCGAATCGAGCTGGGCGAAATCGAAGCCGCCCTGCGTCGACATCCGGCGGTGCGTGCGGTCGCCGTGCTCGTTCGCGAGGACGTGCCCGGAGACAAACGACTGGTGGCCTACGTCGCGACCGAGGCCGCGCCCATGCTGCTGCGCGACCATCTGCGAGAGACGCTTCCGAGCTACATGGTGCCCGGTGCGTTCGTCGTGCTGGATGCGCTTCCACTCACACCCAACGGCAAGTTGGACCGCCGGGCCTTGCCCGCCCCGACGTCCCAGGGGTGGTTCGAGGATTCCGCATTCACCAGCCCCAGGACGCCTCGCGAGGAACAGGTCGCGGCCATCTGGAGCGCGGTGCTGGGACACGAGGCCATCAGCGTCATGGCCAACTTCTTCGAACTGGGTGGACACTCGCTGCTGGCCACCCAAGTGGTTTCGCGAGTGCAGGAGGCCTTGGGCGTCACCGTCCCTGTTCGAGTGCTGTTCGAGATGCCGACCGTTGAGTCCTTCGCCCGCGCGGTGGAGCAGCGACTCAAGGGACAGGCGGAATCAGGCCCGGCCATCATCCCCGTGGCTCCGCGTGACAGGGCAATGCCTCTGTCATTCGCCCAGGAGCGGCTGTGGTTCCTCAGCCAGTTCCATGACGATCAGCGGGTCTACAACCTCCCCATGGCCATCCGGCTGACGGGGCCGCTGGACATTGCTGCATTGCATGGTGCCCTTCGCGCGGTGGTCGACCGGCATGAGGCGCTGCGCACCTGCTTCCCGGGAAACGGTGCTCCGACCCAGACCCTCCTCGAGACGTTCGAGCTTCAGTTGGACGCCCGGCACAGTGACGACATCGCCGTCCGCGACGTCATCCAACATGCAGCGGAGACGCCCTTCTCCCTGGCGACAGGCCCGCTGCTCCGAGCCCTGTTGGTCACGCTGACTACCGAGCAGCACATCCTGCTGCTCAACCTGCACCACATCGTCTCCGATGGCTGGTCCCTGGGCGTCCTCTACCGAGAGCTGTCCGCGGAGTACCGCGCCCGGCGCTCCGGCCAACCGTCCCCGCTGGCCCCGCTCCCCATCCAATACGCCGACTATGCCGCCTGGCAGCGCCAGTGGCTCCAGGGCGACGTCCTCCAGCGCCAGCTCGACTTCTGGACCGCGCACCTCGACGGCGCGCCGCATGTCCTGGAGCTGCCCTCCGACTTTCCTCGGCCTCCCGTCCAGCGCTTCTCCGGTGACACCTTCCGCTTCGTCCTTCCTCGCTCGCTTCACCTCGCGCTGGAGTCCCTCGCTCGCCAGGAGGGCGTCACCCTCTTCATGGCGCTCCTCGCCGGCTTTCAACTCCTCCTCTCCCGCTACTCCGGGCAGCTCGACTTCGTCGTCGGCACCCCCATCGCCAACCGCACCCACCCGCAGCTCGAAGGCCTCATCGGCTTCTTCGTCAATACCCTGCCGCTGCGTGCCCGCCTCCACGGCAACCCCTCCTTCCGCGAGCTTCTCCACCGCGTCCGCGACTGCGCGCTCGATGCATATGCGCACCAGGAGCTGCCCTTCGAGAAGCTCGTCGAGGAGCTTCACGTCGAGCGCTCCCTCAGTCACGGCCCCCTCGTCCAGGTCATGTTCGCCCTGCAGAACGCTCCTGGCTCGCTGCCGGAGTTGCCGGGCCTCCAGGTCGAAGCACTGGAGCTGCAAACGCATACCTCCAAGTTCGACCTGACCTTGATGCTGGAGGAGTCGAACGAGGGGATACGAGGTGCCCTCGAGTACGCCACGGCGCTCTTCAAACCAGAGACCATCGAGCGCATCGCAAGACACTTCCAGCGGCTGCTGGAGGATGCAGTCACCGCGCCGGACACGTCCGTCCATGGGCTGAGGCTGATTTCGGAGGAGGAACGCCAGCACTGGTTGGTGGACTGGAATGCCACGTCACGGGCCTATCCTTCGGATACCTCTTTGACGCAGCACTTCCAGGCGCAGGTCGAGGCTCGGCCGGCTGCCATCGCAGTTCGCCACGGCGAAGGTTCCCTCTCCTACGCGCAGCTCGATGCTCGCGCCAACGCGCTCGCCTGGCACCTGCGCTCGCTGGGCATCGGGCGCAGTCGCGCTCAAGTCGGCGTCTGCCTCCCACGCTCCGCCGACCTCGTCGTCGCCTTCCTCGCCATCCTCAAGGCCGGCGGCGCCTACATCCCCCTCGACCCGGAGTACCCCGCTGACCGCATCGCCTTCATGGCTCGCGACGCGCGGTTGTCCGCCATCCTCACGGACGCTTCCCTCGCCTCACGTCTGCCTTCGAACCTGGGCGAGTGCCCCATTCTCGGTCTCGATGCGCTCGCTTCAGCGCTGGCGCACGGAGACACCCACGCGCTTCCCTGTGACACCGGTGGCGATGACCTGGCCAACATCATCTACACCTCCGGCTCCACGGGAGTGCCCAAGGGGGTGGGCGTTTCCCATCGAGGCGTCTGCCGCACGGTGGTCCATGCCGACTACTTCCAGGTGACTCCGGATGACCGTGTCGCCCAGGCGGCCACCGCTTCGTTCGACGCGTCCACCTTTGAAATCTGGGGCGCCCTGCTCAACGGCGCCACGCTCGTCATCCTTTCCAAGAACGAGGTCGTCGATCCGTCGGACCTCGCAGCGCGGCTTCAGGAGGAGCGCATCTCCGTCCTCTTCCTCACCACCGCGCTCTTCAACCACGTCGCGAGACACCAGCCCTCCGCGTTCCGTGGCGTGCGTGGCCTCCTCTTCGGCGGCGAAGCAGCGGATGCCTCCTGTGTCCAGCGAGTCCTCGCGCACGGTGCACCGGCGCAGTTGGTGCACGTCTATGGGCCCACGGAGAACACCATCTTCAGCACCGGCCATCAGGTGACGGGCATTGCCCCGGAGGCCCAGAGTGTCCCCATCGGTCGGCCCATCTCCAATAGCACCGCGTATGTGCTGGACGCGCGACTCCAGCCCGTGCCCACCGGCGTCGCCGGTGAACTCTTCGTCGGAGGAGACGGCGTGGCCTGGGGGTACTGGAACCAGCCCGGCCTCACCGCTGAGCGTTTCGTCCCGCATCCCTTCGCGACCACGGCGGGCGCGCGGCTCTACCGGACCGGAGACCTGGTGCGGCGTCGTGATGACGGGGAACTGGAGTTCATCGGCCGCCGCGACAGCCAGGTGAAGCTGCGGGGCTTCCGTATCGAGTTGGGCGAAATCGAAGCCGAGCTGGGCCAGCACCCCGATGTTCGCGAAGCCGTGGTGCTCATCCGCGAGGACCTCCCCGGAGACAAACGGCTGGTGGCCTATGCAGCGTCGACGGTCCCCGCGGCCTCGCTGCGAGCCCATTTGCAATCCCGGCTCCCGGCCCACATGGTGCCGTCCGCCGTCATCGTGCTCGACGCCCTGCCCCTGACCCTCAACGGCAAGTTGGACCGTCGAGCCCTGCCCCCACCCGTCGACGACGGAGACACCACCGAAGCCACGCTGCCGCAACGGGCGCTGACGGAGCTGGAACAGAAGGTCGCAGCCATCTGGTGCGAAGTCCTACGGCTGTCGCGAATCGCGCTCCGTGCCAACTTCTTCGAGTTGGGTGGCCATTCCCTCCTGGCAACGCAGGTGGTGTCACGGACACAGGAGGCGTTCGGTGCTCCCGTATCCGTGCGCGTCCTCTTCGAGTCTCCTACCGTCGAGTCGTTCGCGCGAGCCCTTGAGTCTCGCCTCGGAGGAGGCGAGGTCAGCACGTCCCCGCCCATCCCTCCGTTGCAGCGAGTTGGGCCCCTGCCGCTCTCCTTCTCCCAGGAGCGCCTGTGGTTCCTCGACCAGTTCCATGCGGAGCGCGCCGTCTACAACATGCCGATGGCGGTCCGGCTCGACGGCACGGTGGACGCAGTCGCGCTGGAGCACAGTGTGCAAGCGCTCGTGCAGCGCCATGAAGCCCTGCGCACATGCTTCCCTGGAAAGGGCGTACCTGCGCAGCACATCCACACCGAGTTGCCCCTCCACCTGGAGCGAGCCGAGGCCGCGTCGTTCGACGACGCACGGGAGCTGCTGCTGCGTGAGGCCCATGTGCCATTCGACATCGCACGCGGCCCACTGCTCCGAGCCCTGCTGGTCACGCTGACTACCGAGCAGCACATCCTGCTGCTCAACCTGCACCACATCGTCTCCGATGGCTGGTCCCTGGGCGTCCTCTACCGAGAGCTGTCCGCGGAGTACCGCGCCCGGCGCTCCGGCCAACCGTCCCCGCTGGCCCCGCTCCCCATCCAATACGCCGACTATGCCGCCTGGCAGCGCCAGTGGCTCCAGGGCGACGTCCTCCAGCGCCAGCTCGACTTCTGGACCGCGCACCTCGACGGCGCGCCGCATGTCCTGGAGCTGCCCTCCGACTTTCCTCGGCCTCCCGTCCAGCGCTTCTCCGGTGACACCTTCCGCTTCGTCCTTCCTCGCTCGCTTCACCTCGCGCTGGAGTCCCTCGCTCGCCAGGAGGGCGTCACCCTCTTCATGGCGCTCCTCGCCGGCTTTCAACTCCTCCTCTCCCGCTACTCCGGGCAGCTCGACTTCGTCGTCGGCACCCCCATCGCCAACCGCACCCACCCGCAGCTCGAAGGCCTCATCGGCTTCTTCGTCAATACCCTGCCGCTGCGTGCCCGCCTCCACGGCAACCCCTCCTTCCGCGAGCTTCTCCACCGCGTCCGCGACTGCGCGCTCGATGCATATGCGCACCAGGAGCTGCCCTTCGAGAAGCTCGTCGAGGAGCTTCACGTCGAGCGCTCCCTCAGTCACGGCCCCCTCGTCCAGGTCATGTTCGCCCTGCAGAACGCTCCTGGCGCACTGCCGGAGCTGCCAGGACTGACGGCTTCGTCGCTGGCGCTGCACAACCGCACGGCCAAGTTCGATCTGACGTTGTCACTTGAGGAGACGACCGACGGGCTGGCAGGCACCATCGAATACGCCACGGCGCTGTTTGCTCCCCACACCGTGGAGCGGTTGATGACGCACTACGCCCGACTGCTTCACGCGCTGGTCGATGCGCCCGAGCAGCATGTGGGGCAAGTGGCGTTTCTCTCGAACGAGGAACGCCAGCGCTTGCTGGTGGACTGGAACGCCACCCACCGGCCCTACCCAACGGAGACGTCGATTGCGCGGGCCTTCGAAGCACAGGCCTCGCTTCGTCCCGAAGCCATCGCGGTCCATCACGGCGCCGAAACCCTCACCTACGGTGCGCTGGAAGCGCGGGCGAACGGACTCGCGGCGCTGCTGCGAGCCCGGGGCGTGGGCCGGCACCAGCCACACGTCGGTGTCTGCCTGCCCCGCTCCGCGGACCTCGTGGTCGCCCTGCTCGCCATCCTCAAGGCAGGCGGCGCGTATGTTCCGCTCGACCCGGACTACCCCTCCGAACGCCTGTCGTTCATGACGAGGGATGTCCGGATGCAGCAGGTCATCACCCACGGCACCCTGGCGAGCCGCGTGCCTGCCGAGGCCGTAGAGGTGATCTGCATCGATTCGCTCGCCTGGAACGGGCTCGCGACAACGCCGGTACGCGACACAGACATCCATGCCGATGACCTGGCGTATGTCATCTACACCTCGGGCTCCACGGGGACACCCAAGGGGGTCTGCGTTCCGCAGCGCGGCGTGGTTCGGCTGGTGCTTGGCACGGACTACCTCCAGCTCGGTCCCGAGGACCGCGTGGCGCAGGCCGCGACCGCGTCCTTCGATGCCTCCACGTTCGAAATCTGGGGCGCGCTCCTCAATGGCGCCACGCTGGTCATCCTCTCCAAGGACGACATCCTCGAGGCAGCCATCCTGGCGCAGCGCATCGCCGAGGAACGCATCTCCGCGCTCTTCCTCACCACCGCCCTCTTCAACCACGTCGCGCGCGCGTGCCCCTCGGCCTTCCGTCCCCTGCGCGCACTGCTCTTTGGTGGTGAAGCCGTGGACCCGGCCTGCGTCCGCGCCGTGCTCGCCCATGGCGCGCCGGAGAGGCTCCTCCACGTCTACGGCCCGACGGAGAACACGGCCTACAGCACCTGGCACCAGACGACCCAGGTCGAGCCCACCGCGAACACCGTTCCCATTGGCCAACCCCTGGCCCAAAGCACCGCGTACGTGCTGGACGCGCAACGCCAACCCGTGCCCACGGGCGTCACCGGTGAGCTTTTCGTCGGCGGAGACGGACTCGCCTGGGGCTACTGGAACCAGCCCGGACTCACCGCTGAGCGCTTCGTTCCGCATCCCTTCGCCACCACGGAGGGCGCACGGCTCTACCGGACCGGGGACCTCGTGCGGCGCCGTGAGGACGGCGTCCTGGAGTTCGTTGGCCGCCGCGACAACCAGGTGAAGCTGCGAGGCTTCCGCATCGAGCTGGGGGAAATCGAAGCGGCCTTGCGACAGCACGCCGCCGTCCGCGAAGCCGTGGCGCTCATCCGCGAGGACCTCCCCGGCGACAAGCGATTGGTGGCCTACGCCTCCACCTCCGCCTCTGAAGGCGTCGGACCTGCGGCCCTGCGCGAGCATCTGCAACGCCTGCTTCCGTCGCACGCGGTGCCGTCCGACGTCATCCTGCTGGACGCGTTGCCACTCACCCCGAACGGCAAGGTCAACCACCGGGCCCTGCCTCGCCCAGCGGATGCCGGGGAAGCACCTCCAGACGCCGTGGCGCCACGGACGCCATTCGAACGCGAAGTCGCCGCGCTCTGGAGCGACGTCCTGGGCCGCCCGATTCCCGGCGTGACGGTGAGCTTCTTCGACCTGGGTGGCCACTCACTGCTCGCGGCGCAGCTCGTGGCGAAGCTGTCCGAGCGCTACGGCGTGAAGGTCCCCCTCCAGGTGCTCTTCCAGCGCCCCACGGTGGCCACGCTGGCGCAGTGGCTCCAGGAGGCGAAGAGCGGCCAGGGAGGTCCAGACGCCGCGTTGCCCGGCAGCCTCATCCTGCTTCAGCAAGGCCGTTCCTCCCTGCCGCCCCTGCTGTGCATGCACCCGGTGGGAGGCACGGTGTTCTGCTACCAGGACCTGGTGCGGGCGCTCGGACCGGAGCGCACCGTCTACGGCTTCCAGGCCCCCGGCGTGAATGGCGAGTGCGAGCCCTTGTCCTCCGTGGAGCAACTGGCGTCGCTGCACCTGGACGCGCTGCTCCAGCACCTGCCTCGGCCTCCGTACTACCTGGTGGGCCTCTCCATGGGCGGCACGATTGTCTACGACATGGCGCAGCGGATGCGGCGAATGGGGATTGCGCCGGAACTGCTCGTCTTCCTGGACACGCCGGGCCCCGGACAACTGCCCACGCAATTCGAGGATGACGCCGCCCTGCTCGCGGCCTCCTTCGGTGACGCCTCCGCCGAGCTGACGCAGCACCTGCGAAGCCTCACGCCGCAGGAGCAGATGCTTGAGGTGCTCCGCCGAGCCCGCGCCGGGGGTGTCGTCGAGGAGTCCTTCTCGCTCGTGGACCTCCAGACCTTCCTCGCCACCTGGAAGGCGCACATGCGCGCGCTCTTCAGCTACCAGCCACAGCCCTATGACGGAGCGGCCGTCTACCTCCGCGCCTCGGAGTACGTGCCGCCGCATCCCCGCCACCCCGAACAGCCCTGGCAGCAGCTCGTCCGGGGCGGGCTGGAGCTGGTGCACGTCCCGGGCAACCACCAGACGATGATCGAACCACCGAACGTCGAGGTCATGGCGCGGCACCTCAACGCGTTCCTCGAACGCATCGAGTCGCGCGGTGCTGCCGGCCAGGTGGGCACCTGAGCACCGCCGGAAGCGCGCTGTGCCCAGGGGCTCCGCCTGCTCGCCCCCTGGGACGGCTGGCACCCAAATCGCCAAGAAAGACGGGAAGTTGAGGGACCGGCCAAGCACATGTTACGACCGGCGATGGCCAGTCCCTCCTCCCCCGCATTGGCCATTCGGAGCAGGCTTTCCATGAGCGAGCGCAACGACGTCCCGAGGACCACAGTTCCCGTGGCCCCCATGCCCGTGCCCGGTGCGCCCGCGAGCCCGAATGCTCCGGCCACGGAGACACCGTCCCAGGCCGCGCCGCCGCAACCCGCGGCCGCCGCCAACACCCGCGCCGAGGATGAAGCGCGCGAGCGCATCGCGTCGCTGGAGCGCGAGGCCAAGGCCCTCAGCGGCTCGGAGCCGCACACGGCGGCGCTGCTCTTCCACGAGGTGGGCCTGCTCTGGGAGGAGCCCCTCAAGAATCCGCGCAACGCCGCGGTGGCGTTCCAGAACGCGTACAAGCTGGCGCCGCGCTACCTCGTCAACATCCGCGCCGCCCGCCGGCTCTTCGCGGACGTGGGCAACTGGCAGATGGTGCTCCAGTTGATGGACGCGGAGCTGGCGGCCACCGACGACGCGCGCCACCAGGCCGCGCTGCTCTTCGAAAAGGGCATCATCCTCCAGGAGCGCCTGTCCCGGGACGAGGACTCCGCCGCCTGCCTGCGGCAGTGCCTGGAGCGCCGGCCCACGGACGTCGTCGTCCTCACCCAGCTCGAGTCGGTCTACGCCGCGCGCAATGACGCGCCCGCGCTGGTGGAGGTGTACCGGCTGCTCGCCGCCACCGTGCAGCAGCCGTCGCTGCGCGCGCACTACCTCACCGCCGCGGGCCTGCTGCTGGAAGAGCGGCTGAAGCAGAAGGAAGGCGCCGCGGCCCTGTTCCGCGAGGCCTTCGCGCTGGACCGGTCGGACCTCCAGCTCCTGGCGGCCATGAAGCGGCTGTCCGAGCGCGAGGGCCGCGTGGACGAGCTGCTCGCCGCCCTGAGCGCCGAGGCGTCCGTGCTGGGCGCGCAGGCGGCGCCCGCGTACCTGCAGATCGCCAAGGTCTACGAGCGCAACGGCCGCAAGGATGACGCGCTGGCGGCGCTGCTCGCGGCGCGGCAGGTGTCCCCCAACGAGCCGCTGGTGCTGAGCGAGCTGGCCGGCATCTACGAGACGCAGGGCCGCTTCGAGGAGCTGGCGGACGTGCTGCTGGCGCGCGTCGGCTCGCTCAACGATGAGAGCGAGCTGGTGGCCACCAACCTGCGGCTGGCCGCGCTGTACGAAGAGGTCCTCAAGCGCGAGGCGGACGCGGCGGCGCGGTATCAGGCCATTGTCGCCCGCATCCCTGGCCACGCGGCGGCGTTGGCGGGTCTGGGCAAGCTGTACTACCGCATGCAGGACTGGGAGCGGCTGGTCGCCGTCTTCGACGCGGAGGTCGCCGCCGCCGAGGACGCGAAGCAGAAGGCCGCGCGCATGTACAAGGCGGCCGAAATCCTGGAGGAGCGGCTGGGACGGCAGGAGGACGCCATCTCCCGCTACAACACCTGCCTCCAGTTGCAGCCGGGCTACCTCCCCGCGCAGAAGGCCCTCACTCGTCTCTATGAGCGCCAGGGCCGCTTCGCGGAGCTGGTGGCCATGTACGAGCAGGACCTGCTCCAGACGAGCGACAGGGATCAGCTCATCACCACGCTGAACAAGATGGCGGTGGTGTACGAGGACCGGCTGAGTGATTTGGACCACGCCATCGAGTGCATGAAGCGCATCCTCGACCTGGCGTCGGACCACCTGCCCACCATCCGCAACCTCGCGCGGCTCTACGAGCGGGCCAGCCGCTTCCGTGAGCTGCTGGACACGCATGACCTGGAGGCGTCGCTCGCGGGTGACACCAAGCAGGTGCTGTCGCTGCTGCACCGCAACGCGGAGATCCTCGACGAGAACCTCAAGGACCGCGCGGGCGCCATCTCCGCGTACGAGCGCGTGCTGGCGCTGTCCCCGTCCTACCTGCCCGCGCTCAAGGCGCTGGGCCGTCTGTACGCGCAGGATGGCCGGTGGGAGAAGCTGGTGGACATGTACCGGGCGGAGTCGGAGAGCTCCGCCTCCACCGACCAGGCCGCCGCGCTCATCTACAAGATTGGCGAGCTGTACGAGCAGCGGCTGAACCAGGACAACGAGGCCATCGCTTCGTACAACGAGGCGCTGATGCTGGCGCCCAGCTACTTCCCGGCGCTGCGCGCCCTGGCCCGCATCTACCGCGCGCAGGCCGCGTGGGAGAGCCTGGTGGAGGTGCTGCGCGCCGAGGCCGCCAACCGCACCGACCCGCTGGAGCGCGCCAACGCCCTGTACCAGGCGGCGGCCATCTGGGAGGAGCAGCTCCTGCGGCCCGAGCTGGCCATCGACACGTATCAGGAGGTGCTGCGCCTGACGCCGGGCCACGCCGCCACGCTGCGCGCGTTGGAGCGGCTGTACCTGGCGCAGGACAACGTGAAGGAGCTGGTCGGCATCCTGGACCGTGAGACGCAGGTGGGCAGCACGCCCGCGGCCAAGGTGACGGCGTACCTGAAGCTGGCGCGGCTGTACCTGGACCGCTTCCAGGAGCCGTCGCGCGCGGCCCAGTGCTGCGAGGCCGTGCTGGGACTGGACGCGGGGAACCTCACCGCCCTCACCTTGCTGGAGCGCATCCGCGCCTCGGACCGGCCGCGCCGCGCCGAGCTGCGCCAGCGCATCGCCGATCGGGTGAACGACCCCCGGCTGGCCACCGCCCTGCGGTTGTCCGCCGCGGTGGACCTGGACCGCACGCCCCGCCGAGGGCACGCTGGAGGCCTACAAGCGCGCGTTCGAGGCCGACCCGGGCGACGCGCGGCTGGCCTTCGTGCTGGAGCGCGGCCTG
>JBKGHI010000112.1:0-25285 GCA_046520405.1 Myxococcus sp. 1LA
CCCACGGAGGTCGCCGCAGCGCCGGGGAGCACGCCTCCGGGGACGGCCACGCCTCCGCCTGAAGCGGCGCCCACGACCGTTGCCGCGGCGCCCGTCGCGACGCCTCCGCCTGCCCCGGTGGAGACGCCGAAGCCCCCGGAGACGATGGTGGCGAAGGTCGAGCGTCCCAGCAGCCGCCGCACCTCGTCATCGTCCTCGTCGCGCCGGGAGGACCCGGAGCCGCGCGCCTCCGCGCCCGCGCGCAACGAGCGGCCGTCATCGAGCGACTCGGATGATGACTTCGACGAGCTGTTCGGGACGAAGAAGTCGAGTTCGGAGTCGTCGAAGCCGTCTGCCGCGCGTCCGACGGCGTACGTCCCGCCCGAGCCGGGCGGCGGCGTGCCGGACCGGTTGCAGCAGTCGGACATCATGGCGGTGGTGCTGGCCAACAAGCCGGCTATCGTGAAGTGCGTCAACGAGCAGAAGAAGAAGGACCCGTCGTTGAGCGGCAAGCTGGTGATGCGCTGGACCATCCAGACGAGTGGCAAGACGAGCGCGGTGTCGTGCCGCACGGATGAGTTCCGCACCACCTACATGGCGAGCTGCATCTCCGGGCTCATCAAGAGCTGGTCCTTCCCGCGTCACAAGCGGCAGGGCGAGCCCATCGACTTTCCGTTCACCTTCTGAAAGTTGGGGCGTCAGCGAGGCCATCGCGACACGCGCGTCGCGGTGGCCTCCGCTCCAGCTGTCTGCTTGTGCATCGGGTGAATTTTCGGGCCAGGCAGCCGTCCGGAGGGCGTCGACACTCGTTGACACGTCCGGAGGGGCGGGACTAAGCCTGCCTCGCTCGCAGGGATGTTGGGGCCTGGTTTCAGTGGCCGGAGGCCCCCCGGGCGGCGTTCCACACAAGAGGAAATCTCAACATGCAGCTTCGCAAGATGATGTTGATGCTCACGGCGCTGGGCGCGATGAGCGGTCTCATGGCTGGTTGCGGTGACGACTCGACGTCTCCGGGCGCGTGCTCCAGCAACGACGAGTGCGCAGAGTCGGAAATCTGTCACCCGACCGCTCAGGTCTGCGTGCAGACCTGTACGGGCGCCGTGGACTGCCCGAGCACTGCGAAGACCTGCGCCCCGCTGGGTGGCACGGGCCCCAACGCCAACACGAACATCTGCCAGTGCTCCACCGACGTGCTCTGCAACGGTGGCACGGACTCCGAGTCCACGGACTTGGTCTGCTCCAACCTGGACAACGTCTGCGTGACGGCCTGCTCGTCCAACGCGAACTGCTCCGGTGACCGGACCTGCAACACGACCACTGGCCAGTGTGAGGAGGGCGACGTGGAGCCCGAGCCCACGACCTGCTCTGGTGAAGGCCGCTCCACCTGTTCCTACGGACTGATCTGCACCAGCAGCACCTGCTCCGAGCCGCCCGCTCCGACGTGCCAGAACTACACCTCGTACCCCAACCGGGCGGCGGATGTCGGTGACACCGGCCCCATCATCTACAAAATGGAGACCGTCAGTGCGGTGGCGGGCACGACCGCTTGGTGTCCGGGGGCGAAGCGGCTGCGTCTGTCTGTTGCTGCGTACACCGATGCTTCGTCGCCGTTCCCGCAGACTGCTCCGGAACTTGGCAGCTTCTACTACGTGAGGACGGACGGAGGGCGGGACAACGCAAGCATCAGCAACGGGGCGAATGACTACGTTATCACTCAGAACGGCACCCGCGCCGACATCATCGTCAACCTGTGTGTTCCGGCTGACAGCACCACCACGTTGGTGGGCTACCACTTCGTTGACGGCAACTTCTTCTGCTTCCGGGCGAACTACTAGGACTTGGTTGGGGACTCCCCGGCGCCTTGGGTGTGGTGCGGTGATTCGCAGCATGCTCAGGGCAGGGGCCACGATGAATCTTCTCCGCGCCTGACCGTTTCACCATGGGGGCGCGGATAGTTCGGCGTCTTGAAAAGGAGAGATCATGCGGTACACCAAGCTGATTCGGACGATGACCCTCGGGCTGGCCCTGGCTGCCCCGACGGCGATGGCCAAGGATGTCGCTGCCAAGCTGAAGTGCCCGGCCGGCGCGATTCAGGTCGGTACGAAGGCCGAAGGCCTTTCCTGCGCGAAGGTGGATGCTGAGAAGGGGACCCAGATTGCGCACGGAGAGTACGTCGCGTATCACCCGAACGGGGTGAAGGCGGCGCAGGGGCAGTTCGAGAATGGGTTGAAGGTGGGTGTCTGGACCTTCTTTGACGCCGCTGGAAACAAGCAGGGCACCACTGAGTTCAAGGATGGTGGGTGGGATGGCAAGCGCACTGCCTACTTCCCGAACGGCAAGCCCCGCCTCATTGAAGAGTACAAGAGCGGCCGGAAGCATGGCCTGACGCAGGAGCTGTCCAAGGACGGCCAGGTCGTCAGCAAGGCTCACTACGAGAACAACCGCCTCGTCTCTGCTCAGTAGGCAGGTGACTTCTTTGCGGTAACAGGGGCCTCTCCTTTGGGAGAGGCCCTTTGTTTTGAGGGCTTCCCCAGCCGGGTCGGCTCAGTTAGGAAGTTGAGTGTGAAGCCCCCCTCTCTTGCGCCAGTTTTGCCCGACATTCCCATCCGACCGGTGGGGCAGATGGGCTTGCGCGAACTCGAACGTATCCGGCTTATCCTGCGGGGCGGTTCGGTTATCGACTGGCGGAGGATGTATTTTCAATCCCGGGACGAGGTAGACGCCTTTCTGCGACTGCTTCAACTGGATCTGTCTCGGTCGTTTGATGAGGTTTGGGCGCGTCAGGTCTTGGCAGAGGCCGTCGAATATCTCCGGAAGACGTTCAACTACCGTGTTGCCAATGTGGTGGCACAGCCGGAAGAGATTCACGACCTTTTTCTTTTTGCGTCGGGAGTAAAGGGCTCCTCCCGTCATCGGCGGATTGCGTGCGTCGTCCTCAAGGTGATGCATGTGATTCAACACATTGAAGGACGGGATTTGCTGTTCCGCCTGGCTATCTCAGAGGCCGAATTGGCGGAATTGGTGACTGAGAAGGTTTTGGGTGTCGCCACGGAGATGCAGGCCAATGGCTTGCCTGTCGTGGAGTTCGCTCACTCCATCAAGACGCAGGACTCGCTCATCACGAAGTTGCTGGCAAAGAAGGAGACGGTTGCTGCACAGGTGTATGACCGGACTCGATTCCGAGTGGTGACAAAGCGTCGCGAGGACTTGCTCCCTGTTCTCTACTACCTCACTCAGCGCCTTTTCCCCTTCCACCTCGTCGTTCCAGGGCAGACCGAGAACACGCTGCTGCCGTTCAAGCAGGTGCTCGCTGAAAACCCTCATTTCGAGCAGTTCATACCGAAGTTGCAGCTCGATCGTGATTTCGAGGACCGAGAAAGTCACGGCAAAAACGTGTATTCGGGTAACTCGTATCGGGCGTTGAACTTTGTGGTGGATATCCCTGTTCGAATGGATGCGTATCTTCCTGCACCCGAAGACGACGAACGTCAGCGCAAGGGGCGAATCGTTATTTCATTGGTTGAGTTTCAGATTGTCGATGAGGAGACGGCTCGGATTAATGAAATGGGGGAGAACTCTCACGATGCCTATAAGCGAAGGCAGAAGAAAAGAGTTCTCAAGCGCCTGAGCCAGGGCCTTGTTGTTCCGAAAAGACAATCGTGACAGGGCCCTGGTCTGATGGTGAGAAACACTCATGGCCGATTCCTCAGGGCTTCGGCATGAGTGCTTCAGTTACGTCATTGATTGTGGCGATAGACGTAGATGTCGGTGCCAGTGGGGCCAGTTTCGTGCCAAGCCAACCAAGGTCGGCTTTGACTATCCATTCCTAGCGTGGGCCGATGTGCCTGGGCACTGCTCCCTATTGTAGAACGCAAGGGCGCACCGATGGGCTCCCAGTTGGAGTCGCGTTGGCGGGAGACATAGATGGATCGCTGGGAGCTTGCGACGCCGCTCCATGCCACAGTGGGAATGCCGTTGTCGCCAATGGCAAGTGATGGCTCGGTATTGTTTGTAGAGTCGTGACTGAGGAGCGTCGGCTCGGCCCACGTGCTACCGGTCCAGTTCGAGAAGTGAATTGAGCTTTCTGCTGTGCTCTTGTGCACTTCTTTCCAGGCGACAGATGGAATGCCGCCCGTTGAGGTGGCAATGCTGGGGGTGACCGCGGATACTGACTGGGGCGCTGTAATGATGCTGCCCCCCATTGCTTCTGAATGATTCAAGAGCACGCCAATGACACGGGTTTCATGCGGGCCATGGTAGGCATCGTAGGCGACAAAAACGTTCGTTCCTTGTGCGCTGATGGTCGCGCTTCCGGTTGTGTCAAAGTCTGATGGACGATGTACGTCGATGGTCGTCCAGTTCGTCGCGCCAGAGTGAAGTTCAAAGGCAATAAGCCGGGTGACGCCGAATAGCTGCGTCGCGTAGACGTAAATGGTTCCGGTACTTGTTGTTGTGATGCAGGGCTCCGCGATGTACGTCCCTTCGGTTCCCGTAATGGGAAAGGCAGGTAGATCCTCCCAGGAGGTGTTGTTCCAACGCCGCGCATAGAGGTTTTTCCCGATTCCAACCCCCGTTGCTTCCTGCCAGGCGATCAGCACTCTTCCCGAAGCATCGATATGGAGAGTTGGGTTCTCGGCATGAGTTCCGGCGCCAGCAAGGCCACTCAGCGCTCCGCCCAGGTGGACCCAGGTTGCCCCGTTCCAGCGGGCCACATGGATGTTCTTGGCTGAGCCATCCAGCTCAGACCATGCGACGATGGGCAGATCATCTGCATCCAGCATGAGTACGGCGTTCTCTGCCGGGGTTGCTCCAGGCATTGCACTGAGGGCTCCGCCAACGGGGAGCCAGACCGGGACTGTGAACAGCCATTCGGTGTTGGACTGCAGCACATTGCCCGCGAGGTCTTGGATGGGCTGAGTGCCGGTTCCGAGCTTCACCAGGACAGTACTGGGGGCAGGGAGGGGCGTGGTGGGCGTAATCGTCAACGTTGTTCCGTCGACGGAAAGGCTGACGCTTGCGTCCATCCGGGTATTGCCGTGAGCGAGCACTTCGACGTTGTCCGGAGATACGCTCGCGGGGCGAACAGGCTCGCTAAACGTTGCTTCCAGGGAGGCACGCGCGCTGACCTGGACATCGCTCGATGCAGGAGCGCGGCTCGCAACATGTGGAGGCGTGCGATCCACGACCACCGTCTGTGCCACGCTCGTAAAGGACGTGCCGCCTCGCGTGGCTCGCGCCACAAGTTGGAACGCTCCTTCGGGCATCCCCCGGGTGTCCCACGTATAGGTGTACGGCGGCGCGGAGACACGAGCCAGCAGTTGCGTGTCGCGATGGAACTCGACAGTGTCGGCCGTGCCCCCCTCAATCGTTGCTTCCAACGGCAAAGCTCCGTTGGTGTAGGTGACAGAGTCCGTGGGGGCGGGGGCCGCCCATCGCACGACCAGGTCTCCGGCCTGCACGACGGTGAGCTTGAGCGAGGCGGTCCGGAAGTCGTTGCCGGATGCCGCGCGAACAGTGAGCGCTGTTTCTCCTGCCGCCGCGCTGGAGGAGACCTGGATGGTCAAGGTGGCGGCGGTCTCGCCAGCGGGAATCGTCGTGGGCTGTGCGGTGAGGCCGGAGGGTGGCTGCTCCAACGCCACCGAGACACTGTCCGAGAATCCTTCCGCCCGGGCGATAGAGACCTGGATGGCCCTATTTCCTCCCTGGAGCACGGAATCCTCCCTGGGATTGAGGCTCAGTGTGAACTTCGTCGAAGGTTGCGTTCCTCCATCGGGAGTTGGGTCGGGCTCGACCTCTGGGACATTGATGCACGCAGTGGACAGGGTGATTGCGGCTAACAGCAAGGCACAGGGGAGTCGGGACATGATTGGGAGGCTTGGCAAATCGCGTTCCAGGAGACGCGACGGGCATTGAAGATGCCTGCGCCCGACGGAGGCTGCGGCCTCTCCGAGCAGCCAAAGGCGGGCTGCGCAGGGTCGTCGCGTTCGAATCTCGGACGCATACCACGCCTCGTGGGCAACCCGTCCCCGAGGCCGGATTTCGGTCCATGCATGTGGATGGTCCCGGAAACACGAACGCCCGCACTCCCAGCACAGATGCGGGGAGTCGGGCGTGGGCACCGGGGCCGCGAGCGGCCTACTTCTTCTTCCGGTTCTTCTTCTTGTTCTCCTTCTCCCGCTTGCGGCGCTCCTTGATGGCGTCGCGGTCCTCGCTCTTGCCGACGGCGGAGGGCGGCGCGTAGCCCATCAGCCGGGCCTTGGCCATGGCGGCCTGGCCCATGGGCGGTGTGTAGCCGGGAGCAATCTGCGGAAGCTGCATGGGCATACCCATGCCGGGCATTCCGCCGCTCATCATCTTCTCCATCATCTTCGGGTCGCCGCCGAACATGCTGGAGAGGTCCATGTTCTTCATCTGCGACAGCTGACCCAGCTGCTTGAAGCCAGGGATGCGGCCCAGCAGGCCCGGATTCTGCCCGATGGTGCCCATCACCTGCTGCATCATCCCGAACTTCTGGAGCAGCTCCTTGACCTCTTCGACCTTGCGGCCGCTGCCCTTGGCGATGCGGTTGATGCGGCTGTTGTTGACGGTGTCCGGGCGCAGGCGCTCCTTCGCCGTCATCGAGTCGTACATCGACTCGATCTTCGTGAGCTCCTTCTCGTCCGGATTGAGGTGCTCGGTGAGGTCGCCGAAGAGGGGGAACTTCTCCAGCAGGTCCTTGAGCGGTCCCATCTTCCGGACCATGCGGATCTGCTCGACGAAGTCCTTCATCGTGAACTGGCCGGAGAGGAGCTTCTTCGCATCCTCCTCGGCCTTCTTCTCGTCGACGACCTTCTCGAAGTCCTTCATCAGGCCGACGATGTCGCCGAACCCGAGGATGCGGCCCGCGAGGCCGGCTGGGCGGAACTCCTCCAGCTTGTCCATGGACTCGCCCATGCCGAGGAACTTGATGGGCTTGCCCGTGACTTCCTTGATGGACAGCGCGGCGCCGCCGCGGGCGTCACCGTCCAGCTTGGTGAGGATGAAGCCGTCCAGCGTCAGCCGCCGGTCGAACTCCGCCGCAGTGCGCACGGCGTCCTGACCAATCATCGCGTCGCACACCAGCAGGATGTTGTCCGGCTGGACGTTGCCCTTGATGGACTCCAGCTCGGCCATGAGCGCCTCGTCGATGGCGAGCCGGCCGGCGGTGTCGATGAGCACCACGTCGCACTTCTGCTCGCGCGCGGCGGCGTAGCCCCGCCTGGCGAGCTCGGGCGGCTGGACACCGGGCTCATGGTAGACGGGGACCTTGAGCCGCTCGCCCAGGACCTTGAGCTGGTCCACGGCGGCGGGGCGGTAGATGTCGGCGGCGACGAGCAGGGGCTTGCGCCCTTCCTGGAGGAGCCGGCTGGCGAGCTTTCCGGTCGTGGTCGTCTTACCGGAGCCCTGGAGGCCCACCATCATGATGCCGGACAGCTGGCCCTTGGGCTTCAGCTTCAAGCTGGTGTCGACGGGCCCCATGAGGGCCTCCAGCTCGTCGTGGCAAATCTTGATGAAGTGGTCCATCGGGCTGACCTTGCGCTTCTGGCCACCCGTGTCGGTGATGGTCGTCTGCACCAGCTCGCCCACGGACTTCTCGCGGACGCGGGCGACAAACTTCTTCACGACGTCGAAGGCGACGTCGGCCTCGAGCAGGGAGACGCGGATGTCGCGCAGCGACTCGTCGACCAGCTCTGGGGTGAGCTCGCTCTTGCCGGCGAGGCGGTTCTTGGCGGCGCGGAAGCCCTTGGTTACGGTCTCGAGCATGGGGGGCGCTTTATAACAGGGGCAGCCGGGATGCGACGGTGGAGCACATCCCGGCCGTCGAACTGTGAAGAGAAGGGGCCCGGAACCGGCCGCCCAGGTGGTGAATCCGACCCAGGGCCCTGGATTCTTCAACACTCTTGAGGGGTTGGAGCATCCCCTGGGAGGCCCGGGATGGGGGCCGGGCGCCCCCCGGGCACGGAATGGGCGCTGGGGCCTGCCTGGAGCCCCGGCGGCAAGGGAAGGGGGCCGGAGGCTGCACGAGGCCTTTGCCGGAGGTAGGACTGGCCCTGTAGGGTGCTGCCCGCAGCAGGGCACGAGTGGCGGAACTGGCAGACGCAGCGGACTTAAAATCATCAAGCCCCTTCGGGGGTTAGCGCGTCCCCTCGGAGTGGCCTTGGTTCGCGTCCGCTGGAGTCCGGTGGCGTCCACCGTCGTGGGTACTAGGTGGGTACCAGTGAGGTCGTTGCCGTTCTTGCGGTACGTCCTGAACCTTTGGCGGGTCTTCGGCTCGTGGCGCTACTCGGGCGCACACGCTTTTCGATCGCCTTCCAAGGGGCGGGCTGGCTGCTCCAGTGGAGGCTTTCCGTGCAGAACACCGATCCCGTTCGGGATTTGGACTCGTGCGTTTAGGCCTACGGTCCCTTGAGAAGACACTTCACTTCCTGCAACTTCGCCGCGAACTCGCCATCATCCTGCACGTTCCAAGTAACAGTCATGGTGGGGCGGTCCACCCGCCCATCATTAATCAATCGCTGCCGGAGCGCATGAAAAGCAGGTGCATCTCGCTCGATAAGCTTCACCGCATGGGGGAGCACAGCCTTCACGAACTCTGGTAGCGTACCGTCGGCGGTCGACGCAAGCAGGCTGAGTTCCACTAGACCGGCCCCCATCTGGCCTATGTCGTCCATTGCGCCCCGGCGTGATCGCTCCGCATCAAACACGTCGGCAACCAACTCACCGGCCAGTCCCCCAGCCTTCAGTAGAACACGTCGGAGTATTTTCGCGTGGTGTGGCAATGGCGAAGACTCCATCCAGTGGTTTTCGAGCGCCTCCGTCCAGCCGAAGCGTTTAGTAGTCGCGGTGGGCCTGTACGTGCGGACTTCGACCCAGTCAACAGGGATTCCACATGCCAGCGCAACGACTGCATGCCCCGCTTCATGGGCCGCGACGACTTCCGGCGGCACCTCGAATTGCTCTATGCCACTCATGACGTACTCCTCGCCAACCTCGCAACTAAACAAACTCATACGATTCTCGAACACCTAAGGCGGTCGGAGACGGCTATGCCCTCGGACGCACTCATGTAGAGCGCCGTCTCGTTCGCGAACCACGATCGTGCGTGTAGCAGTTCAAGCCTTGAGTGAACGATAGCATCAGGGGACTACGTCTTTCGCTTGCCCGAGCGCTTCTCGCGCTCTGCCCCCACCTCCGCAAATGGTGGCGCTTCTACAAACTTCAGGAAAAACAAGCCAGGCTGGTTTGCCACATCAAAGATCTGCTCGATCGACCAGAAGCCGCTTCCTCGGATGTAAAGAGTCGCTTTGCGGATGAGGCTGTGGGACATCGCCCTGAGGCTCGTGAGGGACAATGGCTCGGTTGCAGGTCTTCCTTGGCCGGGACCTTTGCGCATCTCAACCCCGAGAAGGTCGCCTCCAAAGTGGCGGACAACAAGCAGGTAGTGCGGATTCATGTCTCCAAATTCTAGAGTCCGTATCCAGTCGCTGTCCTTGCCCACCTCATCCTGACTCACGATCCAAGCCAACAACTCCGGTTGGCTCAGCGTTCGATGAATGAGGTCACGGACCCAGTGGCTCACCGCCATCCCAGTCTGTTGAGTGCGCATGCGGATGGCCTCGGCGAACGTGCGTGGTACTCGGATTTGGATCAGAACCTCGTCCAACTGGGATGATTTATCGTCCATACTGTAAATGAAGATAACTTCATCAGTATTCTATGTCAATACTCTAGGGATGCAAGGAGGGGGGGCTTCAGAGCGAGTGCTTGCCTGCTCGTCTCCACTCTTCGCGGTAGGAAGAGGTCTACAAGTACCTACGGGAACGTCACGCCGGAGAGCGTGATCGTGCGCAGCCCGCCCGGTCCCCACAGCTTCAGCGTGAACGGCCCCTGCGCTGCATCCGGTGTCGCGTCGGCTTCCACCACGACGCGGCCGGACGGATAGCGAGAGATGGGGGCCTTCTGCCAGAGCGTCAGAATTTTCAGGGGTGCACCCGCCCTGCTCACCAGTGATGCACCTTCCGCCGTCCAGGGGTGCTCGGCGTCCGGGTTCTCAAGCTCCACCGCCACGGCCACACGGGTAGGGGCGCGATAGCTCCTAGCCCGCAATGTCCGGAGGGCATTGCCGGGATGCTGACTGACCTCCTTGTTGACGAGGAGGCGCTTCGCATTGACGCCCTCCTCATCCTCAATGACGCCGTTGGCCAGAAGGCCCGCGATGCCGCCCGGTCCCTTCTGCTCCACCCGCAGCCTCGCGTTCTCGTCCTGGCACTGCTGGGTCTCCGCTCGGGCCTCCTTCGCCTCCTGCTGGTAGGACTCCGCCGTGCGCGGCTGGCGCCACACCTCGATGACGCGCTCGGTGCGCGCGGGGTGGGCGACGAGGACGAAGGCTGCCCCGAGGGGCACCGAACCGTCCTGGAAGCGTACCGTCAGCCGCAGGCGCTCGCCGGGCAGGATCTGCTCCGAGGGCACCAGCCGGAGCGTGCTTCGCCCGAGGTCCACGAGCGAGAAGCGCTTTTCACCTTCGAGCACGACCTTCGCCGGATCGAGGGCGGAGTCGAACTCGAACGTGGTGGACATGCGCGGGCTTATCTGGACCTCGGGCGTCGGCGTCGCCTCGGTGCTCTCGGTCGGGAGCTCGATGTGACGCACCCCGAGACCCGAGGCCATGGGATGGGGTTGGGCGGTCGCGGCTCCAGACACGAGCAAGACCACCACGAAAAATGCGATGGGCGACGCGGGCACGTCCGGTCCTCACTCGAAGCGGCGCACGGCCTTCAAATCCAGGGTGGAGTAGACGAAGGCAGCGCCGGAATCACTGGTGGGCTCCATCTTCAGGAGTCCGATACGGCCGCCCTCGCCAACGAACTGCACGCAGACGGGGATGCGCTCATTCTTGGGAGTACGCGCCTCGGTGAGCCGTCCGTAGACCCGCTCCGGGCCGACGAGGAGCTGCCCGGAGAACAGGGTCCCCGGCGGCATGCGTCCCCAATCCTCCACCATGCGAACCGTGGTCGTGCCCTCGCGGACCTTGATGTTTCTGGCGTCTTGGGGGCTCAGGTCGAAGGTGGCTGTAGGCTTCTCTCGGGTGAAAAGGCCAAGTTCTTCCATGGCCTCAACGGCCCCTGGAGGGCAGTCCTCCGGAGGGGGCGTCGGGCGCACCTGGGGGCCAGGGCAGGCCATCGCCATGCAGGCCGCGACGCCCAGGCCGAGCGCCTTGCCAACGGCTCCGCCCCGGAGGCGCTGCGGTTCGGGATCGGGGGACACGCCGGTGTTCTTCTTCATCTTCACGGAAGCCTTCTCCTCGGAGAACGTCGCGGGAAGGGCGACGGCCGCAAGGGTGGGCGCGCCATCGAGCGCGGCTGCGGCTGCGTCAGCTTCCAGTGGCCTCCAGGGTGCCGCCACTTCCTGGCCGGGAGCCCAGGACGCGAGCGCGAACGCGGAAGATGCGGGTGGTGAGTCCATGGCCACAATGGGATGGGGCTCCAGTCCGTGACGTGCGGCAGGAGCAGGGGAGGGCGTCAGGTTGCGCGCGAGCACCAGCACGCCCACGCTCAAGCCCACCAGCAGACCCATCCCGATCGCCACGCGCAGGGCATTGAAGTGAAGGGCATGTGCCGGGGGCGGCGCAGGCGTGGGGCTGGGGCGTGCATGAGCTGGGGGCGGCAGCTCGGCCTGGATGGCCACCGCGTTTGAGTCCGGATCGTGCGCGCCCTCGCCGTGTGGCGGACGCGGCCCCCGACGAGGCCGGGCTTTGCGCTTCTTCAGCCACTGCACCAGCTCGTCTTCGGCCGCGTGCGGCACCGCCGCGAGCGTGGTGGCGGTGTCCGGGCCATAGGCGTCGCAGAGCTTCACGTCCCAGGACTCGTCCGCCTGGACCAGCAGGGCCTCCAGCTCCGCGCACAGCGCGTCGGCGTACGGGTGGCGCTCCTCGGGCGCCTTGGCCAGCAGGCGCATGCACACGGCACTCAGGGCCTCGGGGACGCGCGGGTTGAGCACATGGGGCGGCTTGGGCGCACGGTTGAGCACGGCCTCCACCCCTGCGGCCTCGTCCGGGAGGAAGGGCTGCCTGCCCGTCAGGAGCCAATAGAGAACGACGCCCAGCGAGTACAGGTCATCCGAGGGGCCGGGCTGATAGGAGCGGCCACGCTCGTCCCCGTGCTCCTGCTGGAAGCGCCATGCCTCGGGCGCGCGGTACTCCGGCGTGCCCGGTGGCAGCACGCCGCCGGTGATGCTGGGAGCGCTCTCGTACCCGCCCGCGCCGAAGTCCACCACCACGGCCTCTCCGTCCGAGGCGCGCTCGATGACGTTGCTCTCCTTCAGGTCTCGGTGCACCACCTTCGCCTGGTGCGCGGCGCCCAACCCGCGCGCCACGCCGCGCACCTTGAGCACGACTTCTCGGGCCGAGGGGTTCTCCTCCCTGGCCCATACGTCCAACCGGCGCCCCTCCACGTAGTCCATGATGATGAAGAAGTATTGAGGCGCCGCGTCCGGCCACTGTCCGTGTCCTCGGATGCGCACCAGGTTGGAGTGCTTGAGCCGCAGGAGGATGGCCACTTCGCGCTCGGCCCACTCGGCCAGCCCCCAGAGTGGGATGAGCTTGAGCGCGTAGAGCCGCCCTCCACGCCAGGCGCGGTACACGGCACCGAAGCCCCCGGCTCCCAGCTTCTCCTCCACGAGGTACCCGCCGATGTCCGTGCCCGGGGGGACGACGGGATGCAGACGCGGGCTCAAGTGTCCTCTCCTTCGGCGGGGCGTGTGGGGGCGTCGTTCCTGGACATGCTCTCAACCGGTAGCGGCTCTCGTACGAGTTCCCACCGCGAAGTGGCGCGGGAGAAGGGTAAACCTTGAGCGGATACTATCGTTGAACCTGATGAGCTGTATGCTCGGAGTGCCGCCCGTGCGGCATTCTCCTCTTTCGCCCAGGTCTCCTCATGTACGCGAAACTCTCCCAGCAGATCGGAACCAATGTCCGCGCCGCCCGGCATCGGGCGGGCCTGTCGCAGGCCCAGGTGGCCGAGGCCATCCACGTGCCGACGCTGGTGTTCAGCCGTCTGGAGCGCGGCAGGTTGCTTCCCAGCCTCCCCACGCTGGTGGGCCTGTGCGGTGTCCTCCGTGTCACCGTGGACTTCATCCTGGGCGGCAAGGCCCTGGAGGTCCCTGCTCCCGATGGCTCCGGCACATAGGGGAAGGCGCCGCCACGTGACGGGGGGCGGATCGCGCATCGACACGGCCGCCAAGATGCGGCAGGAAGGGGCGTCCCCGAGGCGCGGGCCCCCTGGCCGCGCCAGACCTGGTTCTCGGTGTTCCTGGTACCCCGACGCATGAACGAAGAACTGGCGACCCGAATTGGAAGTGCCGCCCGTGAGGCCCGGACGCAGCTCGGGCTCACGCAGGCGGAGGTGGCCGAGAAGCTGGGCCTTGCGCATATGGTCTACAGCCGCCTGGAGCGCGGGAAGATGCTGCCCAGCGTCCAGACGCTGCTGCGGATGTGCTCGGTGCTGCGCATCTCCTCGGACGAGCTGCTGGGGATCGCGGACGCGGAGGAAGGGACGAAATCGGGCAAGGGGGAGCGAGGGCAGGGCGGGGCGCCCAGGCTGCGCCAGCTCACCGGCCTCGCGCGCAAGATGGACGAGGACCAGCTCGATGCCCTCGTGAAGGTGGCCCAGGTGTTGTTGCGCTGAAACGACGCGGGCCCACACCTGGGGCCCGCTTGCTTCCAGGAATGCCCGGCAGCCCGTTCTCACTCTTCGTTCGGTGCGGGCGTCGCCTCGTCGGCGTCCAGGCCCTCGGGGAAGATGCCTTCTTCGTCCAGTTCCACCCGGTCGCGCAGGACGGACGCCTCCGACAGCATCCGCGCCAGCTCCTCGCTCGCCTCCTTCCGGCCGAAGGGCTGTGACTCCGCCGCGAGCGCCGCCCGCAGCGCATCGCGCATCTCGGCGGCCGTGGCGTAGCGCTCGGAGAGCTTGCGCTGGAGGGCCTTGTGGACGATGGCCTTGAGCGCGTCCGGCAGGCCCGCCATCGCGTTCTCCACGTCCTCGGGGCGGTAGCGGTTGACGAGCGCGATCATCTGCGTGAGGGGCACCGAGGGCGTCTCCTCCGTCTTCACGTCCACGGTGGCGTTGAGGGCCTTCTCGTCCTCCACGTCGAAGAAGTGCTTGCACGTCAGCATCTCCATGAGGACGAGGCCCAGCGAGAAGATGTCGGACCGGCCATCCATGGGCTTGCGGTGCAGGTACTCGGGCGAGGCGTACGCCACGTCGCCCTTGAGCAGGAGACCCGGCGTCTCCTCCCGGCCCACCATGAGCGAGTAGGTAGCGCCGAAGTCCGTCACCTTCACCTCGCCGCTGCGGGCCACGCGGATGTTCCGGGGCGCCACGTCGCGGTGGATGATGCCCAGCGGCCGGTTCTCCGAATCTCTCAGCGTGTGCGCGTGGTGGAGGGCATCGGCCACCTCGGCGGCGATGTAGAGGGCGAAGGGCGCGGAGAGCGGCTTCTCCCGCATGGTGGCGAGGCTGATGATGGTGTCCAGCGTGGGGCCGTCCACGTACTCCGCGATGACGTGCGGCCGGTCGGCGTGGATTTTCAGGTGATGGACCTGGGCGATGGCCGGGTGGTGGAGGCGGAAGGCGAGCTGGACCTCCTCGATCAGCCGCTGGCAGCGCTCGAAGGTGGCCGGATTGCGTAGACGCTTGATGGTGACGAGCCCGGCGAGTCCATGGGCGAGGTGACGCTCAGCCAGAAGCACCACCTCGCCGTTACCTCGTCGCTCCAGCGTGCGGATGGCCTCGTACGTGGTGGTCTCGATGGTGAACCGGAGCCGGGGGTGAGCGCCCTCCAGGCCGGAGGTGTTCTCCGTCGTCGGGGCCTCGATCTGCGTTTCGTCGGTCGGCGTGCTGTCATCGGTCATGTGCGGCCTCCAGGTGGGAAGGGACGCGCGGCGGGCACTGGCTCGGGCCTCCCGACTCCTTGGTGGAGCCTCGGCTGCGGGAAACAGGGCCGGTGGCGCTCACGGTTCAAGGTCTACTATTAATAAACCCAAAGGGTATTACAAGCGACCACGGGGCTCGGCCGGGTGAGAGCGCGGCGGAGCGCCTGCCCGGTGCTCGCGTTCGGCCTCTGCTCCGTGCACTGAGTCCCACCTCTAAGCACTGGCCGCAGTGAGCTTGAGCAAGAGCGTGCGGTCCAGGAGCCGGATGAGGTCGCGCTCGTTCGCGTTGGCCATCATCCAGTCCACGATCCTGGCCTCAGCTGTGTCGCTGCGGTTCTTGCCGCAGAAGACGATCTCCCGCGTGAAGTGGTTCAGGTACAGGGACCTCGATCTCGACGGGGCTCAACCGCCTAATAAACCACTCGGCCCTTTGTCCTCCCATGGGAACCAGCGGCACTTCGCGTCATTGCCGCTTGGGCTCGGAGAAGTACGGCCGTGCGTTCCGCACATCCTCCGTGTGCATCTTCCAGGTCTCCTCGAAGCCGCCCGTAGTCTTTCTTGATCCGCTTCGTGACCATCTTCTTCAGTACGCAAAGCTGGAACTCGCCCAGAGACGAGAAGACGGTCTTGTTCGTGCGGACGAGGTCATGGCTCGGGAACTGTTTCCCTGTAAGGAAGACTCACGCTCTGGCGTGCGCGAACTCGTACAGGCCGCGTTCCACCTGGGCGATGATGGTGCCCTGAAGGGTTCGCGCCTGTCACCAATAGCCACGCGCGATGTAGGCCAATGGGTCCTTAGTTATTTGGGAAGCTTGAGGCCCTCAAAATAAACCTTTGAGACTTCCATGTAGACATCCTGCGCGATCATCAGCTTCTTGGACGCCATCGAGAAGCCTCGCTCGGTGAATTTAGCCGCCTCTTGAACTTGGGCGTCCTCCGCAAGTTCCTTTCGCCGTTCCGTGATGAAGAGTACGGAATGCAGGGTGGCGGCACGGGCTTGGTACTCCTTCTCCGCCTCATCTGCATTCTTGGTCGCCAAATCGAGGAGTTCTTCCTTCAATTGTGGCGATGCAGCCCGAAGCTTTTCAAGGGTAGCGTCACGGCGGTTTGGATCCTCAAGGAGGCGATAGAACCGGTAGGCAAGGTCCTTCGTTTCAGCGTCATTCATGGCTCCAGCATGGCTGATTTCACTGAGGCTCGGGAAGTAGGGCGCAGCTCTCCCTTCTCATCCGCGCTTGGTGCGCGGCAGGTGCAGAACGGCCGGGAAGAGGCGGCAGGATCACGCGCTTACCACTCGAAGGCTCCTTTCTTGGGAGGAGGGGTGGCCATGATGGTCTCCGCGTTCGAGAGCGCTGCCAGTCGGCGTGCCGGATCGGCGCTCGGTGGATGCAATGGCTCCCTATGATCGGGTTCTTGGTGCTGCTCCGCCGGGTGGCATGCCATGTTGGCTGAGACCGCATCGCGCAGAGCCTGAAGATCGCGGATGACCTGCTCGATGATGGTGAGTGCGCGAACGTCGGCGGGAACCGTTGGTGCCCACCGCAGGACCCACTGGCGCAAGGTCCTGGGCTTGATTCCGTGGAGCCGGGCATAGCTGGCTTGGTCCATCCTGGACGAAGCCCACCCGCGCGCCACGGCTGCGCGCTGGTTGTCGGTCATGGACTTGTTCTTCTCCCGGCTCATATCAGGAAGATTGTCGCTGGGCAGGAAGGCCAAAATCGTGCCTCGGCGCTGGTCCCGTGGTGATCGGGTTGACCGGCCAGGGCGAGCAGCCACATTCGATACATTCCTTGTAGCCACGGTGGCACGGTAGCCGCTTCGGGGCACCGCGACGACGTAGCCGGAATCGATACAAGTTGAAGAGCCACCCTGCATTTCAAGGCGCCGGAGCACAGCTTCGGCGCAGACGGGAGAGGTGTACCCAATGAGACATGAGGACTGGGACGAGGCGCCGATCGGCTCGAAGGTGAATGAGGTTGAAGCGAACAGCAACGAGGCTGAGTGGAAGGAGCTTCCGCTCTCGGTGCACGACTGCGAGGACCTGAAGAAGTCCTGTCTCTTGCCCTCGACCGTGCGGAAGCTCGGCTGGCGAACGGACACGAACGAGAACAACCGGAAGTTGTTGAACTGGCCCGAGGAATGGAAGGGGGACGCCGGTGGGCTGGTGCTCTTGTACCCAGGGAGCGCCTACGCCAAGGTCAAGCCGCATCGCGAGCGTGTTCTCCGGATGAAGGAGGCGCAGAGCGCCTTCCCGACCGCGACCTTCACAAATCGCATCCTGCCCTCGGTCACCTCGGATGAGGTCAAAGGGGAGCCAGCAAAGGTGAGGGAGTACGAGGCCCCTTTCGGGTTCGCACCGCAAATATTCAACACCAAGATCATCTGCCCGGAGCTTCAAGACGAAGAAGTCCCCATGGCGCTCATCGAGGGTGAGAAGAAGGCGGCTCTGCTTGCACAGGAAGGCATCCCGGCGCTGGGGCTCCCCGGAATCAGCATGGCCCATGACGTTGAGGCCCGGCGGCGAAGCTGGGATGAGTTGTCGGACGAGTGGGTGCCGCACTCCGAGGTCTCGTCCTGCCTCGCGCAGGGCCGCACGGTGTTCGTTTGCGGCGATGCGCCGGACATGGACGGCACGAACGTCAACGTCGTACGTGAAGTCGTGCGGATCGCGAAGGGTCTTTCTGCGCGCGGATGTGACCCCCAAGTTCCGTACGTGGAGCACGACCCACACCACGAGAAATCCGGTGTGGATGATTGGGTGCATCGAGAGATGACGAAGTTGGTTGCGGCCAATCGTCACAAGACGGAAGCGTGGGCTCGTCGGTCTCTGATCGGGCAGTACCTGGCCTCTGCTCGACCGGCGCTTCCTTCGGCACTCTGCGACTGGCTTGTGGCGCGGCACGAGGAGCACGGCGGGTTGAAGGAGATCGAGATCAAGCGCGCGCTTGTCTGGTGCTCGGTGTGGTTCTCCACCGAGCAAGAAATCTTCAAAAAGTGGATCGGGACCTTGAAAAGGAAGAAGGTCTGCAAGCCCGAGGTCATCGACCGCTTGGTACAGGCGTTGCCAAGGGTCGAGAGCCGCTTCGAGCCGCGCAAATGGGTTCAACACTGGATGGGGAAGAACGACGTCACGTACGCGTACGCGAGCGATGGCTTCCAGATCGGGGGGCGGATGCTTCCCGCGTCCGAGTTCCTGTCTCAGATCGAGATCGAGTCTACGAACGAGCGCACGGGCATCAGCGTGCGAAACCTTCACAACGCCGTGCGCCTATGGGAGGCAGACCAACGCCGTGCGATTGTCGAGCAGTACCGTGAGAAGTTGGAGTTCCGTGAGAACGGGCGCCGGGGTGATGCCGAGGAATTCCTCCGGGCAACAACGGGACGCCTCGACCCAGTGGATCTCGTGGTCGTTCTCCACTTCATCTGGCAGGTGAAGCGGAAGTTGTTCGGGAGGCCGGTCACGGACCACCTGATGCCGATCCTCGTTGGCAAACAGCGTGGCGGAAAGACCACGGCCATCAAGAGGTTCCTACAGCCGCTTGGGGATCTCGTTGGGTTCCCTGCCGATCTCCAATTCTTGACCGATGAGCGCCAGCAGTTCCGGCTGACTCGCTGTTACGCCATGTTCTTCGATGAGATGGCGAAGGCAGAGAGGGTGGCATCCGACGTGCTCAAGAACCGCATCACCGCCGAGCGGATCGAGTACCGGGTGCTCGGCGTTCAGAAACTTCAAACCGGCACCAACAACGCCACGTTCATCGGTGCGTCCAACAAGCAGGTGAAGGAGATCGTCGTCGACCCCACGGGAATGCGGCGGTTCTACCAGGTGGACTGCCTGCCTCAGATGAACTGGGCGGCATTGGCGCAGATCGACTTCTTGGCTATGTGGACGAGCGTAGACGAGGAGGCGGAGAGCCCGCTTCTCGACCAACTGACACAGGCCCAGGTCCGCCAGGATGAGATCCGAGCCAAGGACTCAGTCGAAGACTTCTTCGAGCGAAGGTGCACCGAGAGCAAGGATTGGATCAAGTCAACTGCTCTGTACGACCAGTATTTCGAAGATCTGAAGCGCCAGGGTAGGGAGCGAGCCGCGCTCACCACCACGAAATTTGGCGAGCGCATGAAGGAACTCATTGGTGGCGAGGGCAAGGGCTGGAAGCGCAGTGACGGGATCAAGTACCTGATTGCAGTCAAACCGTGGAGCAGCGAAGCCAACGAACCCTTTGAAAGACGTGGCGTCCAATAATTAGGCCGCAACGGGAGGGTCCCGAGGGCGAAATACTCTCTTTGATTCGGACTGGGATCTCCTCCCTGGTGACTGGATTAGTCGTCGGAAGGGTGGAAGGCTTGACGGCTTCTTCAACCGAGGAGATCGAACCGAATCTGAGGTTGTGCCATCACCGGAGGCTTGGTGATGGGCTGGGCCTTCCGGAGCTTCCACTCGTTCGTCGAGCTTGGCGTAGAGGGACAAACCAAGAAACGTCTCATCCATGCAGCAGAGGTGCGCACATGGCGGCCATGTACTCCTGGAGTGCATTTTCTGCTACATTTCCCTCCCCGATCGCCGAGTCCAATCGTAAGGCCGTCGATTAGGAGACCGGTGCGCCCATGGACCGCCCCGATCGAGGAGCCAAGTAGCCCTTGGATCTTCACTCCATTCGCGATTAACTGGCAGGCGAGCACATTCTCGGAGATGGGAGGGGACTCGGAATGTCATACTTTATCGACACTGCCGTCAATATTGTCGGAAACACCAAGCTCAGAACGCCTCAGATTGAGGCGTATATCAAGATCCAAGACTACTTTGCAAAAAACGAAAAGGGTGAGGCCCTTGTCGTTCTTCCTACGGGAACTGGGAAAAGCGGTCTGATCTCGATTGCCCCATTTGGCGTTTCAAAGGGCCGGGTTCTGATCGTCACTCCAGGATTGGTGACAAAGCAGAGCATCAGAAAAACCCAGGAGGCTCTCGAAGATAATTTCTGGGTTAACTTCGATGTCATCTTTAATCCAGATGATTTGCCCGTGGTCAGCGAGTATCGCGCAGACATATCGAATGAGCATCTGGAAGAGAGCCACATCGTCTATTCCAATATTCACATGCTCACCGAGGCAAGGGCTCGCGGCCTGCTGCGACGCGTGGGTCGAGACTTCTTCGACATGATTATTATCGATGAGGCTCATCACGCACCGGCTGACAGTTGGCTTGAAGTGCTAGCTTACTTCGGATCCGCAAAGAAGCTGCACGTTACCGGAACACCGTTTCGTGGCGACAACCAAGAGGTTCCTGGGGAGAAGATCCACGAGACGCCGCTGTCCGAAGTGATGCGGGATCGCTATGTCAAGCTGCTCCGAAAGGAGACTGTTAATGCACATGAACTGTATTTTACGGTCCCAGAACTCCCAGGGAAGAAGCTATCGAAGGAGGACGTTCTTGCGCTTAAAGAGCGTGAATGGCTCGAAAAGAGCGTCGCGTTGTCGGAGTCGTGCTCCAAAGACGTTATTCAGCACAGCGTTCGTAAGCTGAAGCAGTTCAAAGAGGCATCACCAAAGGTTCCTCATAAGATCCTGGCTATTGGGTGCAGTATTCGTCACGCCGAGGATCTTCACGAGTGGTACAAGGAGCATGGCTTAGAGTCTGTCATTGTTCACAGTGAAATGGAGGCGGATGAGCTTGAAGCCTCTTTCCGGGCGATCGATACCCATCAGTGCCAAGTCGTGATCTCTGTGAACATGCTGATGGAGGGGTACGATCACCAATACCTCTCGACGCTGGCGATCTTTAGACCTTATCGAAGCATTAATGCATTTGCTCAAGTCGTCGGCCGCGTGTTGAGGGCCATTCCGAGCAACGAGATTACTGATTTCGAGATCGATAACAATGCGGTCGTTATCTACCACGAAGAGATCGGCCTCAACCTGATGTGGAAGAGCTTCCAAAAGGAGGTCGATAGAGCCAAGAATCAACGGGTTCGGGAATACTCGATCTCTGATGCTGAGTATGCCTCCCGCGACAAGTCGCTGGCTGGTGTCGATTCAGATGTCGCGTTTGTTAGCGATCAAGACTCGTACCTCGAAGATGTTGATTTCAATGCTCTCTTTGAGCGAGCGAGGGCTCAGGTCCTCAGTAATGCGGCGGCAAAGATTGAGAAGATAAAGCAGGACCTCGATCTTGATGAGGCGGGGTTGGAAGACTTGAAGAAGAAGCTCATCGAGCTTGAGACCCGAAAGGTAGCCAAGGATATAGATCCGAACCTCATTGCCAAACGGCCGGATCAAGCTCGAAGGAAAATGAAGGATATTCTCGCCAAGAAAGCGCAAGACGAGGTTGCCAGTCTGCTTAGCGATTTGGAGATCGACGCAAAGGCCACGAACCTCGCGCGACAATTCTCCAGGTATCTTTTTAACCTTCAGGCGAATACCCCAAATGATGGGGTGCTTGTTAGATATGTGAACTCGAAACTCCACAATAGGTTTGGAGCAGTCAAGGATCGCGACAACGCTCGCCTGTTGCAGTCGATCGATGCCATTGGTGGTATCATTGAAGAGTTGAGGAAGATGCTTTCGAAGAACTGAGGAGGATTCTTACGTGAGAACAAACTCGCAGATTGAGGCGTTGCTGAATAAATTGGTTGGCACTTATCTCACGCGCGGAGTTCAGCCTTCCGATCTGGCTGATGCTGCGTTTGAAGATAACTATCGGAGAATAGAGATTGTAAAAGGTACTGACGGGGTCTGCATGACCGTTTCGTATCTTGATGATGACGAGGAGGGGTCTGTTCCGCATGAGATGCGATACGTGTACGGAATGGATAGGTATTTGATGCGGGTTGAACAGCGAATGGATGGTGGTTCGTTTGCGGTTCAGTGGGATCGAGAAAGGTCGATCGACTCTTTGCTCAAGGATACGGCCAAGCAGATGAAGAAGCTGAATAGCAAGGAGCGAGTAAGCCAATTTTTCTCTAGTGTCCCAGAGAAACTAAGAGCGAACCTTAAGCGCAAGCTGCGCTTGGTTGCATGATGCGCTCGGAATGGGCGGCTCTGGATCGCTTAGTCCGTACGTGAAACGACGTTGCGGTTGCCGTATGCGGAGGCTCGCGGGCATTTGCTCGAACGATGTCTCCGCACGGACGGCGGAGGGGGAAGCGAGATTTGATACATTCTTGGACGTAGACGAACTGGTGGCCACCTGCTCGATCTAGAAGCGAGAAACCCTCTGCTGGCGCGGATGAATGCCAATCGAGCACACATATATGTTCGAAACGTTCAGTTACAGTTCTCCTTGCTCTATCCTTGCTAAGCCGGAGCCGCTGCGTAACCTCGTTCCGATTCCGGTCTTCCGCCGAGGTGTTGACGTCGAACTCAGCGGGGTAGAGCCGGTGGAAGTTGCGATTCTTCAGGAGTTGGCCGAGATCAAGCGCGAGGTCCGGGCCCTATGGGTCCGAGGCGCCGCAAAAAATGGCTCGGCTGTTCCTCTTGAGAGTGCGATGGCGATGCTCGGATGCAAGCGTTCACAGATCTTCAGACTACTAGAGCAGCGTCGACTGGAGCGCGCACCAAAGGTCGGTCGGTCTGTAATGATCACGGCGGCGAGCATCGAGGCATTGTTCGCCGAAGGATCCCCACGTAAGGGCAACTCGGGGGCTCGCAGCAAGTCGAGGCGAGCCAGGGCGACCAAGGCCTCTCCCGTTGCCCCAGTCTCGGAGCCGGAGGCCCGGGAACTCGGCGCGGCGATCCTCAAGCTGCCGATTTGATGCCCTGGGGATCCTCGGGATGCTCCAGCTTCAGGGGCAGTTTGATCATGCTGGGCACCTTGCTCACGTCGTAGAACTTCTTCGTGGTCACGGTGGACGTGTGCCCCAGCACGGAGGCAACGAGCGCCAGGGGCACTCCGTTGCCCGAGAGCGTGACCGCCTCGCCCGCCTCCAGGCTCCAAGCCACGAACGAGTGCCGGAGTTCTCCGACCTTCACGCGGGGCAGCCCATGGGCCTCGCACGCGAGCCGTAGGCGATGGCGGACCTGATCTGGCGTCGGCGCTCCGTGCGCCTGAAGCCGCTGCGCCGCCGCGAACGCCTGGGCATCGAGCGAGAGCGTGTGAACGCGGCCGGACTTGTGGAGGAACTTCACGGTGCCGCAGATGACCGGATGGCCGGGGACCAGGGCGATCTTGCCCGCGCCCGCCGCGATGCGCTGGACCTCGGACTCGTGCAGCCCGAGTTTGGCGTGCAGGAGGAGCACGTCCCGTGAACCCTGGTCGTTGAGGGTGCGGTACACCGCCTCGATCGCGGCCATCGTGTAGCCCTTCTCGCGGATGGCCTTCTCGGGGCGGCTCGCGGGCACCGTGAGCGTGCGGCTGGGGTCCTGGGCCGGGTCCAGGAGCCCCTTCTTGACCAGGAACGAGCAGAACGCCTTGAGGGCCGCGATCCTCTTCTGCTCGGCGGTGTCCCACTGCGCGAGGAGCCGCAGCACCTCGCGGGGCTCCACCTTGCGAAGGTCGCGGCCCTGGAGCGCGTCGGCCCAGGCAGAGAGGTAGTAGCGCGTGTCCTTCTTGTACTTCTCCGTGCGGTCCTTGATGTGCTCCAGAAAGCGCGCCACGGAGGCTGCGTCCAGGTACGCGGCTTCGTGCTCGTCCTGGCGGCGACGCGCCTCCGCCTCCTGGCGGGCCTTCTCGGCGGTCTCCTGCGCCTGGCGCCGTGCCTCCGCGTCCCGCTCGCTCGGGGTCTTGTACGAGTGCGGGTCCTACTCGAAGAGCGCCAGTTGAGCGAGAGCCTGCCGCTCCGTCTCGCAGTCGAGCGCGATCTGGAGCCGGTGCCCATCCACCATCCTCCGGATGAGCCACCTCTTCTGGCCGTCCTTCGTCTGGTATGTTCGGCCGCCAGCCCAGGTTCCGGTCCAGATGGGCATGATCCGCTTCACCTCGTCGGGGAAATTGGGTACCAAGTGGGTACCATAGCCCTCCGGCGGGGTGCAAAGCGGGGGTGGTCGCGGTAAGGTGCCGGAACTATTGGCGCACGAGTGGCGGAACTGGCAGACGCAGCGGACTTAAAATCCGCTGGCCCGTAAGGGCCGTCCGGGTTCGATCCCCGGCTCGTGCATTGAATTATTCAGTGATTACGTGCGGTTAGAAGCGGCCTCCTTCCATGTTGCACGTATGCCGCACGCCAGAGCGAAAGGCCGGTCCAAAACGGCGACTGCCTCTCTCCGAGTGTCGGGGCTCAGGTGCGCGTAGCGCATGGTCATCTCGATGATCAAATGGCCCATGCTCTTCTGCTGGCGCCAGGTCGCTTGTGAAGCACAGTCAGCGCGTCGTTGATGATCTTCAAGTTCAGGCGCATGGGCCCGTTGCGCTGCCGCTTCCCGACCGCTCGCTGTGACGCGGATTCCGTCCTCGCGTGAACTGCTGGCCTCTTGCGCATTCGTGCCTTGAAGTCCACCCCTTTCAAGGTGTTGGGAGCATACCGCTCCCTGGGGCATGTCGGGCTCCACGAGAGCCCGCGCCTGCGGTTCGCTGAGTCCCGCGAGCAGGCTTTTCGTGTCTTGGTTTCGTGAAAGACGCCTCGTCCCCTGAAATCACGCTGCGACATCCAGCGTCCGGACAGTCTTTTCGCCTCGGCGCCGCTCGTCAGAGTCGCGACTGTCTCCCACCAAGCGGTCAGGTCTTCTCGTCCCCCCGCAACACCCGCGCCGTCGAGACATGCCGGTCCACTTCTCGCCTCGACGCATACCCCTTCTTCACCTTCTGCTTCGGCCCCCGGGGATGCTTGCGCAACTTCGAGGGCTTGACATGGCTGGCCAGCCTCAGCAACTCCTTGCCCAACTCCTCATCCGTCTGAGACTCGAATCCACGCCAGAGTGGCTCCGGAATGGCTATCATCATCCCGCCATATGTGGCCTTCACTTCGTCTGCCACGTAATAGCTAGACACCTCCGTCGTCTTCAACCGGTGTTCGGTCTCCACCGCCGCCAGCATCACCTCCAGCACGTTGTACGCCATCACCGCCACGCCGAAAGCCAGCAGCGCCGCTCGTGGGTAGCCCAGCGTCTTCACCTCGCTCTTCAACACCGACTCCAGCCGGCCGAACATCCCTTCGATGCTCCAGCGCCGCCGGTACAACCCCACCACCTCCTTGGCCCCCATTCGCTCGGGGGGCACGTTCGTCAGCACGCGAATGCGGGTGTCGCCGTCTTCGGTCGGCTCCTCCAACTGCAACTCAATCCGTCGCAGCCGCAGGCGCCGCCCCTGCTCGTCCTCAATCTCGACGGCCTGCTCGAAGACGACGCCCGTTTCGACGCGTCCCACCTTCTTCAGCGGCCCCACCTCCGTCGGCGAGGGCGAAACGCCATGCTCGCGGATGACGAAGG
>JBKGHI010000113.1:0-25126 GCA_046520405.1 Myxococcus sp. 1LA
CCCGCGGGCGCTGGCGCTGCTGGAGAAGGCGCTGGCGGCGCAGCCGGGGCATCCGGAGGCGCTGGAGCTGCGCGGCGCGCTGCTCCTGGAGGCCCAGCAGTACCCCGAGGCCGCGGCCCTGCTGAGCCAGCGCGTGCAGTTGGGCGGCGACCCGCGCGTCCTGGCGCAGTTCCACATGACGCTGGGCAACCTGTACTCCACGCACCTCAATGAGCCGAGCCGGGCCGCGGCGCACTACCAGACGGTGCTCGCCACCCTGCCCCGGCACCTGGAGGCACTGGAGCGGCTGGCCGGGCTTCACACCCAGGCGCGCAACTTCGCGGGCGCGGTGGACTGCCTGCACAAGCTGTTGCAGCAGGAGCTGCCCCCGGAGCTGCGGGCGCGCTTCACGCTGGACCTGGCGCGGACCTACGACGAAGGGCTGGGCGATGCCGGCGCGGCCACTCCGCTCTACCGCCGCGCGCTGGAGCTGTCTCCGGGCAACCCCGCGCTGGTGGACCGCCTGGTGGTCCTCTACGAGCGCGCGCGGAACCTGCCGGAGCTGGCACAGCTCCTGGAGGCCCAGGCCGCGGGCCAGTTGGCCGTGGAGCCCAAGCGCGCCGCGACGCTGCGGATGCGCGCCGCGGACCTCTACGCGGGCCCGCTGTCCGAGCCCGCCCGCGCCACCGCGCTGTACCGGCAGGTGGTGGATGGCGATGGCACGAACCTCCAGGCGCGCGCCGTGCTCGCGGACCTCTACGCGCGGGACTCGTCGTCCGTGCCGATGGCCATCGAGGAGCACCGGCAGATTCTCCGCCAGGACCCGACGCGGGTGGACAGCCTGCATGCGCTGTTCAAGCTCTGGGAGGGACTGAAGCAGCTCGACAAGGCGTTCTGCGCGGCGGCGGTGCTGCACTTCCTCCGCTCGGCCAACGAGGTGGAGCTGGCCTTCTACATGGAGGCCCGCACGCGGCTGGCGCAGGAGGCCCGTGAGGCGCTGACGGAGACGGATGTGGACTCGGTGCTGATGCACCCGGGGGCCCGGGGCCCGCTCCTTGAGGTGCTGCGCGCCATGGGCGAGCACCTGGAGAAGGTGCACCCGCCCAACTTCGACATCGTGGGCGTCAACCCGAAGGCGGACCGGCTCAAGCCGGACTCGGCCGTGTACAAGGCCATCCGCGCCGTGGCGCAGGTGTTCGGCGTGGAGAGCTTCGAAGTCTACCAGGCGCGGCGCGGGCTGACGGTGCTGGAGACCACGGAGCCCATCTCGGTGTGCATTGGCCAGGACGTGGTGCGGCGCTTCAACGCGCGTGAGCAGAAGTTCCTCCTGGGCCGCGCGGCGCTGGGGCTGCTCAACAAGTCCGCGGTGCTGGAGAAGCTGTCGCAGGGCGAGACGGCGGACCTCTTCGGCAGCGCCATCCGCCTGCACGCGCCGCAGTTCAGCGCGCTGGGCCGGCGCAACGACGAGTCGGTGAAGCAGCTCAAGCGGGCCTTCCCACGCAAGGCGCTGAAGGCGCTGGAGATTCCGGCCATGTCGCTGGGCGACGTGCAGAAGGTGGAGCTGGCGCCGTGGCTGGAGGCCATCGACTACTCCGCGGACCGCGCGGGCCTGCTGATGTGCGGCGACGTGGCGGTGGGCCTGGGCATGGTGCTGCGCGAGGACCCGAACTTCGCGGGCGCCCGGCTGGACACGCCCGAGCCCATGCTCCAGGCCGTGCGTGAAGGCGAGCGCCTGCGCACGATTCTGGCGTGGACCTTCACGGACGACTTCTTCCGGCTGCGTCAGCGGCTGGGCCTGGGGCTGTAGGCCGTATCGGGATGCGGCGGGGGCCTACTCCCGCCGCACCACCGCGTCCTTCGGCAGGCCCGTGACGATGCGCTCCAGGGCGTCATCCACGGGCCCTCGCTGGGCGGACTCCACCGTCACCTTCACCCGGTAGTCCTTGGCCGGGTCGAACTCCGGGTAGGAGCCGATGGCCACGTGCGGCATGTCGAGCGCCACCCGATCCAACACGGCGGCGATGTCGCTCTCCCCCAGGCGAAGGTAGAGGCAGCTGATGGCCACGGGCGTCCCGCTCAACCGCGCGAGCACCGTCTCCAACTGCATCCGGAACAACTGCGGCACGCCGGGCAGCAGGAAGATTTCGTCCACGGTGAGCACGGGGAACCAGGTGCTGGACTGCTGCAACAGCACGGCGCCCTCCGGGGCGTCCGCGAGCCGCAGCGCTTCCGGCGTCACCTGCCGCTCCTCGGTGGCGCGGGACATGATGAGGTCCAGCATCTCCTGGAGCCGCACCACCCTCCGGCCCAGGGCCATGGCCACCGCGCGCACGGTGACGTCGTCGTGCGTGGGGCCGATGCCGCCGCTGGTGAAGACGTAGCGGGCCTTGCGCCGGGCCCGGGCCACGGCGTCCACGATGGCGTCCACCTCGTCGAGGACGGTCTCCACTGAAAGCAGCGGGATGCCCACCTCGCGGAGGCGTTGGATGAGGTGCGGCCCGTTCAGGTCCTGGACCTTCGCCGTCAGGACCTCGTTGCCGATGATGACTGCCGCTGCGCCGGTCCGCTCCATAAGGGGCGGCATCCTAGTCGAATCCTACCTGGGATGGGGGGCGTCAAGGCCGCGTCAATGCGGGCGACGCGCCGTGGCCGCACTCACTGGATGCGCTGGATGTACGCATCCGGGGCGCATGAACGCAGCCGCCCAAGAGCAGCCTCGGCCCCCTGGCGCGACGGCAGGAAGCTGGCCATCGGGGGGGCCTCGCCGCGTGAGACTTCACGCGGCGAGGCACGGGCTCACGGCGTGGTGAACTGGGTCAGCCAGTCCAGGTTCGGTCGCAACGACCAGGGCTGACTGCCCAGGCGCCAGGTCGAGTCGAGCAGCAGCCCGATGCAGCTTCCCGTGCGCATGTAGCAGTGGTCGGCGGACAGGTCCCCGACCTGGCTGTCCCTGACGATGTACCAGCCGCTGCCGTTGCCCTGAAGACAGGAGGTCGCCAGCGGGCAGGAGTACCCCGTCAACTCCGTATTCTGCGAGCGGACCAGTGCCTCGGTCGGGCCGACGAAGGCATCCCCCTCGCCATTGACTACGCGCAGGCGGTTGCTGGGCAGCGTGCGGTTGCCGTTCGCGACACAGGAAGACAGGTTGTAGATGGAATATTCGACGCCGGCCCCCAGGCCGTACGCCGCCTGGACGCGCGAGTCATGGTTCTTGGCGAGAATGGCCATGATGGAGCCTTGGCTGAAGCCCGCCACGACGATGCCCTTGGAGCAGTCCGCCTTGGCGCGCGAGCACAACGTGCCGACCGCGCTGGTGGAGCGGCTGCTGTCGAAGATGCAGCGGGATCGGGCGGACATCGTGCTGCAGGAGCCGAAGGTGGCGTTGTCATACTCGACCGTGGCGGCGACATAGCCGCGCGAGGCCATCTCCTCCACCGCGGCCAGCGCCGAGGCGTGGTCGTAGTTCTCCGTGGTGCCCACCGTGTAGATGAACACCGGGTACCTCCCCGACGCCGCCGGCTCCTGTCCTCGCAGATTGTACGTGGCACCGCACAGCGAGGTGCCGCCACCCCGGTAGGTCGCCGAGAAGCTGCTCAACGACTGCGCTCCCGCGGTGGACGTCCATGCCAGTGCCAGAAGCAATCCAAGACGGAACGTCAGCTCAGCCTGTTTCATGACTTCTCCTCGTGGTTGACGTGGGACTGCACGGACAGCATTCACAGACAAGCCCACGCCCGGCATCTAGCAACCAGGGCACCGCCCCTGTCTATCTGGATTTTCGGACTGCCATGTTTTTAAATGTTCCTTTCCGCATGGCAGAACATGACTGCCATTGCTTCGACAGGCGAAATGTCTTGGCGAGGCGCGCGGGAATCCGGCCCCTCAAGTCAGCTCATGACATCACGCGTCGGAACCTCTCCCTCGATTCCGCCCTGCGGAACACTCTCAAGATACGCCGTTGAGCGTTCCGCATCGCGAAACACAGCCATCGAATTTCCGGCGGATGTCTTTTCACTTCGAACGCGCATGGATACTGTGCCCGCCACGAATCTGACGGGGAGGTTGCGATGCAACGACTCGTGGTCGGACTCCTGGTGGCGACACTCGGACTGATGGCTTGCAAGAAGGAAGAGGCATCCACGCCGAATCCGGAGAGGGCACCCGCGCAAGCGAAGCCTGACTCGGACCTCAAGACAGACAAGGGCGTCGACGTGGAGAAGAAGGTCGTCTACATCGGCGCGCTCAACGACGAGAGCGGGCCGGGCGCGGCCATTGGCAAGCCCTTCGCCGAGGGCAAGCGCCTGCTGGCGAAGCAGGTCAACGCCGGTGACAGCGGCTTGCTCCCCGCCGGCTGGAGGATTGAGCTGGTCGAGCGCGACCATGCCTACAACCCGCAGCATGCCGTGCAGGCGTACAGCGACATCCACGATGACGTGCTCTTCCTCGGCACCAGCTTCGGCACACCCAACACCCTGCCGCTGCGCGACAAGCTGACCGCCGATGGCGTGGTGGCATTCCCCGCGTCGCAGTCATCGGAGATGGCGCGCCACCCGTACACGCCGCCCATAGGCGCTTCATACAAGCTGGAGGCGATGCGCGCCCTGGACTGGGCCGTGGAACATGCGGGCGGCGCGGACAAGGTGAAGGCCGCCATCGTCGCGCAGGGCGACGACTACGGAAAGGACGGCCTGGAGGGTTGGACCGAGGCCGCGAAGTTCCACGGCGTCACCGTCGTCTCGCGGCAGAGCGTCGCCCCCGGCCAGAAGGACTTCGCCGCCATCGTCACTGCGCTCAAGGCGTCGGGCGCCAACTACGTGCTGCTCACGGTGCTGCCTGGTGCCTCCGGTCCCATCCTCGGAACGGCCGCGCAGCTCAAGTACACGCCCAACTGGGTGGGCCAGACGCCCGCGTGGGTCGACCGATTCTTCGACCCCAAGGTCATCCCGCCCCCCGTCTTCACCCACTTCTACTGGGTCACCGGCCTCACCTTCTGGGGCGATGACGTGCCGGGCATGAAGGAATTCCTCGCCCTGCACGCGAAGCATCCGGAAACACCCAAGGACTTCTACACGCTCTCCTCCTACGTCCAAGGGCGCGTGCAGTTGGAGGCCCTCAAGGCCGCCATCGAGGCCAGGGACGTCACCCGCGCCGGCTACCTCAAGGCCCTCAAGGCCCTGAACACCACCGCGAGCGGAATGACGGAGGAACCGGTGAACCTCTCCCGCTTCCCATACGAGACGGCCGTCAAGGTCCGCGTGCTCAAGCCCATGCTCGACCAGGGCACGTGGAGCGTCGTCGCCGGCTTCGCCCCGCCGCAGGCCCTGAACCCCACCACATCCCGGGCCGCCGATGTCAGCAAGTAGTCCACCGCTGCTGCGCCTCCAGAACCTCCAGGTCGTCTACCACTCCGTGGTGCGAGCGCTCCGGGGCATCACCCTGGAAGTGCCCGCGCGGGGCGTGGTGGCGCTCCTGGGGCCCAATGGGGCCGGCAAGTCCACCGCGCTGCGCGCCATCAGCGGCCTCCTGGACCTGCACGACGGCGCCATCACCCAGGGGCGCATCGAGCTGAACGGTCAGAGCCTCCTGCCGCTGACCGCGGACAGCCGCGTGCGCGCGGGCGTGGTGCAGGTGCTGGAGGGGCGCCGCATCCTCGACGCGCTCACCGTGGAGGAGAACCTGCTCGCGGGTGGCTTCGGCATGGGCCCCCAGGCGCGCAAGGAACTGGTCGAGTCCGCCTTCACGCGCTTCCCGCTGCTGCGCGAGCGCGCGGGCAGGCCGCGGGCTACCTGTCGGGCGGAGAGCAGCAGGTGCTCGCCATCTGCCGGGGACTGATGCGCCGCCCTCGCGTGCTTCTCCTGGATGAGCCCTTCCTGGGCCTGTCGCCCAAGGCGGTGGGCGAGGTGTCCGAGCTCATCCGACGCATCAGCGACGAAGGCGTGACGGTGCTGCTGGTGGAGCAGAACGCGAAGGTGGCGCTGGGGCTCGCCAGCCACGGCTACGTCCTGGAGACGGGCAAGGTGGTGCTGGATGGCCCCGCCGAGCGGCTCCGCGAGGACCCGGACGTCCAGGAGTTCTACCTGGGCTTCGGCCGCGAGGGACAACGCGGCTACCACGAGCTGAAACGCTACCGCCGCAAGCGGCGCTGGCTGTCGTGAGGAAAGGCATGGGCCTGCTCGAACTCGACAACGTCGGACTGTCCTTCTCCGGGGTCCGCGCCCTGGATGGCGTCCGCTTCTCCATCGAAGCCGGCGCGCTGCACGCCGTCATCGGCCCCAATGGGGCCGGCAAGAGCAGCCTCTTCAACTGCATCAGCGGCATCCACCGCCACATGGAGGGCCGGGTGTGGCTGGACGGCAAGGACCTCACGGGCGTGGGCCCCGCGGGCATCGCCCGCCTGGGCGTGGCCCGGATGTTCCAGAACCTGGCGCTCTTCGAGCACCTGACGGTGCTGGAGAACCTCCTGCTTGGCCGCCACACCCGCTACCGCACGGGCCTCTTGAGCCACCTGTTCTGGACACCGGGAGCGCGGGCCGAAGAGGTCCGGCACCGGGAGAAGGCCGAGGAGGTCATCGACTTCCTCGACCTGGAGCACTTCCGGTGGATGCCAGTGGCGGTGCTGCCCTACGGCATCCGCAAGCGCGTGGAGCTGGGCCGGGCGCTGTGCATGGAGCCCCGGCTGCTCCTGCTCGACGAGCCCACCGCCGGCCTCAATCAGGAGGAGACGGAGGACATGGCCAACCACCTGCTCGACATCCGCCACGAGCTGGGCGTGACGCAGGTCCTCATCGGTCACGAGCTGCGCTTCGTGATGGACCTGGCCACGCAAGTGACGGTGCTGGACCGGGGGCGCGTCATCGCGAACGGTCCGCCCGCCTCGCTGCGCGAGGACGCGCGCGTGCTGAGCGCCTACGTCGGCGCGACGGTGGCGGCATGAGCGCGGCGCTGCCCATGACACTGGCTGGCCAGCTCTGGCTCCAGGCGGAGCAGCGCCCCCACGCGGTCGCCATCCGCGAGAAGCAGCGCGGCCTGTGGCGGGAGCTGTCCTTCCGCGACTACCTGGACCGCGTCGGCTGGGTGGCCCGCGTCTTGTGGGAGCTGGGCGTGCGCGCGGGAGACTCCGTCGCCATCCTCAGCGACAACCGCCCCGAGTGGCTGTTCATGGACCTGGGCGCTCAGGTGCTCGGCGCGCGCTCGGTGGGCATCTACCAGACGAACCCGGCCGCGGACGCCGCCCACATCCTCAACGACGCGCGCTGCCGCGTCTCCTCTGCGAGGACCAGGAGCAGTACGACAAGGTCGCCGCCGTCGCGGCGCAGACGCCCTCCGTCCGCCACGTCATCGTCATCGAAATGCGCGGGCTGCGCGGCGTGGAGGACCCTCGCCTCCAACCCTGGTCGGACTTCCTGGCGCGGGGCCGCGTGCTGCTGGCGGTGACACCGGAGTGGCTGCGCGAGCAGCTCGTCCAGCGCACGCCCGACGAGGCGGCGATGGTCATCTACACCTCCGGCACGACGGGCGCGCCCAAGGGGGCGCTGGTCTCCAGTCGCAACATGCTCCAGGGCTCGGAGCTGTTCGTCGAGCGGCTCGGCCTGAGTCCGGGGGACAGCGTCGTCTCCTACCTGCCGCTGTGCCACGTAGCGGAGAAGCTGTTCAGCCTGCTGTTGCCGCTCGTCGTGGGTGGGCAGGTCCACTTCGGCGAGGCGCTGGAGACAGTGCAGCAAGACCTGGCGGAGGTGTCCCCCACCGTGTTCCTCGGCGTGCCGCGCATCTGGGAGAAGATGCACGCCACGGTGCAGGTGAAGATGAAGGACGCGTCGTGGCTCAAGCGCATCCTCTTCACCACCTTCACCCGGCTGGGTGGCCAGATAAGCGAGCGGCGGCGCAACGGTCAGCGCCGCGGGTGGGACTCGCTGGTGTGGCTCGTGGGGGACCTGCTCGTCTTCCGGCCGCTCCAGGAGCGGCTGGGGCTGCGACGCTGTCGCCTCCCCCTCTCCGGCGCGGCGCCCGTCTCCCCGGAGCTGCTCGCGTGGTTCGACGGCATCGGCGTGCCCATTCGCGAGGGCTACGGCCAGACGGAGAGCGCGGGCACCAGTCACATCAACCTCCCGGACGCCACGCGCCTGGGCACCGTGGGGCGCGCCGTGCCAGGGGTGGAGTGCCGCATCGCGGAGGACGGCGAGGTGCTCATTCGCGGCGCCAACGTCTTCCTTGGCTACCTCAACCGCCCGGACGCCACCGCCGAGGTGCGTGGCGAGGACGGATGGCTGCACACCGGCGACCTGGGTGAAATCGACGCGGACGGATACCTGCGCATCACCGGCCGAAAGCGCGAAATCCTCATCACCTCCGGCGGAAAGAACCTCTCCCCCGAGCGCATCCAGAACGCCCTGAAGAACAGCCCGTACATCAAGGAGGCGGTGGCCGTCGGTGACCGGCGGCCCTTCATCAGCGCGCTGGTGCAGGTGGACGCGGAGACGGTGGCGGACTGGGCGCTGCGCCGCGGGATTGCCTTCACCTCGTACACGGACCTCACCCAGCGGCCCGAAGTGCACAGGCTCATCGACGAGGAGGTGGCCCGCGCCAACGAGGGACTGGCCCGCGTGGAGCAGGTGCGTGCCTTCCGGCTGCTGCCGCGCGAGATGACGCAGGACGCGGGCGAGGTGACGGCGTCGCTCAAGGTGCGGCGCAAGGCGGTGCTCGAGCTGCACGCGAGCCTGGTGGAAGCGATGTACGCGAGGACACGCGAATGACTCAGTTGCTCCAGCTCAGCCTCTCCGGCCTGGCGCTCGGCGCGAGCTACGCGCTCGTCGCCCTGGGCTTCTCGGTGGTGTACCGGGCCTCCCGGCTCTTCAACTTCGCGCACGGCGAGCTGCTCAGCCTGGGCGCGTTCCTGATGACAGCGCTCACGGAGGTGCTGCCCTGGTGGGTGGCGCTCGCCGCCACCGCCACGCTCACCGGCGGACTGGCCGCCCTGCTGGAGCGCGCGGTGCTGCGCCGCATGGTGGGCCGGCCCGTCTTCACCACCATCATCCTGACGTTGTTCCTGGGGCTGCTGCTGCGCGCGGGAATCGTCATCGCCTTCGGCACGGACACGCGCGGCATGCCCACGCCGTGGGACGCCATGGCGGAGGTGCCCCTGGGCGACTCCACGGTGCTGCTGTCCTCGCTGATTTCCCTCGGCGTGACGGCCGCGGTGCTCGTGGGGCTGCACGGACTGGTGCAGCGCACGCCGCTGGGAGTGGCCATGCGCGCGTCGAGCGAGAACCAGGAGGTGGCGCTGTCGCTGGGCATCCCCGTGGGCCGCGTGCTCGGCTTCACCTGGTTCCTGGCGGGCGCGACGGCGGCGGTGGCCGGCGTCTTCCTGGGGATGTTCCCGCGCTCGGTGGATGCCAACCTGGGCTACGTCGCGCTGCGCGCCTTCCCCGCCATCATCGTGGGCGGGCTGGAGTCCGTGGTGGGCGCGGTGGTGGCCGCGTTCATGCTGGGCCTGCTGGAGGTGCTGTCGCAGGCATACGTCAATCCGTACCTGGGTGCCTTCGGGCACAACTTCCACGCCGTCTTCCCCTACGCCGCGATGATTCTCTTCCTGGTCCTGCGTCCGCGCGGGCTGTGGGGAGAGCACGAGGTGCGCCGCGTCTAGTGCGCGCGCTCGCGAGACGACCCATGCCCACCCGCCCCCTGGTGATTCGCTACGAGGACGACCTGAAGCTGCTGCCCGGCACATGGCACAAGGCCGGCGCGCTGCTCGCGGTGGCTGTCGCCCTCGCCTACCCGTGGCTGGCCAGCGCGCGCTGGCTCACCGTGGGCAACCTGGGGCTGGTGGCCATCGTCGGCGCCGCGGCGCTGATGGTGCTGACGGGCTTCGCCGGGCAGGTGAGCCTGGGGCACGCCGCCTTCCTCGCGCTGGGCGCGTACACGGTGGCGGTGCTCGGCGGGAGGCTCGGGTGGCCGTTCTGGCTGGCGCTGCCCTTCGCGGGGGCGGTGTCCGCGCTCGTCGGCGTGGTCATCGGCGCGTTCGCGCTGCGGCTCAAGGGGCTCTACCTGGCCATCGTCACGCTGGGCCTCGTGTTCCTCACGCAGCACGTGCTGCTGGCCTACCCGGACGTGACGAACGGCCTGAGCGGGACGTCCGTGCCCATGTCCTGGTGGTTCCGTGACGCAGCCAGCGGGGGCGGCGCGCCGCTGGGTGGCACCTGGACAGTGGGCGGGGTAAAGCTCAATTTCGAGCGGAAGCTGTACTTCGTGTTCCTGCTCCTGTCCGCAGGCGCGGTCTGGCTGACGCGCAACGTGCAGCGCTCGGACAGCGGCCGGGCGATGATGGCGGTGCGGGACCAGGACCTGGCGGCGGAGGTGCTCGGCGTCGACATGACGCGGGCCAAGCTCCAGGCCTTCGGCGTGTCGTCGTTCCTGGCGGGGGTGGCGGGGGCGATGTTCGCCTTCCAGCAGCAATACATCACCGTCGAGCCGCCCTTCGACCTGAACCTGTCCATCCAATACATCGCGATGATTGTCCTGGGGGGCGTGGGCTCCGTGTTCGGCGCGGTGAGTGGCGCGCTGGCCTTCACGTTCCTGAGCCCGCTGGCGGAGACGGTGGGCGGCGCGCTTCCGCTGCTCAATCAACTGACGTCCGCGCAGCAAGCGACCGTGTTGCTGTCGGTGGGGGTGGTGCTCGTGCTGGTGCGCGAGCCGCTGGGGCTGTTCGGGGTGTGGCTGCGGATCCGCCGGTACTTCCAGGCGTGGCCATTCCGTTACTGAGACCCGCCATGACGACTGACGTTCAACTCAGGAAGGGAGACTCACCATGAAGCGCGCGCTGCTTGCCGCCCTGTTCGTGTCGCTCCTGTCTGCGTCCGGTGCCGAGGCCCAGCAGCCGGACCTGCGTGACTACGAGGCGGGCTTTTTCGTTCCACACCGGGGCGTCATCACCAACATGTACCTGCGTCACGTCTCCGCCTCCGGCGAGCGTGACTTCTCACAGCTCCAAGCGGCCTTCCGCGCCACGTACGTGCTGAAGTTCGGGGACCTGGTCGTCGTCCCCTTCGACGTGAGCCTGCCCGTGGTGGACGTCACGGTGTTCCAGACCAACCCCGCCGCGCCCTCGGGGCCCAAGACGGCGCTGCGCGCCTCGGGCGTGGGCGACGTCACCTACATCCCGACGATTGGCTACGGCCTGGTCCAGAACGCGGAGAACAACACGCACACGTGGTTCGCGCTCACGCCCTATGTCACCTTGCCGACCGGCAACTACGACAGCACCCGGTTCGTGAACATCGGCGGCAATCGCTGGGTGGCGCGTCCACAGCTCGTCATCGGCCAGCGCTTCATGAAGGCATTCACCGCCGAGGCCATGGTGAACATGGCGTTCCAGGGCGACAACGACGAGTTCCTCCTCCCCACGGCGGACGGGGCCGCGCAGGTGACGATGAGCCAGGCGCCGAGCTTTGGCGGCATCGTCCACCTGGGCATGGACCTGTCCCCCACGTTCTTCACCGGCGTGGGTTACCTCATCGACGCGGCGGGCAAGCGCACCGTGGAGACGCCCGTGGGCGAACTTGAGCTTGCCCCGCGTCAGACGGTGCAGTCGCTGCGACTGACGATGGGCATCCGGCTGGAAAAGGCCTCCACGCTGATGCTCCAGTTCCAGCCGGACATCGGCGTGTCAGAGGGCGTGACGAAGGGCCAGTTCGTCGGTGCGCGCTTCACGCACGTGTTCTTCTGAGAGGCTTCGACGGAGCTGTCGCGGTGCGGGGCCGCCCCAGCCGGCGGCCCCTTCCGCCTCAGAAGAGCACGACACCCCGGGCATTCACGCCGCGCTTCATGTCCGTGAAGGCCTGGTCGAGCTGGTCCAGCGAGTACGTCGTCGTCACCAGCTCATCCAGCTTGAGCTTGCCCTGGGTGTAGAGCTCCAGGAGCCGGGGCATGTCCGTGTGGACGTTCGCCGTACCGAACCAGGAGCCGAGCAGCCGCTTCTCGAACAGCGGCAGCACGAAGACGTTGAGGCTGATCTGCTCCTTCACGCTGCCCACGCCCACGACGACACACGTGCCCGCCTTTCGCGTGCACTGGTACGCCTGTTCGATGGTCTCCTTGCGCCCCACGGCTTCGTACGCATGGTCCGCGCCGCGCCCGTGCGTCAGCTCGCGAATCACGGCCACCGGGTCCGCCTCGCGCGCGTCCACGACGTCCGTCGCGCCGAACACCTTGGCGAACTCCAGCTTCTTCGGATGGACGTCCACCGCGATGATGCGCTCCGCCTTGGCGAGCACCGCGCCCTGGATGATGTTCAGCCCCACGCCACCGGCGCCGAACACCGCCACCGTGGCCCCGGGAGGCATCTGGGCCGTGTTGAACACCGCGCCAACGCCCGTGGCCACCGCGCAGCCAATCAGCGCGGCCTTGTCGAGCGGCGCGTCCTCCGGCAGCCGCACCGCGGCCCGGGCCGGCACCACCGCGTACTCCGCCAGCGCCCCGAGCGCGGAGAACACGTTCAGCTCCCGCGTGTCGCGGAAGAGGCGCGTGCTGCCATCCGGCATCCGGTTGCTCGCGTTGATGCGCTCGCCCAGCTCACACAGGTTCGGGCGTTGGAGGCGACAGAAGTAGCACTCGCCACACTGCGCCACCCAGGAGAGGACGACCTTGTCGCCCTTCTTCACGTGCGTGACGTCCTCACCTGCTTCCTCGACGATGCCGGCCCCCTCATGCCCCAGCACACAGGGGAGCTTCATCTTCACGGTGCCATTCAGCACGGACAGGTCCGTGTGACACACACCACACGCCACCATGCGCACGAGCAACTCGCGCGCCCGCGGGGGCTCGAAGCGCACGTCATCGACGGTCAACACGTCCTTCTCGAAACACACGGCGGCCTTCATGCGGGGGCTCCTGGGGCGTAGGGGAAACGAGGGGGGTGCTCAAAGCTGGATGGCCTTCAGTTCCTGGAACTCCTCCAGTCCGTAGCGGCCCAACTCGCGGCCATTGCCGGACTGCCGGTAGCCGCCGAACGGGGCCAGCGGATTGAAGCGTCCGCCATTGATGTCCACCTGGCCGGTACGCAGGCGGCGCGCGACGCGCTTCGCGCGCTCCACATCCTCGGACCAGACGCCGCCCGCGAGGCCATAGATGGTGCCGTTGGCGATGCGGACCGCGTCGTCCTCGTCCGCATAGGGAAGGATGGCCAGCACGGGACCGAAGATTTCCTCCTGCGCGATGACCATCTCCGGCGCGACGTCCGCGAAGACGGTGGGCTTCACGTAGTAGCCCTTGGGAAGGTCCTCGGGCTGCTCGGGCCCGCCCGCGACGAGCCGCGCGCCCTCTCGAATTCCCTTCTCGATGTACCGCCGGACCCGCGCACGCTGGGAATGGGAGATGACCGGGCCCAGCCTCGCCTCGCCCTTGAACGGGTCTCCGAGGGTGAAGGTCGCCGCCGTCTCCGCCGCCAGCCGGGCCGCCTCCTCGTGCAACGCGCGAGGAACCAGCAGCCGCGTGTGTGCCGTGCAGGTCTGCCCCGAGTTCAGGAAGCAGTTGCCAACGCTGCGCTTCACCGCGTTCTTGAGGTTCACGTCATCGAGGAGGATGGAGGCGGACTTGCCCCCCAACTCCAGCGCCACGCGCTTGACGGTGGCGGCGGCCAACTCGGACACCCTTCGGCCGGCCCGCGTCGACCCCGTGAAGGACACCATGTCCACCTCCGGGTGGCTGACGAGCGCCTCGCCGACGCCAGGGCCCGTGCCCGAGACGAGGTTGAAGACACCCGCCGGCGCCCCCGCCGCATGGAGGAGGTCCGCGAGGATGAAGGCGTTGAGCGGCGCCACCTCGCTGGGCTTGAGCACCACGGTACAGCCCGCCGCCAGCGCGGGCGCCACCTTGGCCACGATTTGATGCAGCGGATAGTTCCACGGGGTGATGCAGGCGACGACGCCCACGGGCTCGCGCACCACCAGGGAGTTGCCCACCTGCTCCTCGAAGGAATGCGCCTGGAGAAGCTCCACGTACGAGCCCGTCACCGCGATGGGCGTCCCCACCTGGAGGGCCTTCGCCAGGCCCAGGGGCATGCCCACCTCACCCGTTATCGTCCGCGCCAGCTCGTCCTGCCGCGCCGTCAGCCCCTCCTGGAGCCGCTTCAGCACGTCAACACGCGCGGCGACTGGCAGCCGCGACCAGGCTTCAAAGGCCGCGCGCGCCGCGTGCACCGCGCGCCCCACGTCCTCGCTTGTGCCCTCGGGGATGCGCCCCATCACCTCCTCGGTGGAGGCGCTGTACACGTCGATGTGCCCCGAGCCACGAGGCGCCACCCAGTCACCGCCGATATAGAGCTTGTCGAAAACCTGCATGGGGTTCTCTCCTCGTCAGGGAATGCGAAGTGAAAGGAAGACTCAGACGCGTTCGAGGACGGCGGCGATGCCCTGCCCCACGCCAATGCACATGCTCACCAGCGCATGGCGCCCGCCGGACACCTGGAGCTGACGCGCCGCCGTCAGCGCCAGCCGCGCGCCCGAGGCTCCGAGCGGATGCCCCACGGCGATGGCCCCGCCGTTCGGGTTCACCCGGCTGTCTTGCGCGTCCAGTTCGAGCAGCTTGAGGCAGCCCAGCACCTGCGGCGCGAAGGCCTCGTTGATTTCAATGATCTCCATGTCCCCGAGCGACAGCCCCGCCCGCTCCAGCGCCTTGCGCGCGGCCGGGACGGGGCCCAGCCCCATCGTGCTCGGCGGGACTCCCGCGATGGCGGCCGACACGATGCGCGCCAGCGGCTTGCACCCCGCCCGCTCTCCCACCGCCAGACTGCCGACCAGCAGCGCCGCGGCACCATCGTTGATGCCAGATGCATTGCCCGCCGTGACGACTCCGTCCTCCGCCAGCGGCTTGAGCGAGGCCAGCTTCTCGAGCGTCGTGTCCGGGCGCGGCTGCTCGTCCCCCCCCACGGTGGTGACGGCGCCGCGGCGTCCCGGCAGCGCCACTGGCACCAGCTCGCCGTTGAAGAAGCCGCGCGCCCTGGCCGCGTCGTACTTGCGCTGCGAGGCCAGGGCGAACCGGTCGCTCGCCTCGCGGCCAATGCTCAACTCGCGGGCAATGTTGTCCGCCGTCTCCGGCATGGTGTCCCCGCCATGGCGGGCGACGAGCAGCGGATTGGGAAAGCGCGCCCCCAGCGTCGTATCGAAGACTTTCGCGTCCCGGCTGTAGGCGGACTCCGCCTTGGCCAGGGCGAACGGCGCGCGGCTCATGCTCTCCACGCCGCCCGCGACAAACAATTCGCCCTGCCCGGCCAACACGGCGCGAGCGGAGTCGAGCACCGCCGCCAGCCCGCTGCCGCACAGGCGGTTGACCGTCACGCCTCCGGTCTCCACGGGCAGCCCCGCCAGCAGCGCCGCGTGGCGGGCCACATTGCGACTGTCCTCACCCGCCTGGTTCGTGCAGCCGATGACGACATCCTCCACGTCACCTGGCTCGAAGGGGCCTCGCGACAGGAGCGTGCGGATGACACTGGCCAGCAAGTCATCGGGACGAACCGGGGACAGCGCTCCGGCGTGGCGACCAAACGGCGTGCGCAGCCCGTCGTAGATGTAGGCGTCCATCAGGGTCAGCTCTCGGGAGTGAGGAGGGAGACGCCGAGCCGGGCCCGGCGCGACAACCAGGGGCTCGCGCGGTAACGCGGGTCCCCTGACGCGGCATGAATCGCTTCCAGTGCCTTCAACAACCGGCGAGGCCCGAGCGCGTCCCCCCACGCCAGCGGCCCCCGCGGGTAGCCCAGCCCCAGCGTCACCGCCGCGTCGATGTCCTCCGGACTGGCGATGCGTTGCTGGGCGATGTCACAGGCGATGTTGACCACCGTGGCGAGCACGCGCTGCGCGACGAAGCCCGTGCTGTCGTGGATGCGGGACACCACCGTGCCATCCGCGGACAACAAGGCGAGGGCCGAGTCGAGGAACGCGGGCTGGGTCACCGGTGTGCCCATCGCCGTGCGGCGGCGGTCGGGTCCGAACAGCAGGTCCACCGCCACCGTCCGCTCCGGGTCCACCGCCAGCGCGAGCGAGGTGGTGGTCGCATCCCGGCCCAGCGGCGCGACGAGGCACAGGGACTCCGGCGCGGGGCGCTCGCCCTCGTCCGGGAACCACCCCGCCGCGCGGACCAGGGACAGCAGCGTGTCACGCCACGCCGGCTCGTCCGCCGCCACCCAGACAGGTCGGCGCTCACCCGCGGGAATCGCGGGAGCGGGAACCGGCTGCTGCTTGCCCCCCTCATGGGCGTAGAACCCGCGTCCGCTCTTGCGGCCGAGCAGTCCCGCCGCGAGCCGCTGGCGCAGCACGTACGACGGACGGAACCGCGGCTCCTGGTAGAACTGCTCGTACACGGACTCCATCACCGGGTGCGAGACATCCAGTCCTGTCAGGTCCAGCAGCTCGAAGGGTCCCATCCGGAAACCGGCGGCGTCGCGCAGGATGCAGTCGATTTCGTCGAACGACGTCACGCCTTCCTGGAGGATGCGCAGCGCCTCCGTGCCAAAGCCGCGCCCGGCGTGATTGACGATGAAGCCCGGTGTGTCCGCCGCTCGCACCGGGCGGTGCCCCAGGCGCTTCGCGAGGGCCACCAGCGCCTCGCCCACCCAGGGCTCCGTGCGCGCGCCCTCGATGACCTCCACCACCTTCATCAAGGGTACGGGGTTGAAGAAGTGGAAGCCCCCCACCCGTCCCGGGCGCTCGCAGGACGCGGCGATGGCGGTGACGGACAGCGACGAGGTGTTGGTGGCCAGCAGACACTTCGGCCCCACGATTCCCTCCAGCCGGGTGAACAGCTCGCGCTTCACTCGCAGGTCCTCCACGATGGCCTCCACCACCACGTGGCAGCCCGCGAGTGACGCCTCGTCGGCAACGACTGTGAGCCGCGCCATCGTGGAGCGCGCGTCCTCCTCGGACATGCGTCCCTTTGCCGTCAGCGCGCCGAACGTCGCGCCCACGGACGCGCGGGCCTCCTCCGCCGCCTGAGGACGGCTGTCAAACAGCCGCACGGTGATGCCCGCCTGGGCGGCGAGCTGGGCGATGCCACGTCCCATGGCACCCGTGCCGACGACCCCCAGGATGAGCCCCGCACCGTTGACGTCGAGCAGCTCAACGCGCTCCTCGGGCCGGTGCAGCCGCACCACCGCGAGCTCAATCCCGGGCTCTTCGACAAACACATTCACCATGGCGAGCATCCCAATTTCGCTATGCGAAACCGAATTTCGCAAACCTTGACCCTTTCTTACTGTCTGTCTATCTTTCTGGCAATCCCGCTCATTCCAGGACCGCGAACCCATGCCACGTTTCGCTGCTCCCTCCTTTCCCCCCAATGAAGAAGTCGGCGCTTCCTTCGTGGATTCGTTGGAACAGGTGAGCGCCGAGGAAGTGAAGGACCGACAGTTCGTGACAGCGTTGGCGCGCGGATTGGAAATCCTGCGCGCGTTCACGCCGCAGCGCCCCATGCTCGGCAACCAGGAGCTGGCGGCGAGCACGGGCCTGCCCAAGCCCACCATCTCCCGGCTGACCCACACGCTGACACGGCTGGGCTACCTCACGTACTCGGAGCGGCTGGGCAAGTATCAGCTCGGCACGAGGGTGCTCGCGCTGGGCTTCGCGGCGCTCTCCAACATGGGCGTGCGGGACGTGGCCCGGCCGCTGATGCAGGAACTGGCGGACTACGCGAACGTACCGGTGTCGCTCGGAAGCCGGGACCGGATGAACGTGGTGTACGTGGAGCACTGTCGCTCCACGGCGGCGGTGACGCTGCGGCTGGACATCGGCTCGCGGCTGCCGCTGGCCACGACGGCCATGGGGCGCGCGCTGCTGGCCGCGCTACCGGAGGGCGAACGGCGCTACTTCATGAGTCACATGGCGAAGCGCGAGCCGGAGAAGTGGCCGCGCATCGAGGCGAGCATCGAGAAGGCACTCGAGGACTACCGCACGCACGGCTTCACGCTCTCCATCGGGGACTGGGACCGGGACGTCAACGCGGTGGGCGTCCCCTTCATCCCCCCGGACGGCAGCGGCATCCTGGCCTTCAACTGTGGGGGGCCGTCGTTCCTGCTGCCCAGACAACGGCTGCTGCTGGATATCGGTCCGCGACTGGTGAACCTCGTCCGCAACGTCGAGGCGGCCCTGCAGCGCCGCTGACAAGAAAGACACATCCATGACTCGCGAGGACGAAACACTGGCGCAACTGCTGTCCACGCTTGAACGCTTCGTGAAGGAGCGGCTCATGCCCAATGAGCACCGGGTCGCGGATGAAGACGCCATCCCCTTGGACATCGTCGAGGAGATGCGGGACCTGGGCCTGTTCGGCCTGTCCACGCCCGTGGAGTACGGCGGCATCGGCCTGAGCATGAGCCAGGAGGTCCAGGTGGCCTTCGTGCTCGGACAGACGTCGCCGGCCTTCCGCTCGCTCATCGGCACCAACAACGGCATCGGGTCGCAGGGCATCATCCTGGATGGAACCGAGGAGCAGAGGCGCAAGTACCTGCCCCGGCTGGCGTCGGGAGAAATCGTCGGCGCCTTCGCGCTGACGGAGCCCAACGCGGGCTCGGACGCGTCGTCGCTGCGCACGACGGCCCGCCGACAGGGCGACCACTATGTGCTCAACGGCACCAAGCGCTTCATCACCAACGCGCCGGAGGCCGGCCTGTTCACGGTGATGGCGCGCACGGACGATGAGGACAAGGGCGCCAGCGGCATCTCCGCCTTCCTCGTGGAGGCGGGCACACCGGGGCTGCACATCGGCCCCGCGGACAAGAAGATGGGCCAGAAAGGCACCCACACCGCGGACGTCCTGTTCGAGGACTGCCGGGTCCCAGCCACCCAGTTGCTGGGTGGCCAGGAGGGCCAGGGCTTCAAGACCGCGATGAAGGTCCTGGACCGGGGACGGCTGCACATCGCCGCGGTGTGCGTGGGCATCGCCGAGCGGCTCATCCGGGAGAGCCTGCGCTACGCCATGGAGCGCCGGCAGTTCGGCAAGCCCATCGCGGAGTTCCAGCTCATCCAGGCCATGCTCGCGGACAGTCGCATGGAGGCCTACGCCGCGCGATGCATGGTGCTGGATGCCGCCGGGCGCAGGGACCAGGGAGAGAACATCAGCACCGAGGCCTCCTGCTGCAAGCTGTTCGCCAGTGAGATGGTGGGACGGGTGGCGGACCGGGCGGTGCAGATTTTCGGGGGCGCTGGGTACATCGCGGACTATGGCATCGAGCGGTTCTACCGCGACGTCCGCCTGTTCCGGCTCTACGAGGGCACCAGTCAGATTCAGCAGCTCGTCATCGCGCGCAACATGATGCGCGAGGCGAGCTGAACGGGTCCCTTGAAGGCTTGGCGAGGCCGTGGTGCGACAGAGCACCGCCGGCAGGGGGCTCCGACCCGCGGACACGAGACGACAACTGCGACTTCTACCTCCATGCCCGCCTCACGACACACCGCGAACCAGTTGTCCCTCACGTACAAGTACATCATGGTTCGCAGATATTTCTTCGTGAGGAGGAGGAGCAATGCCTCCTTCGCCGTTACGAGCCCTCCAGGTGGGAAGCAAGAAGACGCCAGGCCTCCCCGACTTCAACTTCATTACGAGGCCAGTCCCCACCTTGCCTGGCTCAGGGGCTCGCCTTGTGCATGGGCGCGTCTACTTTGAGTGGGAGGAATCCATTGATCCGTATGGATGGCCCCTCCGCTACGGTTTGAAAATCCACCGCGGAGACACACTCATCCTCGAACTGAGCACCGATGTGACAGCCTTCACGCTGAGCGACGAAGAGGCACTCTTGCCGGGACGGTACGTCTGGCAGGTCTGGGCTTACAACGCAGGGGGCTCCAGCGGCGTCGCAGAGACCCCATTCACCGTCGCGGACGGCCCCCTTCCCGCGCTCAAGGTATCTGCTGCCGGACCTCCTCCACTGGCGGCGAAGCAAACCTCCGGAAGAAGCTGGTGTCGTTCCAGCGCGGGCGCTCGGGGGTGTTGGCCACGGTGAGGGTGAGGTCCGAGAGCAGCCGGACGAACTTCGCCGCCGCCTCCCGGTCCATCGGCTGGCGCAGGTCATCCGAGGGTGCGTGGTAGTGCCGGGTGTGCCAGGCCTTCATCGTGCGCTCCTGGGGGGAGCCCGGTGCATGGCTGAACTTGAAGGACAGGGCGGGGACGCCCTTGCGGATGAAGGCGTACTGGTCGCTGCGGATGAACAGCATGCGGTTGGGCGCGGGGTCCGGAACCAGCGTCACCCCATGGGCCGTGGCGACCTGCTGAAGCGGCGCCGCCAGGGATGACTCCTCCTGCCCCAGGGCCAACAGGTGGTTGAGCGGGAACAACGGCAGGAACATGTCCATGTTGAGGTTGGCGACGATGGCGGACAGGGGCACCGTTGGCTTCGCGGCGAAGTAGCGGGCCCCCAACAGCCCCTTCTCCTCGCCCGTCACCAACAGGAAGAGCACGGAACGCTTCGGCTTCAGCGCCTTGAGGGTCCGAGCCACCTCCAACACCGCGGCCACGCCCGTCGCATTGTCCATGGCGCCGTTGTAGATGGCGTCGCCCTTCACCGGCACACCGACGCCGACGTGGTCCAGGTGGGCGGTGAGCACGATGTATTCCTTCGCCAGCGCGGCATCACTGCCGGGCAGCACACCCACGACGTTGGCGGACTCCACCGGCGCCTCCTTCCACTCAGCCCGCGCCTCAAGCCGGCTGGGGAGATCGAAGCGCGGCAGCGGCCGGTTCGCATCCGCCATCGCCAACACCTCCTTGAAGGAGTGCTGCGCGCCAACGAACAGCTTCTCGGCGTGGCGGGAGTTGAAGACGACGCCCACCTTCAGCCCCTGATCCTCGGCGAGCGACGGGTCGGCGAAGGTCATGGCCGGCTCGAACCGCGACGAGGCGACTCGCGCCCAGGGCATCTCCTCGCTCTTGGGATTCTGCAGCATCACGACGCCCACCACGCCTGCCTTCCGGAGCGCCTTGATCCGCTCCTCGGTCGAGCTGTGGTGGGCCCGAAGCGCGCCGGGGATGTGGGAAGGCCCGCCGTAGAGGAACACGGCCACCTTTCCTTGAAGGTCCAGCCCCGCGAAGTCGTCATGTCCCGCTTCGGGGATGGAGAGGCCATGTCCCACGAACACCAACGGGGCATCCACCTGCCCCGTCTCCCCCAGGCGTGAGCCGATGATGGCATCGCGACCGATGACCAGCGGGGTGCGCTTGCCACCCCGCACGAGGGTCAGGCGCGAGCTGGCATCCACCAGTTGTCGTGAGACCAGCTTCACCTCCTGCGAGTACCCCTCCCCCGCCCCCGGCTTGATGCCCATCGCCGCGAGCTGCTCCGCCACGTAGGCCGCGGCCTTCCTGTAGCCCTCGCTGCCCGTTTCCCGTCCCTCCAGCGAGTCATCCGCGAGCACGCGAACGTGGCTCCACCAGCGTTCCGCGTCTGGAGACGCGGCGGCAGAGGCCATCGCGGGCAGTAGGACCAGCAGCAAGAACGACAGCGGACGACGGGACATGGGTGCACTCCCTGGCAGTGGCCTGTATCCGCAACGCCCCACGAGCGTCGCGATTGCATCGACTCGGAGACATTACAGGTAGGCCCGCTCCGGGACGACGCCATCTCGGCTGAATCCTCAAGGGTGCACCTGCTGCGCCCTGACTTCCGCGAGCACAAGGAACATCGCGGGAAGAACAGACACGTCAAAGCGAAGGGCTGACACGTCATTCCCCCGGCAAAGCGGGCCTCCTGGCCCGGCCGATGAGAGCAATTCCCTCTGATTGAGGTGTTGGCATCTCCCCTGCACTGCCAGCACCTGGGCACGCGGCCCAACAGCCGCGCAGCCCATATCCCACCCGTATCACCGAGTCGCGTCCGACGACCGGAGGAATCCCATGTCCACCACCCCTGCCCTCAATCTCTATCAGAAGACCTTTCTTCTCACCCGGGAATCCAACCAGGTGGGTGACACGCAAGGCGATACCAAGACGCTGGCCAAGTCGCTGCAAACCAAGCTGAACACCTACCTGGCCCTGCCGGATGTCCAGAAGGCCATGGAGGGCCAGTGGTCGGTCGTCTGGGGGCCGGCGGTCTTCGAGGCCCAGGAGAGCGCGACGAGCTACGCGGACAATGTCATGTACGTCGCGGCGAGCCCTGACAAGTCCGTCTATGTCGTCGCCATCGCGGGGACCAACATGTCTTCCGACTATGACAAGAACAAGGAGGACAACAGCGTCAACACCACGAAGCTCTGGACGGATGCGTTCCCGAGCCTGTCGTCAAATGGTGTGCCCTCGGGCATCAAGCCCTGGCCGGTTATCTCGACGGGGACCGCGCTGGGGGTGAACAACCTGCTGGGCATGACCGACACGCTGACGACCCAGAAGAGCCTGCTGGACTTCCTGCGCTCGCTGAGCGGGACGGGAACCAAGACGCTCATCTTCGGTGGCCACAGCCTGGGCGGCGCGCTGGCGCCGACGCTCGCCCTGGCCCTGTTCAATCCCTCGGGTGGGCCCCTCAGCCTCCGGGACTGGGGCCATGTCTACGTGCTCCCCGTGGCCGGCCCCACGCCTGGAAACAAGGGCTTCTCCGAGTTCTTCCAGAAGGTGTTCCCGCCGCTCAGCACGAACGAGCCCCAGAACCATTACGCCTGGAACCAGAACATCTGGAACAGCCTCGACGCCGTGCCACACGCGTGGGTCGTCAGCATGCTCAAGGAGATTCCCACCCTCTATCCCGCGAAGTGGGACGGTGGCCAGGTGCCCTCGGACATCACGAAGGCGGTCAACGCCGCGGTCGCGGCCTCGGAGCTTGGCGGCCTCCTTCCCGGCCCCTACACGCAGCTCCCCAACATCCAGGTGCCGGGCACCCTCTATGGCCCCATGCCCATCACGACCGAAGCGGAGTTCTTCGCCCAGGTCGGGTACCAGCACGTGGTTGCCTATGACATCCACTTCGGAATCCAGGCGCTGGTCTCCGAAGGCGCCAAGTCCGCGCTCCAGAAGAACCTCAAGCGCTGGTGGAACTCCCTCTCGCGGATGGCGCCCCAGGATGCGAGCCGCGCCGCGGCTGGGCGCTGACGGGAACCTGGAAGTCGCCACGGGTCACGGCCCGGCTGTCATCAGCCCGGGCCGCATCCCGACCTCCGTGCCACCGCAAGGGGTGGTGAAGAAAGCGCTCAGGGCATCCTCGTGCCCACCAACGGCCAACCGTTCGGGCCCCTGCGGCTTGTGGCATCCCAGTGGGTGCCACGGCCCGCTGGGAGCAATGGCTCCAGCTTCGCCTTGGCTCGCCCTGCATCCTTCAGCGGTCGTCCTGTTTCACCAGCCCCCTGCCTACCTGCCCCTGCAGGCGGTAGCACCGCGACCCGAGCATTCTTAGCTCCAATCAAGAAGAGAGGAGCATCCATGACCAGTCATCTCGTACTCGTGCCCGGCTTCGGCGGCTTCGATGCCCTCGGCTCGCTCCGCTACTACCACTGCGTAACGGAAGTGCTTCAGACCCGTAACGGCGGGTGTCCCATCCACTACTTTCCCAACTTACCTACAGCGAGCGTCCAGACCCGAGCCCAGGCTCTCCAGTTGTGGCTGTCTGAGCTAAAGGAGCGTCGGGCGATAGGGCCGGGAGACGACATCCACCTGGTCGGCCATTCCACGGGAGGCCTGGACCTCCGCCAACTGCTCATCAACCTTCGAATACAACAGGCGGGAGACAATTCGAACGGAGCCTCCCAGATCATCAAGCAGCTTCGTACGGTGCAGTTCCTCTCAACGCCCCACCGGGGGACAGCGCTTGCACACCGGCTGGGCGATGCAGTCCCAAAGGTGCTTGCCTACCGCCTGTTTCTACGCCTCATGTACGAGGGCGCGCGCGGCATGCGAGGCGTGGGATTGAGGAGCCTCGGCCGTGCCCTCAGGCCATTGAGTCCGCGGCAAGATGCAGCCAACTGGATCGACGCCATCATTGACACATTGAAAGGCTGCGACTCCCAGGAGCAAGGCCTCCCACGTGCCCTCGCTCGAGCCACGTACTTCGATCTGCTGCGCTGGCTGCTCAACATGGCCAGCGACCTCACCGTCATCACCGACTTGGACCCCGAGCCCTCTCCCGGTTCCATCCCGAGTCCAGCCCATGCTGAGGGTCACGAACTCCAAAACGAGCTTTCCTTTATCAAACAGCATCGAATCCGCGTCCGTTCAATCGTGACATTCGCGCCCCCAAGCAATTCCTGGCCACCCACCCTTTTCAGAATCCTTCACGCCCTGACGGCCTCCAATCCTCCACAACGGCTCCGCCAAACGAAACATACGATTCACAAACTCCTGGCCCCCGAAGAGACACAGACACTTTCTTTTGCGGACAATGATGGCATCGTCAATTGCGTCTCACAGGTATGGCCCGACGCGGACCACAGCTACTTGATCCAGGGAGACCATGCGGACGTCATGGGGCATTTCAAGGCGAAACGCCTCCAGGCTCAGGCCAGCTTCCCGGCCACCACCTACAACCAGTACGACCTGCTGAACTCCCCTGCGGACTTCGACCGGCGGCGGTTCATCAGGCTCTGGAAGGAGGTGGACCGCTTCACGGCAAGTCAGCAGCGCCGGGAATGCACGGAGCCTCGACGTCGAAATGGAGCAAGCATCCACAGTATCGGAGGACGCGGTCACTGAGCGCGCCACATCGACGACCAGGCATTTCTTCCTCAGGGCGTGCGCCGCTCGCGTGCATGCCGTGTTATGCGGCTCCGCTCAAGACCTTCCGACACGGAGCGCGTCATGAGGAACCTCATTCTCTGGACCTTGCTTTTGTTCTCCACGACGGCCCTGGCAGCCGAGACACGGCTGGTCGTGAGGGCGCTCGCCCGGGACGGCAAGTTCGTCGGCACGTCCATGGGGGGCGTGCGGGTGGTGCTTCGCGATGCGCAGTCAGGCCAGGTGCTGACCAGCGGCGTCACCGCCGGTTCGACAGGCAACACCCAGACGCTGATGAAGCAGCCGCACGTGCGGGGCGCGCCGCTCGCGGACGAATCCTCCGCGAAGTTCACGGCGACCCTGGACCTCACCGAGCCGCGGCTGGTGACCGTGGAGGCGTCTGGGCCCCTCGCGCAGCGGCAGGCACTCTGAGCCTGCCCCGATTCCGTGGACACCCGAGATGTGATGGAAAGGGTGTCCAATG
>JBKGHI010000114.1:0-24925 GCA_046520405.1 Myxococcus sp. 1LA
CAGACGGTGGCCTCGCTGGCGGCGCGGCCGTTGGGCCTGGCCTTCGGTCTGCTCGGGCGCATGGCCGCGCGCGGCGTGCACACCAGCCTCAGCCGCACGGCCGTGGCGCTGGCGGCGCTGATGGTGGCGGTGGCCACCACGGTGGGCGTGGGCCTCATGGTGTCCAGCTTCCGCGGCACGGTGGTGTCGTGGCTGGACACCTCGCTCCAGGCGGACGTGTTCATCTCCCCGCCCTCCCTGGTGGCGCGGCGCGGAGGGGCCACGCTGCTGCCCGGGCTGGCGGACACGCTGCGCGACACGCCGGGCGTCGCCGGCAGCAGCACCCTGCGCGTGCGCGTGCGCGTGGACGGCGTGCCCACGGACCTGATGGCCGTCGACTTCTCACGCACGCCGGTGCGGCCCTACACCTTCAAGCAGGGCGACGCGGAGACGGCGTGGCGCGAGCTGGAGTCGTCCCCGGACACGATTCTCGTGTCGGAGCCCTTCAGCTTCCACCGCGGCGTGGGCGTGGGCGACACCGTGCGGCTGGCCACGGACCAGGGCCCGCGCGACCTGCGCGTGGTGGGCGTGTACTTCGACTACGGCTCCGACATGGGCACGCTGTTGATGCCCCGCACCACCTACGAGCACTGGTTCGACGACCGGGGCGTCAGCGGCGTGGCGCTGTACGCGGCGCCCGGCCAGGACGTGGACGCGCTGGTGGCCTCGGTGCGCGAGCGCGCCGGAGACACCCAGGCGCTGCTGGTGCGCGCCAACCGCTCGCTGCGGCAGGCGTCGCTGGAGGTCTTCGACCGCACCTTCACGATTACGCAGGTGCTGCGGCTGCTCGCCATCGGCGTGGCCTTCGTGGGTGTGTTGAGCGCGCTGATGGCGCTGCAACTGGAGCGGGCGCGGGAGTTCGCCGTGCTGCGCGCCACCGGGCTGACGCCGGAGCAACTGTGGGGACTGGTGTCGCTCCAGACGGGGCTGCTGGGACTGCTGGCGGGGCTGTTCTCCGTGCCGCTGGGCGTGGGGCTGGCCTACGTGTTGGTGCACGTCATCAACCAGCGTTCCTTCGGATGGACGCTGCAACTGGCGCTGACGCCGCAGACGCTGGTGCAGGCCGTGGTGCTGTCGCTGGTGGCCTCGGCGCTGGCGGGCCTCTACCCCGCCTGGAAGATGGCGCGCGCCAACCCCGCGCTGGCGCTGCGGGAGGAATGACACATGAGCAACGGCCGGGGACTCCTCGTGGGAACGGCGGTGGTGCTGGCGGGCCTGGCGGCCGCGGTGGTGGCCCTCACGCGCGAGCAACCCCTGCCCGCGCTGCGCCAGGGCGGCACGCTGACGGTGGCCAACGCCATGCGCGGCAGCACGGAGGGCTACGCGCGCGCGGCGGAGCCCCGGGACTTCCACTTCCCCGAGGACCACGGGCCGCATCCGGAGTACCGCACGGAGTGGTGGTACTGGACGGGCAACCTGGAGGCGGAGGACGGGCACGCCTTCGGCTATCAGTTCACCCTGTTCCGCAACGCGCTGGCTCCCGAAACAGAGGACGCGTCGCGTGACTCCGCCTGGGGCGCGCGGCAGGTGTACATGGGCCACTTCACGGTGACGGACGTGGCCGGTGGCACCTTCCACGCCTCGGAGCGCTTCAGCCGCGTGGCGCTGGGACTGGCGGGCGCCACGACCCAACCCTTCAAGGTGTGGCTGGAGGACTGGGAGACGGCCAGCGTGGGCGCGTCCACCTGGCCCATGCGGCTGCGCGCGCAGTCGGACACGGTGGCGCTGGAGCTGCTGCTGGAGCCGGGCAAGCCGCCGGTGCTCCACGGCGACCGGGGCCTCAGCCAGAAGAGCGCGGAGCGCGGCAACGCGTCCTACTACTACTCCATGACGCGCATGCCCTCGCGCGGCACGGTGAAGGTGGACGGGCGCACGTACACGGTGCAGGGCCAGAGCTGGATGGACCGGGAGTGGAGCACCAGCGCGCTCGGCGCGGACCAGGTGGGCTGGGATTGGTTCTCGATCCAGCTCTCCGACGGCAGCGAGCTGATGTACTACCAGCTCCGTCACCGGGACGGCACGCCGGACGCGTTCAGCTCCGGACTGTGGGTGCCGCCCGAGGGCACGGGCGAACCGGTGCACATCAACCGCGACGCGATGCGGCTCACGGTGCTGGACACCTGGAAGAGCCCGCGCAGCGGCGGGGAGTACCCGTCACGTTGGCGCATGCAGGTGGACGCGCTGGGTCTGGACCTCACGGTGACGCCGCGCGTGGCCGACCAGGAGCTTCCCGTCACCGTGCTCTACTGGGAGGGCACGGTGGGCCTGGAGGGAACGCGCGCGGGCCAGCCTGTCTCGGGGCGGGGCTACGTGGAGCTGACGGGCTACGCGGACACACAGGGGCCTCGGCGCCGGGAGCCCCAGGCACGTGGAACACCTGATGTGGAAACCACGCAGGACACCCGGTAGCCACGCGCGCCCGCGCCGCGGTTGGACAATGGAAAGCGCGCGTCTGTAGATTCCCAAGCACATGACACCCCGGGCCTCGAACCCGGGGGCATCACGTTCGCCAACTCCAGACAGCAGGGCTCACTGGACGGCCAGGGCAAACGCTTTGCTGCCTGCCTGGATTGCTCACGCGTCCTCTCCGGTGGCACGAAGCAAGTCGGGGTCATCACCGGCGCGTGCCCGGTGAGAAAGGAAGCGGACCGTGCAAAGGCTACGAGCAGGCTTTCTGATTCGGGGCGTGGACGGCAGGCTGCGACACGGCAAGGCGCTCTTCTCGGGCCTGGCGTACTCCTTGAGGCACGACGGCACCCTGGAGGGGCTGATGGCGGCCTCGGAAGGGGTCATCACCGGCCCCTCCTCCGACTGGCTCCCGTTGCCCGACGGCGGGCTGCGCGTGAACAGCGCGCTGCTGGAGATGCCCGAGGACTACGGCCCCCGCCTCTTCCAGGGCAAGCCCTTCACGGGCATCGCCTATGCGTTCACCCGCAGCGGCTACTGCACCTCCGAAATCGAATACGCGGGCGGCTTCGCCACCGAGGTGTCCGAGCGCCGGTGGTACGTTTCCGGACAGCCCAAGATGCGCGTGGACGGCGGCGAGTACACGTCCTGGTTCCCCGACGGACGCGTCCAGCGCCGGGGCTCGAAGGGTGAATTGGTGTACGGCCTCAACACCCGGGACGACGGCCACCTGCGGGAGCTGGTGCTGCGGGACGCGCGCTTCCTGGACATGGAGACGCTGAGCGCGCTGACGCCCACCGAGGAGTTCCAGATGCTCGGCGGCGCGGTGGACACGGCCATGCTGCACACGCTGCGAGAGCAGACGGACATCGGCGCCGTCCCCAGGCTCCGGCTGGTGCAGACCCGCGTGGGCGCGGAGGGCGTTGAAATCCTGGCCGCCTTCAAGAACCTCCGGGAGGTCTGGTTCGACGGCAACCCGGGCCTGGGGCTCCAGGAGGCGCGGAAGCTGGAGCGGCTCCGTCCCAGTTGCGTGGCGCACCACGTGGACCTGGACGCGAGCCCGCCGCCGCGCAGGCCTCGCGCCCTGGCCTCCGCGGCCAGTGGACACGGGGGACGTCCCCTGGGGTGAGGCGTCCGGCTTCTCCATGAGGGCAGCGCGAGGCCTCACCCCACCGCCCGGTCCTCCTCCTGCCGCCCGCCCTCGCCTCACGGCCCGCCATTCAACCCCTGGCACCCTGCTTGCCTCTGGAGTCATGGACGCGAAGTGACGCGTCCAAAGACAGACTCCGGAGGCGGACGCAGGTATGAACCGACTTGGACAGGGCAGGTGGTGGGCGGGCGTGCTCGGCCTGGCGTTGTTGATGAGCTGTCATGGTGGTGAGCAACTCCAGACGCCGACGACGGACGGCGGGATTGGCGACGAGAACGAACCGCCCGACGACCAGCCCGGGGACCCACCGCCAGGCGAGGGGGAGGACCCGCCGCCGGTGGGCGAGGACGTCCCGGATTCGGGGACGCCCGTGGACCCGCAGCCCGACGCGGGAATCCCCGACGGTGGCCCCGTGGGCACCGGCGAACCCATTCCCCCCGACAGCGCGAGCTGGCGCTTCTGGGGCCCGGCCGAGGGCGGCCCCCGTGAGGTGCTGGGCGTCACCCAGGACGAGGGCGGCAACATCTGGGTCGCCGGCGGCGAGGATGGCCTGTGCCTGCTGCGCCCCGAAGCCACCAGCCTGCGCTGCTACACGATGGCGGACGGCTTGAAGCCCTGGGCCCCGTGGAAGGGCAAGGACCCGGCGCCCGAGGCCCGCTACCTCAAGGTCCTCTCGGTGACGGGCGGCCCGGCGGGCACGGTGTTCGTCGGCTACGAGGGCAGGGCCAACTGCGAGAGCGAGTTCTACAAGGCCCCTGGCGTGCCCGAGGACCCCGCCATCTACAAGAGCGGTGACGCGGACCGCGTGGAGCTCCAGGCGGACGGGACGCTGCGCGTGGTGCACTACGACATCCACTCGCCCGCGCATTCGGTGCCCGGCTACGGCCACCGCGAGAAGCTCTGCACGGTGAACCGCATCGTCTGGGACAAGGCGCGCAACAGCCTGTGGTTCGCGTCCAACCACGGCCTGGCGTGGGGCGAGCCCGACTACCAGGGCGGCGAGGCATGCTCCAACGCGGAGGTCGTCGCCGCCAATGAATGGGTCTACACGGGCGGCGAGAAGCGCCAGCGCTGCAAGTTCGGCGTCATGGAGCACGTCCACCCGGCCATCGCCATGGGCGACAGCAGCACCAGCGAGGACAGCCGGCTCGCCGGAGACGTCTGGGGCGTGGCGGTGCGGCCCGACGGCGACATCTGGCTGGGCACGCACATCCGGACCACGCGGTTCAAAATCATGACCAACGCCGTGGGCCACGAAGGCACCGGCGCCCCGTGGAACTTCGAGGCGGCGCGCAAGCAGAGCGAGGAGAAGAAGCACGTCGCCAACCGCATCGACCTGTGGCCGGACGCCGTGGCCGAGCCCCAGTTCCCCACCCACGCGCAGCGCAAGGACGACCTGGTGAGCGAGCTGGTGCTGATGCCGGACGGCACCGTCTGGGTGTCCAGCTTCGCGTGGGGCCTGGCGAAGCTGAACGACACGGGCATGGTGACGGGCTACCTGCTGGAGGGCGAAGGCGACCGCAACATCACCTCGCTGGAGCGGGACCCGCGCGACGGCAGCCTCTGGATTGGCCACCGCTGGGGCAAGGGCCTGAGGCGCATGCACCGCGAGGGGGAGTTCGTCGTCCACAACCCGGCGCTCGGTGGGCGAGCGGCCCTGCCCGTCTGGGACATCCAGGCGGTGGGCAGCGGGGACAGCCGCAAGGTGCTGGTGGCCTTCAGCGCCCAGCGGGACGCGACGGGCGCCATCGTCTGGCCCGGCGCCATCGGCGTCTACAGCGGCAAGTAGGCAGACCGCCTGTCTGCCTCCCGTGCCTGCCAGGGGCGCGGGAGGCACTTCCTTCGACCAGGGCTGCCCCGGGCGGGGGGAATCGTCAACTTGAGGGCACTCCGCGCCCGCGGGGCGTCCCTGCCCTGGCGGGGGCATTCAACGCATTGACGGACAGAGGAGCCACCATGTCGCTACTGGACAACATCTTGGGGAATCGTCGCAGCTCGGGCTTCGGTGGATGGAACCGTGGCCGGAGCCGGTATGGGTCTGGCCGCCGGGGTATCGGCGGATACGGCCGTGGCCGGGCCTCGGGCGGCGCGTTCGGCGGCTCGCTGGGCCGCATCGCCCTGGGCGGGCTGGCCGCGTTCGGCCTCCGCAAGGTGCTCGGGAACCGGCGCCAATACGGCTACTAGCGGCGCGCCGGGCAGGAAGCACGCCTGCCCGGCCCCTTCCCTGGAGTAGGGTCCCTCCCCGCTGGCATCCACCGTAGGGAGGGCACACCCCATGCCGAAGGCGAAGTACGTCCTGGCCCTGGACCAGGGCACCACTGGAACGCACGTCTCCATCCTCGACACCAAGCTGCAGGTGGTGGGCCGCTCCTACAAGGAGTTCACCCAGTACTTTCCCAAGCCCTCCTGGGTGGAGCACGACCTGGATGAAATCTGGGCCAGCAGTGAATGGTGTATCGCCCGGGCGCTGAAGGACGCGGGCCTGCGCGGGGGCGACATCGCCGCCATCGGCATCACCAACCAGCGCGAGACGACGGGCCTGTGGATGCGCGGCAGCGGCCAGCCGCTGTCCCACGCCATCGTCTGGCAGGACCGCCGCACCGCCGACCAGTGCCGCCGGCTCAAGGAGCAGGGCGTGGAGCCGCGCGTGCGCGAGGTGACGGGCCTGGTGGTGGACCCGTACTTCTCCGGCACCAAGCTCACGTGGATGTTCGACCACCTGAAGGGCGCGCGCGCGAAGGCGGAGAAGGGCGACGTGTGCTTCGGCACCATCGACACCTGGCTCGTCTACAAGCTCACCGGCGGCGCGGCGCACGTCACCGACGTGTCCAACGCCAGCCGCACGCTGCTGATGGATTTGACGACGCTCCAGTGGAGCGACGAGATGCGCGCGCTGCTGTCCGTGCCGGCCGCGTGCCTGCCGCAGATTCGCGGCTCCGCGGAGGTGTACGGCACCACGCGTGGCATGCGCAGCCTGCCGGACGGCATCCCCGTGGCGGGCATGGCGGGTGACCAGCAGTCCGCCCTCTTCGGCCAGGCCTGCTTCGAGCCCGGCGAATCCAAGTGCACCTACGGCACCGGCGCCTTCCTGTTGATGAACACCGGCTCGGAGCCGGTGCGCTCGTCGGCGGGCCTGCTCACCACGGTGGCGTGGCGGCTGGGCGGCACCGGCACCACCACGTACGCGCTGGAGGGCAGCAGCTTCATCGCCGGCGCGGCGGTGCAGTGGATGCGGGACGGCCTCAAGGTCATCAAGCGCGCGCCGGACATCGAGGCGCTGGCCGCCAGCGTGAAGGACTCCGGAGACGTCGTCTTCGTGCCGGCGCTGGCGGGCCTGGGCGCGCCGCACTGGCGTCCGGAAGCGCGTGGCCTCTTCGCCGGCATTGACCGCTCCACCACCGTGGCCCACATGGCGCGCGCGGTGCTGGAGGGCATCGCGCTGCAGATTCACGACCTGGCGGAGGCCATGCGCCGCGACAGCGGGCGGGACATCCCCGTGTTCAAGGCGGACGGCGGCGCGGCGGCCAACAACCTGCTGATGCAGTTCCAGGCGGACGTGCTGGGCGTGCCGCTGGTGCGCCCGCGCAACCTGGAGACCACAAGCCTGGGCGCGGCCTTCCTAGGCGGCCTGGGCGCGGGCATCTGGGACAGCCCGGAGGCCATCCGCCGCGCGTGGAAGGCGGACAAGACGTTCAAGCCGAAGATGAAGGCGGACGCCCGCGAGCGGCACCTCGCCAAGTGGAAGCGGGCCGTGGAGCGCGCGTGATGCAGGCGCCCCAGGTCCTTCGGTTGCTGACAGCGCTGCTGGCGCTGGGCATGGGCGTGGGGTGCCCCCCCAGGGGCCCCTGCCAGGAGAACCCGCCGTCGCCCCTCTTCGACGACATGATGTTCAGCGTGGGCCAGCCGCTGGAGCTCACCGTCCACGGTGTCTTCAGCGAGTGCGCTTCCTCGCAAGAGGACCGGGCGCAGTCCGTCATCGTGGAGGTGAGGGACCCACAGAACCGCGAGGTCCCCGCCACCGCGGAGCTGGGGGCTCTGGGTGGGTCCGCCATCGTGCGCTTCACCCCGGAGCAGGTGGGGCGCTACCACCTGGTCGTCTCCTTCGCGCCGGTGGGCAGCGTCCGGCAGTCCGCCATCCACGTGATGGAGGACCAGCGCGGCAAGGCCCCCCTGGCGGAGTTCTCCACCGTGGTGGAGTGTCTCTTCGTGGACCGGACGTCGTCGGGCACCTGGCTGTGCGGCAGCCAGGCGCTGCGCGAGCCGGACGCGGAACCCCAACCCCTGGGCGACTACTTCGCGCCCACCGTGGTGGCCGGTGACGTGGTGTGGGTGACCGAGGCCGCGCAGGTCCGCCGCTACGTCGACGAAGGCCACGGCCCGCTGACCACCTCCGCCTCGGCGCCCTTCCCCGCCACGGGCACGCCGCCCGAGTCGCCGCCCCACTCGCGGCTCGCCACGCCGGACGAGCTGCTGCTGCTGGATGAAGGCCACCTGCACCGCTATGCCTACTCGGAGGCCGAGGGGCTGCGCGCCATGGGCTCCGTCGCCGTCGCGGACACGCAGTACGTCACCTTCGAGGACCAGGTCTCCTCCCTGCTGGTGCGCGCGGGCTCGCGGGTGCTGGTGGCGCGCCTCACCGCGCTCCCGCCCCCCGAAGAAGGATTGGTGGTCGAGGCCTGCCCGTTCCAGGTCAACGCCTCGGGCGCGCCGGAGGCCGTCCCGGACGAGCCGTGCCACACCGTCCCGGGCGTGCCCACGGGGCTCGAGGAGGGCGTGCTGTGGACGCACGTCACGCTCGCTTCCGGGCACCGGGAGCTGCTCCGATACTCGGCGGCCAGCGGCCGCCTGGTCCTGGACGGCGTCCTGCCGGTGGAGGCCCCCTTCCAGTCCCAGCCCATCCGCATCCGTCAAGGCCCCAGCCTCCCGCTGGTGTTCTCGCCCCGGGGCTCCGACACCCTCTATGCGGTGCCCCAATGGCATGCGGACACGGGCACCGTCGTCCCGGTGATTCAGCCCTCCCCCAGCAACCGCGAACCACCCCGCGTCGGGGGGCGATACATGTGGCTGGAACACTGGAACACGCTTTATGGCGTGACAGTGTATTCGCACCCGTCCACCCCTTGACGAAGGACGGCGGGTGTCTTCCCTCGCGCCCGGGAGCGGGTAGAAAGGCGGCCATGGCTTCCAAACCCACGCTGCTCGCACCCGAGGCGCTCCAGTCCTTCCTCTCGCAGCACACCGAGTGGAAGCACGAGGGCGGGATGATTCGCCGCACCTATGAAGCCCCCACCTTCCTGGCGGGCATCGCCTTCGTGGAGCGGGTGGCGCAGGCGGCGGAGAAGGCGGACCACCACCCGGACATCGACATCCGCTGGCGCAAGGTGACGCTGGCGCTCGTCACGCACGACGCCGGGGGCCTCACCGCTCGCGACACCGCGCTGGCCGCCGAGGCGGACCGGCTCTTCACGGAGGCCACGCGCGCGCAGTGAGTCATTCCCGGTGGGTGGCGCGTCCGGAAGGGCGCGGTGGCGGGGGGTGGAAGGCGCTGGGGTGCGCGCTGGTGCTGTGCACCGCCTCGGCGGCACGGGCGCAGGAGACGCCCCCGCCGCTGGAGCCCCGGCCGGAGCGGCTGTACCTCAACCCCGGCGCGCTGCTGGGCTCGGCGCGCATGGTGGCCATGGGCGGCGCGTACGTGGGCATCGCCGAGGGCGCCGCGGGTCTGCCCAGCAACCTGGCCTCGCTGGCGCACCGGGGCCCGGCCCTGGAGAAGGACTGGGATTTGGGCGTCACCCTGTCCTGGTTGGACCTGCCCTTCACCGGCTCGCGCAAGCGAGACGTGGACAACGACGGCCAGCCCGACGAGTCCCACGACAGCCGGCAGCTGCTGGGCGGCCTGCTGCTCCAGTACAAGCGCTTTGGCATCGGCTTCGCGATGCGCAACAGCGTGGTGTCCTACTGCGCCACGGCCGCGTGCGCGGGGCCCAGCGAGCGCATCCGCGTGTCGCTCACGCAGTCGGTGCTGGCGGGGGCCATGTCCTTCGGCCAGGACGACTTCATCCTCGCGTTCGGCATCTACTCGGCGCAGGCCTCCTTCCGGCTGGACTCCGGCGGCACGGACCTGCGCTACGGCGACACCGGCGTGGCGGTGGACATCCTGTACCGGCCCCATGGGCGCCCCTGGCGCATGGGCGTGTCGGTGCGGCCCGAGGTGGTGGGCGACTGGCGGCGCGAGGAGAACCAGGTCCCGGAGCTGGCGGGGCGCACGCTCTTCGGCGCGGTGGTGTCGCCCGCCGTACTGTCGGTGGGCGCGAGCTGGCGCTTCGGCGAAGGGGCGGAGCGCTACAACCGGCTGTCCCCCGCGGCGCGGCGGCAACTGCTGGTGGAGGGTGACGCGCTGCCGGTGCCGGAGCAGGAGGCCCTGGACGCGCCCGCCGGCCGGTGGCTCATCAGCGCCCAGGTGGACCTCATCTCCAGCGTGGACAACGCGGTGCCCGCGCGCGTCTTCGCGTCCACGGCGGACGAGGCCACGGTGGGCAAGGGCACCTCCTTCGCGCCGCGCATCGGCGTGGAGCACGACACGGTGCCGGGCATGATTCGGCTGCGGGCCGGCGCGTACGCGGAGCCCTCCCCCTTCGACAAGCGGCCCGCGCGCCCCCACATCACCGGCGGCTTCGAGGTGTTCGTCTTCCGCTACTGGGAGGACTGGTCCGTGACGGCCTCCTTCGACCTGGCGCGCCGCTACACCAACGTGGGCCTCTCCGTGGGCTTCTGGCGCTGAGCCGGGAGGCTCCCAAGGCCACGCCCATGGCACCCCAGGCCCCTCACGTGGAAACGGGGGTGCCACCCACGGGGTGACATTTCCCACTGCCACCAGGGCCTCCGCACGCATCCGGGCGGCCAGGCAGGCAGACGCCCCGGTGGGTGTTGCTGACACAGACACGCATGCCGACCCTCCCCTGGGCGGAGCGGGGGGACTTCATGCACCTTGGGTGGAGATGGGTCCGGACCGTCGTGAGTGCGGCGGTGCTGGGTGGGGCGGGGCTGTTGTTGGGCTGTGGGGGTGGAGGGACTGGCGGGCTCCCCGATGAGGAGGGCTGTACGGAGGATTGCGGCACGCCGCCTGGGGAGGCACCGACGAACCCGGAGACACCTCCGGGAGAGCAACCCCCTGGCGTGCCACCGCCACCACCGCGTCCGCCGCCGCCCCCCGTGGGGCCCGGCGGCACGGTCTGGCTGCAACGCGAGGGCACGCCTCAGGACGACCTGGCGCTGGGCGCGGCGGTGGATGCCCATGGCGACATCCTCACACTGTCGCTTCAAGACATCGACGACCTGGACAGCCTCCAGTCAACGGACAACCGGGCGAAGCTGGTGCTGACGCGACGCGCACCCACGGGCGAGACGCGCTGGCAGAAGGGCTTTGACGTGCGAGCCGCGGAGGCGCCGCCGGAGCTGCGCGCGTTCGTCCGGGGACGCCTCGCCGCGGACCCGGCGGGCGGCATCGTCCTCGCGGGGACCGCGGAGGGCATCGTGGACTTCCTCACCCACAAGCTGGGGGACGGCACCTTCGTGGTGCGGATGGACTCGGACGGCAATGTCCTGTGGACGAACACGCCCGCGGGCGCCGGACTCGCGGTGGCCGACGTGGCGGTGGACGCCCAGGGGCGGACGCTGGTGGCCTTCAACGCACCGGGCGGCACGGACTTCGGCAATGGCGTCAGCGGCTCCGGCGCGGTCGTGGTGACGTACACGCGCGACGGGCTGGCCGAGTCCGCCCTTCCGGTGGGCGGTGGCGGACAGGTGGAGCTCACCACGCTGGCGGCGGACGGCGCCGGGCGCATGGCGGTGGGCGGCCGCTACCAGGGCTCGGTGCGCTTTGGTGGCCAGCAGGTGACCGCCGCCGAGGGCGGCAGTCCCTTCGTCGCGCTCTACCAGCAGGGCGCGCTGACCTGGACCAAGGCGCTGAGCCGGGCGCAGGGCACCGTGCGCGACGTGGGGCTCGACGGCGAGGGCACCGTGGTGGCCACCGGTCCCTTCCTGGGCTCCGTGGGCTGGGGGAACACGCAGGTGCCGGGGCACGCGTTCCGGGAAACGCCCTTCGTCGTCTCCGCCAAGGCGGACGGTCAGGAGACATGGGCCAAGGGCCTGGGTGACGGGGTCCAGTTGGACGCGCTGGCGCTGGCGCCTTCCGGTGAGGTGGTGGTGGGGGGCTTCACCTACAACCGCATCGAGAACGGGGTGGCGGGTCAGGACGGCATGGGCTCGGCGCAACCGGTGGCCCTGCGCTACGACGCGGCCGGGACGTGGCTCCTCACGACGATGTACCTGTCGGACCCGCCTCAGCCACGGGGCGAGCTGTATGGCCTGGAAGCCATTCCCTCCATGGGCGTGCTGCCCGACGGAGACTTCTTCCTCTTCGGCCACTCGGACCGGGAGACCGACTTCGGCACCGGGCGCCAGAGCACCGCGCGTGGCGATGTCTTCCTGCTGCGCATGAAGCGCTGAGCGTCGTCTGAAAGCGCCAAGGGCCACGGGAGCCCAGCTCCCATGGCCCTCGGTGCGATGGCGTCGGGGCTTCAGCGGCGCGTGGTGCGCCGGGTGGACGTCTTCCGGGCGCCGCCGCGCGTGGCGGTGCCCCGCTTCGTCGCGGCGCCGCGCGTGCCCGTCTTCCGAGCGGTACGTCCCGCCGTCCCCGTCTTCCTCGTGGTGGCCTTGCGCGCGCCACGGCCGGTGGCCCGGGTGGCGGACTTGCGCGTGGCGGACTTGCGGGTGGCCGTCTTTCCACGCGCCGGCGTCTTGGCGCGCGTGGTTCCGCGCTTGGTGGTGGCCTTGCGCGCGGACTTGCGCGTGCCGCTCGCGCGAGAAGCGCTCTTGCGCTTGGTGGCGGTGCGCCGCCGCGGCGTGGGCGAAACGTTCGCCTCCGTCGGGGAGAGGGAGACATCGTCGGACAGCTGCGGATTGACGGACTCGTTCGTCATTCAGTCGGCTCCGGTTGGGGAAGACTTCAGGCGAGGCATGAACAGGGTACGCCCATGCACGCCAGGACGTGTGCGGTGAAGGCACGCAGATGAACGACAGCGGACGAATGACGTAGACCGCGCGCGGCCTTCCTGCCCTCCAGGGCAGGTCCCGCGCTGTGTCCTCGTCAGCCCGCGCCCTTGAGGAACGCGGCGAGCTTCTCGTACGCATCCGCGAGCGGAGGAATGGGCGCGCTCTCGTTCGCCTGATGCGCCTGGGCCGTCTCACCGGGCCCGAAGTTGATGGCGTCCACGCCCCACTCACCGAAGCGGGCCACGTCCGTCCATGCCTGCTTGGAGGCCGCGGGCAGGCCGGTGAGGGCCATCAGCTTCTGGAACAGCGGGTTGCCCGCCACCACCGGCCCGCTGGGCGACGCGTCGGTGAACTCCACCTCGGCCCGCCCGGCGACGAGCGCGTGCACGTCCTCCTTGGCCTGCGCGATGCTCTTGCCCGGCGCGAAGCGGTAGTTGAGGTTGAGCTCGAAGGCCTCGGGGATGACGTTGCGCGCGCGGCCGCCCTTGGCGAGCGTGGCGTTGATGACCTCGTAGAAGGGGAAGCCGGCGACGTTGACCTCCACGCGCTGGCGCCCGAGCAACTCCGTGAGGAACGGGCCCGCCTTGTGGATGGCGTTCTCCCCCTGCCACGGCCGCGCCGAGTGCGCGCTGCGCCCGGTGAACCGCACCGTCACCTGCATGGAGCCGACGCAGCCCACCTGCACCACGCTGTCCGTGGGCTCCATGGCGATGCCGAACTTCACCTTCGCCAGGTCCGGCCGCTTGTCGAACAGCGGGATGAGGCCGCTTTCGGCGTAGGCGCCCTCCTCGCGCTCGTAGAAGAGGAAGGCCAGGTTCACCGGCAGGGTGTCACGGCGCAGGTCCTCCGCGAGCGCCATCATCACCGCCAGCCCGCCCTTCATGTCCGAGGCGCCCAGCCCGAAGACGCGCTCGCCCTCGATGCGCGCCTCGCGGCCCGCGTCGCTGGGGTGCGCGGGCACCGTATCCAGGTGCCCGATGAGGGCCACCGTGGGGCGCGGGTCCTCCAGCCTTCCGAGCAGCAACGTGTGGCCGACCCGGAACACCTCATCCTGCTTGAAATGCTGGAGCGCCCAGCGCTCGACATGGTCGGCGATAGGGCCCTCCTGCGTGATGGGGCTGGGGATGCGGCACAGCTCGAGCGTGGTGCGAGCGAGCCGCGTGGCGAGGTCGATGGAAGCCATACGCCTTCCACCATAGCGCCGGGTGTCAGCCGTCCGCGAACGCTTCCTCGAAGCTCGTGGCGCCCTCCAGGATGGAGGCACACAGACACGCCGGGCCTTCCGGCAGCGCCGTGAAGGCATGCGCGCTGCCGTCCGTCTTCTCCAGCTCCTCGCCGGGCCAGACCTCGTGCCCGCCGTCCTCGCGGAAGCCGCCCTCCAGCACCAGGTTCCATTCGCGGCCGTGGTGCGTGTGCGCGGGGTAGCGGACACCCGGGTGGAGCCGGAGGATGGCGGCCATCATCCCCTCACGCGCGGGCCCCGCCTCCACGGGCATCAGCTCCGAGCCCTCCACCGGCCCGGGCATCCATGACGCCGGGTCGTTCACCGCCTCCAGCAGCCCCACCGCCCGCTCTCGAGGGAGGTCGAAGAAGGCCGCCACCCGGTCCGCGAAGCGGAAGAGCCGCCCCGGCCCCTCCATCTGGTCCATCAACCGCGCCAGCACGGCGGGGGGCGGCACCACCATCGACGCCAGCGCCGCGTGCGTGGACACCAGCCGGTCCGCCGTCGCCCGGCACCTCGCGCACTCCGCGAGGTGCTGGTCAACGGACGCCCGGGCGTGGGGCTCCAGCAGGCCCAATGCCCACTCGGGCAGGATGTCGTCCAGATGGTGCGCCATCGTCACGTTCCGTCCCGTCACACGCTCTCTACGGCGCGCGCGGGCTGCTGGATTTCAGCCGCTACACCGCCACCGCGAAGTCTCGCAGCGCGGCATTGAGGCTGGTCTTCTGGTCGGTGGACTTCGTCCGCTGACCGATGATGAGCGCGCAAGGCACCATGTACTTGCCGGCCGGGAACTGCTTCTCACGCATGCCGGGAATCACCACGCTGCGAGCGGGGACGCGGCCCTTGTAGACGCGCTCCTCGGGCCCCGTGACGTCGATGATTTGCGTGGACGCGGTGAGCACCACGTTGGCGCCCAGCACCGCCTCCTCCTCCACCACCACGCCCTCCACGACGATGGAGCGGCTGCCCAGGAAGGCACCGTCTTCGATGATGACGGGAGACGCGGAGGGCGGCTCCAGCACGCCACCGAGCCCCACGCCGCCGGACAGGTGGACGTGCTTGCCCACCTGCGCGCAGCTTCCCACCGTGGCCCACGTGTCCACCATGGTGCCCGCGCCCACGCGCGCGCCGATGTTCACGTAGCCCGGCATCACCACCGCGCCCTTCTCCACGAAGGCGCCGTAGCGCACCGTGCCCGGCGGCACCACGCGCACGCCGGCCGCCTCCAGGCCCTTCTTCAGCGGCACCTTGTCGTAGAACTCGAAGGGCCCCACCTCCATCACCTGCATCTCCGACACCGCGAAGAACAGGAGGATGGCTTCCTTCACCCAGGCGTTGACCTTCCAGCCGTCCGCGCCCTTCTCCGCCACGCGGAGCTCGCCCGCATCCAGCCGCGCCAGCGTCTCACGCACGGCGGCCACGTGGGCCGCGTCCTTCAACAACGTCCGATCCGCGAACGCGGCGGACACCCTCTGGGACAACTCTTCGATGGGGGCCATGGCGCCTCCTTGAAGCACAAAACCACGCGCCGCGCCGCACCTGGTTGAGGGGCCTCAGGCAGGAAGGGACGCCTCGTTCACCACCTCCGAGTCGTCAGCCCCTTCCGCCCTGTCGTCGAGCTCCGCCAGAGGCCGCGTCTGGGTCGGAATCTCCTGGTGTGCGCCCCTGTCGGCCGCCACCACCCGGCCCGGCGACTGGCCTTCCAGGAACACCGAATCCCTGGAGACGTGCCGCACGCGGGACAGCGGGAACTCCGTCCACTCCCGGCTGAAGGGCCAGCGGCGCGCGTAGAGGTGCTCCTGACCGATGAGGGCCACGTAGCCCAGCATCGCCCCGCTTTCGTCCCGGACCCGAAGCCCGCTGGTGAGGGAGCGCCGCTCGAAGGGCGACGCGACTGTCGGCCACGCCATGGGTGTCACCTCCTGCCCCCAAAGCTGGGTGCGCCCCGCCGCGTCCGGGAGCGGTCCCCTGGGCCCGGATTCCCGCTCGGCCGCACGGCCGCCTGCCCTGCGTCACATTGAATTTTCCTGGCTTTCCAAGATTCTCAGCAACCTTCTGGTTGGGTACCGGACAATCGTGAGACGCTTGTCTCACCCCCCGTCCCCCCCATGGAGGGCTCATGAGCGCACTCCCCCCGCGCGCGTGGCGCCACGCCCTCGCAGTGCTCGCGTTGTCCACCGTTGGCTGCCACGGCCAGGCGATTCAAGCGGTAGGCCGGGCGAGGCGTCAGTCAGTCAGTCAGTGCTGGACCGCCAGGATGCGCCATCCCTGAGTGCCCACCGCGTAGGTGGCGCCCGCGTCATTGATGGCGCCTTCCTGCTCACAGGCGCCTGGGCTGAGCGTGAAGCGGACGAACAGGACACCCTCTGGCCCGGGGATGGTCGTCACATCGAATGACTCCCGCTGATACATGCAGACTTCGTCCGCTGTCGCGCCCCGATGCGGCGTGATGTCACGAGGTCGGAAGTCATCCATGGCGAGTTCAATCGCCGCGGCGACGGGACCTGGGACACGCATCAGGCCCTGCTTCTCCTCTTCGGACAATGCAAATGGGAAGGTGACCTTCGCGGCCTCTTCAGGCGGAGCCCGCACTGGACGGAAGGGCCCCTGAAACCAAGAGCAGCCCGCCGCGAGGCAGCCGCAAGATACCAACCACATCACGCGATTCATGGCTCGACCAAGTGTGACTCTCGTACTGCGCATGAGGAGTTGTCAGGATGTGCGCGCAGTAAAGCCTCGACCAGAGGGGCATCAAGGCGCCGAGCGCCCTCCTATCGCCGGAAAGCGCTCGTAGGCTCGCAAAAGCGAGTCCAGGTGGGCGGGGTTGTCGTAATCGAGTGGCGCATCAGTCAACTGAACGACCCACCCGCCCGTCGCGGTACGCAGTGAGCGCGAAAGCAGATCCACGTCGCGGGCTGGGTCCGGAAATCCGATGGCGTGTGCAGCAGCAGCAGACCAGTAGTTCAGCCATCCCAGCCAATGAGGAATCTCCGGTGAGCTGATGCTCTCTGGAGGCTTGAGCATAGGAAGCCCGCGCGGTGACAGCTCCGGGCCACGATGTGAGCGGCGGATCTGCTGAGCGACTTCCGAGCCGTAACCCTCCGGCGACACGTGTCCCCAGAACGCGCTCGCGCCTTCGGCAACGCCCTCCAGCACACTTGATGCTGCCGCGATGACCTTCGCGTCGAGCGGCAAGTCCGCATGAACATCAAGCAGCGGCTGGCCTCCAGGTGCCTGGCTCGCGGGTGTTTTCAAGCCGGTAATCGTCACGGGATAGCGCTCGTCACCGTTGCATAGCAGCGGAAACACTCCGCGTGCTGCCGCCTCAGTGAGCCAAGCGTCGCGCTGCGGCAACTTGATGAGGCGCCCTCTCTTGTCGACTTCCCACTCCAGGCGCAGACCTGGAAGAGCTCGCTCAACCCCTTGGACGACAACGAGCGAGCGGCCATCATCTCCCGCCAGCACCGGCGCGTAGACTGCGACATGAAGGCGCTCTTGCGTCATCACCGTTTGCATCCCGTCACGACCATAATGGACTCGAGGTCGGGAGCCAATTCGAGCAAGGCCCTCTTGTGCGCGGCGCTGCTCACCCCAACAACAAAGCCATATTCACAGGCTGCGGCAATCCCACGTTCTTCCCTCATTTCTTCTACGTGGTCGCGTGCCACCTGGTTCCGCAGAAAGAGCGAGTACGTATCGAACTGGTCCGTCTTGATCTCCCACAGCACGCGAGCGCCGACTTGCAACGCGTCGAAGCGCTTGCCGTCAACCAGCACGTCCATACCAGGATAGCGGTTGGGCGGAACCCTATCGGCACATGCGTCATGCGCGGCATCTCCACCTCGATGCTTCACCGGGATGGCCTCGCATTTGCGGCTGCGCTCTCGGTCCAGGGGCTCGGGCGGCCCTGGGGGAAACCAGTCCTGTCCTGCAGGCTCGGGCTTGGGCTTTCGGTTCGTGGAGGGGACCTGCGAGACGGGCGCTGTTTGGAGCACGGGCTCTATCTCCTCCGGACTCTCCCCTCTCAACTCGGATGCATCCAGCGCTTCCTTGATGGCGACTCCCACTACCACCACGCCAACAACGACGACTGTGCCCACAACGATTTCGGGTGCAACCAAGACACATAGGCCGATTCCCAGGGCCGACGCGCCCGCCGAGGCAACCGCGCACCTTCCCGTCGGGTCGCTGAACCGGACTCGGTCGTGGTCGAGGGCATGAAAGCACCGCTCCGCCACCACGGACCAAGGATGGGCAGCCTCGCGGACGGCGCACCGTCCCTCGTCTGTCCACGGCAACGTTGCCGCGCGCTGAAGGTTGGCGACCCTCGGGCTCCGAGACATACGCCCCCGCGAGCCTGGCGCCGACGTTGCGCACGCAGAGAAGAGAAGAACCGTGACGCAGGCGAGGAGGCGCACGGCCACTTCCTTTCAGTCGCCCCGGTCAGCGGAAGGGCAAGGCTTGCTATATCTGGAGCATGCCATTACCCAGCAACAGAGAGGGACTCGGAATGTGAGTGACGCCGTTCACGTCCTCATCGAATGGCATGTCAGTAGATACCCTTGACGGGAATATTGAAGAACGGGTCCCACCCCTCGACTTCGGGCCCAAGGGGCGTGTCCCTCCCTCTGACGCCATAAGTGACCGACACATGCATCAATGGAGGACGGCCTTCCTTGATTTCATACTGAGCGCAGCAGAGCTGCAGCCACGCGCCACCAAGCCGCCAGTCATGGCAGCGTTGATGCATCCCCCCGTACAGTGGGATGTGCGGCTTCAGACTCCGTGGCGCGCCGAAGTCCCGCTCCAGGTACCGACGGACGCTCCCCAGCGCCTCCGAACAACTCCCTTGCCGGAACGTGGCAATCGCGTAGACGCGATGAAGCTCGCCTTTGTCCGTGAACGAGGACATGAGTCGCGCCTGGTAAGCCCCCCAGGGACACCTTGTTCCCAAGCTTCTCGACCTCAGCGCGAGTCATTGCAGGATGCAGTCGCGCAAAGACAGACTTTTCCGCTGCAACCAGCGGTCGTGACCAGAAGAAGAGCAGCAACGCCCAGGATTCTCGTGGCACAGCGCCGTGCAGACATCGAAGCCCTCCTGCCGCATAGGTCGAAACTCGTCCGCGCGACGTGAGCGCGTCGCGAGGCCAGCCCGCACCTCACTCGCGCCCAGCATCGCACGAAGCGGCCAAGACATCCTGCCCGCTACCGCCCCAGCACCTTCGCCACCGCGTCAACCACCTCGTGGTCCGTGGGGAACGCCAAAGAAGCCTTCCGGATGACGACCTTGCCATCCACGGCGACTTCGTAGCTGCCCGAAGGGCCCGGCAACAGTTCCGCCTCTACATCCAGCTCATCCTTCAACGCGGCCGCCGCACGGGCGGCCCGAGGCCTGTAGCCTCAAGCGGTACAGTAGGTAATCGTCACCTTCGGGTCGGTCATGGCCATCCTCCTCACGTGAGCGGGGCACACGGCATGCGCGCCCCATGAACCAGACATAGTGCGCGCCAACACCACACGCCACCCCGCCTGCTCACCCGCCCCCTTTTACCAAGGCTTCTCCGCACATCCGGCAACCGACGAAGGGGCCATTCCGCCCTCGCACCGGCACAGCTAGGGTCCGCCGAGCCATGACGGACTTCCGAGAGCGAATCGCCGCCGCATACGACGCTGACGCCTTCCGCCGCGAATCCCACCGGCTGATGGACACGCTCTCCGACTACCTCACGCGCACCACCCGCGCCGAAGGCCCCGTCCTCCCCTGGGCCGCCCCCGCCGTGAATGTGGACCGCTTCGCCGCGGCCTTCCCCGAAGCGCCCACGGGCGACTTCGCCGACCTCATCACCCGAGTCCTCTCCGGCTCCAACCACCTGCACCACCCGCGCTACATGGGCCACCAGGTGACGGCGCCCGTGCCGCTGGCCGCGCTGTGCGACCTGATGTCCTCCCTGCTCAACAACGGCATGGCCGTGTACGAGATGGGCCCCGTCTCCACCGCCATGGAGCGCAACGTCCTGCGCTGGATGGCCGCGCGGCTCGGCCTGCCCGAGACAACGGACGGCGTCCTCACCTCCGGCGGCTCCGCGGGCAACCTCACCGCCCTGCTCGCCGCGCGGCAGGCCAAGGCCGGCTACGACGCGTGGAACGGCGGCGCCCACGCTGGCCCGCCGCTCACCGTGCTGGCGCCCCAGACGGGGCACTACAGCCTCGCCCGCGCCACCCGCATCATGGGCATGGGCGAAGGCGGCGTGACGCCTGTCCCCGTGGATGAACACTTCCGCCTGCGCCCCGAGGCGCTCGACGCCGCGCTCGCGTCCGCCACGCGCGCCGGGCGCAAGCCCATCGCCGTGGTGGCCAGCGCCGGCTCCACCGCCACCGGCGCCTTCGACCCGCTGGAGCCCGTGGCCGACTTCTGCGAACGCCACGGACTCTGGTTCCACGTCGACGGCGCGCACGGCGCCTCCGCCGTCCTCAGCCCCGCCCACCGGCACCTCGTGCGCGGCATCGACCGGGCGGACTCCGTGGTGTGGGACGCCCACAAGGGCCTGCTGATGCCCGCGCTGGTGACGGCCGTCCTCTTCCGCGACGGCGCCCGCTCCTTCGAGTCCTTCTCCCAGGAGGCCAGCTACCTCTTCCACGGCGACACCGAGCGCCCCTGGAGCGACGTGGGCCTGCGCACCCTGGAGTGCACCAAGGAGATGATGGCCCTCAAGGTGTACGCCTGCCTCGCCGTGCTGGGCACCCGGCTCTTCTCCGACGCGGTGACGGAGTCCTACGAGCTGACCCGCCGCTTCGCCCAGCGCCTCTCCGACGCGGGCGACTTCGAGGTCGCCGTTCCCCCGGAATGCAACATCCTCTGCTTCCGCCACACGCCCGCGCACGTGCCCATGGAAGAATGGGACGCCCTCCAGACGAAGCTGCGCGAGCGCCTCGTCACTCGCGGGGACTTCTACCTGGTCCAGACGAAGCTGCCCCGAGGTGTCTACCTGCGCGTCACCCTCATCAACCCACTCACCACCGACGCGGACCTGGACGCCCTCATGGACGCGCTCCGGGCCGCGGCGCTCCGCTGAACGCAGCGCCACACCTCACGCATACCTTCCGTGCCAGAAGGTCGCCCCGTGGCGCAAAATGCGGTACAGCCGCAAAACGCCATGCTCGTCTCACTCGTCATCCCCGTCTACAACGAGATTCCCACCCTCGCCGAACTGCTGCGCCGCTGCGTCGCCGTCGACTTCCCCAAGGAGCTCGTCCTCATCGACGACTGCTCCAAGGACGGCAGCCGTGAGTTCCTGCGCCAGCTCCAGGAGCAGGGGGTGTCGCTGCTGGGCGGCACGCCGCGCAACCGCAACGAGGTGCGCGTCCTCTTCCAGGAGAAGAACCAGGGCAAGGGCGCGGCGCTGCGGCGGGGCTTCACCGAGGCCACGGGCGACATCATCATCGTCCAGGACGCGGACCTGGAATACGACCCGCGCGACATCCCCAACGTCATCCAGCCCATCATCGACGGGGATGCGGACGTCGTCTTCGGCAGCCGCTTCACCGGCACGCCCCGGCGCGTCCTCTATTACTGGCACACCGTGCTGAACAACGTGCTCACCACGCTGTCCAACATGACCAGCGGCCTGAACCTCACCGACATGGAGACCTGCTACAAGGCCTTCCGCGCCGAGGTGCTGCGCTCCGTGCAGGTGGAGGAGGACCGCTTCGGCTTCGAGCCGGAAATCACCGCCAAGGTGGCCCGCGGCCGCTGGCGCGTCTTCGAGGTGCCCATCAGCTACCACGGGCGCACCTACGAAGAGGGCAAGAAGATTGGCTGGAAGGATGGCGTGCGCGCCCTCTACGCCATCGCCAAGTACAGCGTGAAGCGCTAGCCCCCAGGCCCGTCACTCACACCTGCGCGCCCGTCGCCTCCGCCACCGAGGCAGGCGCCGGCGTCCCGGTGAGCAGGCTCTTGGCCGCCTCCACCGCGTCGTGCGTGCCCGTCAGGGCCAGCACGTCACCGGGTTGCAGCACCTCCTGCGCGGACGGCACGGACACGCTCGCGTCGCCCCGCCGGATGGCCAGCACCGTGGCGCCCGTGAGGCCGCGCAGGTTCACCTCCGCCAGCGTCTTCCCCGCAGCGGGACTGGAGGCCTCCAACCGCACCGGCACGGGCTCGCCCAGGCCGGGGAGCACCTTGGAGACGTGGTCCAGCGCGTGCTCATCCGCGCCGGGCTCCCGTGAATGGGACTGCGCCGCCAGCGCCTCCACGATGACCTGCGCGCCCGCGCGGACGTGGCCGTGCAGGTTGGTGGCGCCCCGCCAGAACGTCACGCCCAGCGCGCCAATCAGCGCCAGCACGACGACGGGCCCCATGGCGCCCCGCAGGAAGGGCTGCGTAATCGCGACGATGGGCACGCTCACCAGCAGGATGATGCACAACTGCAGCGTCACCAGCAGCACGCGCCGGGGCGCCGCCGCCAGGTCCACCCGCCCGTCCTTCCGTCCGGGCAGCGCCGCTTCCGCCAGCTCCTCGCCCAACCGGCGCGCCACCTGCACCACGCCCACCAGGAACGGGATGGAGAGCAGCACCGCGACACCGATGATGATGTAGCGCGACAACTGGTCGTCGATGCCCAGCTGCGCCTCGATGATGGCCGCCAGCCGGCCCGCCATCAGCGAGGTGCCAATCACCAGGACGATGATGAGCACCGCGTCCAGGAGCAGCAGCCGCGCCAGCCGGCGCACGCTCGCGCCGAACGTCTGGCGCCGGGGCGCCTCGCGCAGCCGCTCCACCCAGGTGCCGTACAACGTCACGAAGGTCTGCAGCGGCTTGGGCAGCTTGCGGTCCACATAGCTGGCCACCGGCCCCGAGACGCGAATCAACAGCGGCGTGGTGAGCGTCGTAATCGCGGAGACGGCCACCGCCACCGGGTAGATGAAGTTGCCCGTGGCCTTCAGCGACAGACCCAGGCCCGCGATGATGAAGGAGAACTCGCCAATCTGCGCCAGGCTCATGCCCGCCTGCACGGAGGTGCGGGTGCTGTTGCCCGTGAGGAACGCGCCCAGCGACACGCTGAGAATCTTGCCGACGATGACCACCACCGTGAGCACCACGATGGCCGCCCAGTGCTCCAAGACGAGCTCCGGGTTGATGAGCATGCCCACCGACACGAAGAAGATGGCGGCGAAGATGTCCTTCACCGGCTGCACCAGGTGCTCCACCACCTTCTCCTCGCCGGACTCCGCCACCAGCGAGCCCGCCAGGAAGGCGCCCAGCGCCACCGAGTACCCGAAGGCCTGCGCCAGCAGCGCCACCGCGAAGCAGATGCCCACGCTGGCCACCAGCGTCGTCTCCGGCCGGTTGAGCTTCACCACGTAGCGCACCGCGCGGGGGATGATGAACAGGCCCACCACCACCAGGCCCACCAGGAACGCCACCAGGCGGCCGGTGGTGATGGACAGCTCGCCCAGCGACAGGCCAGAGCCGGTGGAGACGGCCGTCAGCGTCGCCATGAGGAGGACGGCGATGAGGTCCTCGACGATGAGCACACCCACCACCAGCTCCCGCAGCCGGCCCCGGATGTTCTGCTCGTCAAAGGCCTTGGCGATGATGGTGGTGCTGGAGATGGCGATGAGCGCGCCCGTGAAGAGGCTCTCCACGGTGGTCCACCCGAAGGCGCGTCCCACCACGAAGCCCAGCCAGATCATGATGCTGCACTGGATGACGGCGGTGACACCCGCCGTGGGGCCCACGGCGAACAGCTTGCGGAGGCTGAACTCCAACCCCAGCGAGAACATCAGGAGGATGACGCCCAGCTCGGAGAGCGTCGTCACCACCTCCGGGTTGGCGACCAGCGGAATCGGCAGGTAGGGGCCGACGACGAGGCCGGCCAGGATGTAGCCCAGCACCACGGGCTGGCGAAGCTTCTGGAAGAGGACCGTCGTCACTGCCGCGACGCACAGGACGACGGCAATGGCTTGGAGGACCTCGTGGGCTCCATGCATCGGTACACCTCGAAAAAACCCAACGGAAGATTGAGAAGGTTCGGACCGGCCCGGCGGCGTGCGCCAGACCGCGCATCATGCGGAACGAAACGGAAGGAAGCAGGCGCGTCACCCGCCGGGCCGAATCGAAGCGCCGTCTTCAGCCGCGCGCGGGGGCCCGCGCAACGACTGGGTGACAAGCGTCGGCCGGTCACCGGCGTTGCCTCCAGGCACCGCCAGGGCCGCGGAACGCAGCAGCCGGTCGGTGTCGGTGGCAACGGCCTGCCGCCGTTCTCGAGCCTGACGGTGCGCCTCTTGGAAGCCCGGCTGGAAGGACTCGCGCCCCCGGCCCAGGGAAGGCTTCGTCTTCGCCCCCACCGGAGCGCTCATCACCGCGGCCCAGGTGTCAATGCCCACCCCGGCCAGGCGCCCGCTGCGCCATTGCCGGCTGCGCTTGCCCACGAAGGCCACGCCGCCCCGGTCCACCCGCGCGCTGGCATCCTCGCTGGCGCGGAGCGCCGCGGGCACCTCGGCCGCCAGCGACAGCTCCAGGGCGTTGATCCACGGGATGGAGGCAAGGGCCGTGCCCAGGGCAATGGCCAGCAGCACCCCCTGCGCGCGTCGGCCGGGTCGGGACAGCGGCGATGTCGGGCCAGCGGAGCGCATCCGCATCTCCTGTATTACGCGGGTGCCACCCAGTAAAGCGCTCCCCCGCGGATGGAAAACGCCAATCCAGGGCCTGACGGCCTGCTTTCTGCCGCGGCGACGAAACTCTTCCGCCTCATTTCCTGAGAATCCCCGCAGCCCTCACACCGTACCCGCTCTTTCCAAGGGGCAGGAGCCGTCCATGCCTGCTTTCACGACAAGACATCGCTGCTGAGGGCCGCCGGGAGGCCGCCTTCGGGGCCCCTTCCGGCACCACACCCCTGTAGCGCGCACGCGCCGCGTCCCGCCCCCGCGAGACACCCCACGGCCGTGAGCGCCTGGAGAAGGAAGCCCCCATGGGAATCGGAAAGCTGATTGGCGGAGCAGCGGATGCCGCGAAGCGCGCGGCGGAGGCAGCGGCCAAGCGCGCGGCGGAGGCA
>JBKGHI010000115.1:0-24679 GCA_046520405.1 Myxococcus sp. 1LA
CGACGTGCGCCCGCCCACGCCACCCCGGCCTCCATTCCCGCCGCCACCCCCACCGCCGTTGTGACAGTTGCCGCCGCCGCCCTCACCGGCCACGGAGCCACGCCCCGCAGTCGTGCCGAAGCGGCCCATCCGGAGGCCCTCTCCCTTGGAGGCACCACCGGCCGCGGGAGCGACATCCAGGTCGGTGCAGCCGTAGAGGTCCGCGTGGTTGATGAACGCGCCGCCGCGAAAGCCCAACCCCTGCGCGCTGATGAGGCCCTGGTTCGTCACCGTGCCCGTGGCGAGGAAGGCCACGATGCCGCCACTGCGCCATCCCACGGCCGGGCCAGCACGGAGCCCCCTGGGCCCACGAGGACGCTCGTGTACTCGGGCACGGAGACGACCTGCGCGCCGGGCGCGGTGTAGGCATGCGCCAGCGGCGCGGAGAAGCGCAGCCCGGGCGGAGAGGCCGACACCGCATCCACCCGTGCCAGCTCCCAATGGCCCATCCGCCGCAGCTCCAGGGTGCCGCCGTCGCTGGCGACCACGTCCTCCCCCGAACCACCGCTCTGGTGGAGGAGCACCAGCATGCCGGCGGTGAAGCCCGAGACGCTCTGCACGGGAACGTCACGAGCGCCGACCACCGCGAGGTCCGTCAGCGGGGTGGCGGTGTTGAGGACGCGCCCCTCCGTCGTGACGGACAGCGCGCCATTGCGGCCCGTGCCCAGGCCGAAGGAATCCAGCTCCGCCAGCGCGGGCGAAGCCGGGAGCAACACGAGCAGGCAGGTCAGGACGAAGCGCATGCCCCCTCATGCTGCCTCAGAATCCGGGTCTGCCGCGAGTGCGGGCCCTCGGGAGCCTCACTCTCCCGAAGGATTCAGCAGCGCCCGGCCATTGCGCGGCGCGAAGAAGGACTGGCGCGCGAGCCGCGGCAGCGCGCGCTTGTCCACACACCAGAGCTGAAGGGCATCCTCCCACTCGCCCAGCTCGGCCACCGCGCGCACATCCGGCGCATCGCGGTAGAGGCTGTTGAGGTTGTGCACCAGCGCGGACAGGTCCTCCACCTCCCAGCGCTCCGCCACGTCACCGGCCATGACGTGGAGTTCCAGGACGGGGCGCTCGCGCACGTCCACCACCTTGAAGCGGCGGGCCGCGCCGCCCATGGCGTTGGTGAGCGTCCCCACCAGTTCGTCGGCGCGCACGCCGTACCCCACGGACAGGCCGCCTTCGAGCAGCCCTGCGTCACACAGGCGCAGCATGGACACATGGGGGGGCTCGCCACGCGGCAGCAGGGCCGCGGCGGCATCTCGGTCCTTGAGGAGCCGCTCCCGGGTGAGCACATCGAGCAAAGGGGCCATCGAGGCCCACAGCCTATCGCTCTTCGCCGCTCCAGTAGTCCACCTCCGCGGAGAGCGGCAGCGTGGTGAACAGGGTGCGGGCCGCCTTGTCGCCCCCGGGAGCACTTCCCGCGGAGATGACCACCTTCTCCGAGTCCGGGTACACCATGACGTCCGGCTCCACCATGGTGGAGAAGGCGAGGTAGCGCAGCGTCTCCTCCCCATCGTTGAGGAGCTGGTGCGCGCCGGTGGGCCCGACGGGCAGCGCCACGTAGTCCCCGGCCTTCACGGCGAGCGTGTCATCCCCCAGGCGCAGCCGGCCCGTACCAGAGAGGATGAAGTAGGCCTCCTCGTTGGCCAGGTGGTAGTGGCGCGGCCACGCGTGCTTGCCGGGGGGCAGCTCCATGAGGCTGCACCCCAGCTTGCGGCCCTTCGCGGCGGCGCCCAACTGCTTGCGGCGGTACTGCACCCGAGGGCCCTGGGTGACTTCGGTCCAGGGAAGCTCGGGCTCGTGGACGACATGGGGATGTGAGGACATGGGCAAGGGCTCCTGGTTCGACAAGACTCAAGGCCGCGTCGCGAGCAGCGCGAAAACGCGGTGGGGAACGTCGAGCGGGTCCGAGGGAAAGCTCCCCGCGAGCAGGTCCGCGAGCGCGGCATCGAAGCGGCTCACCGTGCCCGCGGGCATGGAGGCTCCCACCTTCGCGCTGGCGCGGATGCGGCCCCGCCACGCCCGGTGGGAGTACGACACGGACACGTCGAAGGAGAACGAGGTGAGCTGGGTGAAGCCCGCCTCGGCGGCGTCGCGGAACCACGGAGGATAGACGCCGGAAGACTGGCTCAAGGGCACAGAGGGCGCGGGCGAGCCTGGGTTGAAGCGCTCGATGAGCCACTCCGTGGCCTCCACCACGTTGCCGGGCAGCGGCAGCCAGTCGAAGTGGGCGATGACCAGACGTCCGCCGGGCACGAGCAATCGCGCGGCCTCGCGAGCCGCTGCGGGCCGGTCGAACCAGTGCCAGCACTGCCCCGCGACCACCAGGTCGAACGCCTGCGATGGCAGGCCCGTGTTCTCCGCGGGCGCCTGCCGGAAATCGATGTCCAATCCCATCCCCGAGGCGAGCCCACGCGCGGCATCCAGCATGTCCGCGGAGACATCCAGCCCCGTCACCACGGCGCCACGCTGGGCCAGTCCCCGGGCCACCGTGCCTGTCCCCGTCCCCAGGTCGACGGCGCGGAGTCCCTGGCGCAGGAGTCCTTCCTGGTCGAGCCGTTCGAAGAAGGCCTCCGGGAAGCCGGCCCGGTGCCTCACGTAGTCCGACGACGTGCGTCCGAAGTCCACCTGCATGACAGGCTCCTCTCCTCGCGCGCACGCGGGCCTCACCCCCACTGGAGACGTATCGACACGCCGTCCAGTCGAGTCGACAATGGCCTTCGCGGAGGTGCGTGAGACATGAGTAGGCCCAAGGGCGGACGCTCTCAATCTCGATTCGACCATCGACCTGAGGAGGAGCTGGTGTCCGCGGCAGAGGCCGCCGCGCTGCTGGGCGTGAAGCGGGCCACGCTCTACACCTACGTGAGCCGGGGCCTCGTGCGCTGCGTGCCCGAGCGGGGCACCAAGGAGAACCGCTATGTGCGCTCGGACCTGGAGCGGCTGAAGGCGCGGCACGACGCGCGGGCCGGACACGCGGCCGTGGCCTCCGGGGCCCTGCGCTGGGGCGAGCCCGTCATCGACTCCTCCGTGTCGCGCGTGGGCGCGGAGGGGCTCGCGTACCGGGGCCACTCCGCGGTGACGCTCGCCGTGGAGGGACGCGCGTTCGAGGACGTGGCGGAGCTGTTGTGGACCGGCACGCTGCCCGAAGCAGCGACCCGGTGGCCCTCGCCCGAGCCGGCGTTTCCACCGTCCGAGCTGGCGAAGCTGCTGCCCCGTGGCACGCCACCCGTGGCCGCGCTGTCCACCCTGGTGCCACTCTGGGGTGCACGAGACGCCGTGCGCTTCGCCGCGCCTCCCGAGCAGGAGCGAGCCCGCGCTCGGAGGCTGCTGCGCCACCTGTCCGCCTGGGTCTGCGTGGCGAACGCGCCAGCGCGCGTGACGCACGCGTTGAACGAGCCCACCGTGGCGCAATCACTGGCACGTGCCTGGAACACCCGCGTGAAGCGCGCACCGGAATTGCTCAACCGAGCGCTGGTGCTGTGCGCGGACCATGAGCTGAACGTGTCCACCTTCGCCGCGCGCGTGGTGGCCTCCTCCGGCGCGGACCTGTACGCCTGCCTGAGCGCCGCGCTGGCCGCGCTCTCGGGCCCCAAGCATGGGGGCGCCTGCGACCGCGTGGAGGCACTGCTCGTGGAGGTGGGACGGCCGGAGCGCGCCGCGGAGGTCCTCCGGGAGCGGCTGCGGCGGGGCGAGGCCATCACCGGCTTCGGCCATCAGCTCTACCCCGACGGAGACCCGAGGACACCGCCCCTGGTGGACGCCGCCCGAGCCGTCAGTCCCGAAGCCCCCAGCGTGCGCATCGCCAGCGCGGTGCTGGACGCCATGCGCGCGGCGGGACATCCCCCCCCGTCCATGGACTTCGGGTTGGTGATGCTCGCCGGGGCGCTGGGCCTTCCCGCTGGCGCTGGCGCCACGCTGTTCGCCGTGGGACGCACGGCGGGCTGGGTGGCGCATGTGCTGGAGCAGCGGGAACAGGGCCATCTGCTGCGCCCACGAGCACGCTACGTGGAGCCGACACGCCCCGGGGGTGGCAATGCACCAGGCAGCGCGTGACACACGACGGCTAGCAGCCCGCACCCGCCGCGCAGCACGACCTCAGGCAACCTGAATGCCCCTCCTCGCGCCGTGACGGGCCATGAATCGCCCTCCCGCGCACGCAACACGAAGCGCTCAGTCCACTGTCGCCTGCAACGCACCGGGCGAAGTCCGTCGTTGGAAGCCCGCCCTCTCGCGGCGAGACTCCCACTCCGTGGACACTCGACGCGTTTATCCCCGTTTCGCCATCGCCTCGCTGCTGGGCAACGTCGCCTTCCTCGCCTCCTGGGGCGTGGTGCTGATGCGCCCCTCCGGCTGGCAGGTGATTGGCCCGCTCCTGCTCCTCACGTTCCTCGTCCTGCGGGTCGGCGGCATGTGGTTCTTCGCCTCGAAACACCCGCCGGAGGAGCGCCCGCGCATGCGCCGCACGGCCACCTTCACCACCGTGCTGGCGCTCATCGCCGTGGGCATCTGGGTCTACACGGTGCTGCAAGGCCCGCGCGGCTTCTGAGCCCTGGCCCTGAAACGGCTTGCGGGCGCCGCCTCCGGACTGAAGCATCCGGAAGCACAGCGCCCGCGATGACTGCCGTGGACGGACGAACCGCTACACGTTGAAGCGGAAGTGCATGCAGTCGCCGTCCTGAACGACGTACTCCTTGCCTTCCACGCGCAGCATGCCCTTCTCCTTCACGGCGGACTCACTGCCCAGCTTCACCAGGTCCTCCCAGCGCATCACCTCGGCCTTGATGAAGCCGCGCTCGAAGTCGGAGTGGATGACGCCAGCCGCCTGCGGGGCCTTGTAGCCCTGGTGGATGGTCCACGCGCGGCACTCCTGCTCGCCCACGGTGAAGTACGTCCACAGGCCCAGCAGCTTGTAGCCAGCGCGCACCACCTTGTGCAGGCCGGGCTCGGACAGGCCCGCGCTCTCCAGGAAGCCCGGACGCTCCGACTCCGGAAGCTGCTGGATTTCGGACTCCAGCGCGGCGGCGAGCACCACCACCTCGAAGCCCTCCTTCGCGGCCATCTCCCGAACGGCCTTCACGTGGGGGTTGGCGTCCTCCTTGCCCAGCTCCGCCTCGCCGATGTTCGCCACGTACAGCACGGGCTTGTCGGTGAGCAGGAACAGGTCGTGGATGACGGCGCTCTCCTCCTCGGTGAGCTTCTGGGCGCGCACGGTGATGCCGTTGTCCAGGCTCGCCTTGATGCGGTCCAGGAGGGCCACCTCGGCCTTGGCCTCTTCGCCGGCCTTGCCGCCCATCTTGGTGTTCTTCAAGGTGCGCTCGCGGCGCTTCTCAACCGTCTCCAGGTCCTTGAGGCACAGCTCCGTGTCGACCACGTCCCGGTCCCGCACCGGATTCACCCCGCCCTCGACGTGGGTGACGTTGTCGTCCTCGAAGCAGCGCAGCACATGGAGCACCGCGTTCACCTGGCGGATGTTGCCCAGGAACTGGTTGCCCAGGCCTTCGCCCTTGGACGCGCCGCGCACCAGGCCGGCGATGTCCACGAACTCCAGCGAGGTGGGCACCTTCTTCAGCGGCTTGATGAGCGCGGACAGCTGGTCCAGGCGGTCATCTGGCACGGGCACCACGCCCACGTTGGGCTCGATGGTGCAGAAGGGGTAGTTGGCAGCCTGCGCGCCCGCGGCCGACAGCGCGTTGAACAGGGTGGACTTGCCGACGTTGGGCAGCCCGACGATTCCGATGGATAGACCCATGGTGATTCCCTGGAACACGCGCGCCGGGGGGCGCGCTTCCCCAAAAGGGGATTAGGCGGTGCGGCGGACGGCGCCGGAGGCGCTGGTGCTGTTCAGCGGCAGTCCCTGGACGAACTGCTCGGCCAGCGCGCGCTGCTTGCTGTCGTCCATGCGCTCGCTGATGAGCTTGCCAGCCACTTCCATGGCCAGGTCGACCGCCATGGAGCGGACCTCGGCGATGGCCTTGGACTTCTGCTCGTCAATCTCGCGACGCGCGCTCAGCTTGAGCTCCTCGGCCTCCTTGCGGCTCTTGGCCATGAGCTCCTCGCGGAACTTCTCCATCTCCTGCGTGTTGCGGCGCATCATCTCCGCGGCCTCACGGCGGGCCTCGGCGATGGCCGTCTTCTGGTCGGCCAGCAGCTTCTCCGCCTCGGCGCGCTCACGCTTGGCGCTCTCGATGGAGCTGGCGATCTGCTTCTCGCGCTCCTCCACCAGCGACAGGATGGGGCCCCACGCCTTCGCCTTCAGGACGATGGCGACGACGACGAAGGTGACGAGGGTCCAGAAGATGAGGCCCGGCTGGACCTTCACGAGGTTACTGGCGGCGAGGACGGAGGGCAGGAACATGGCGGGATGTCCAGCGTGAGGGAGGGATGCTGCGAAGACTTCGGTTGCTACAGCCGGAGCAGCCGGCACCCGAGGCGAGACTTCCTGCGGGTACCGGCGGCCTTCCGGCGATGACTCGACCTGCGCTCGACCTAGACCGTCTTGGTGGCGAGCAGGATGCAAACGACCAGCGCGAACAGCGTGGCGCCTTCGATAAGGGCCGCCGCGATGATCATCGTGGTGCGGATGTCGCCGCCCGCGGCCGGCTGACGGCCCGTGGCGTCCATGGCGGCGGCGGCCAGCTTACCAATGCCGAGCGCGGCACCGATGATGGAGAGACCGGCACCCAGACCGGCGGCGAGGAAGGCAAGAGCGAGGTTGGTCATGGTGACACTTATTCTTTCGTAGCGAGGACCCGCTTGTGGGGGGGTCGTGATGTCCCTTTAGGACTACCTCCGGCGGCCTTTCGAACCGCCGGGTCTTCTGCCGGGGCGCTGGACTTCCACACCCCGCTAACTTGTCAGAGGCCTAGACGTGGTGCGCCTTGCCGTGGTCGTGGCTGGGGCCGACCTCGGACTCATGGCCGTGGTCGTCATGGTGGTGGCCCATGGCCACGCTCATGCCGATGAACAGCGCCGACAGCATCGTGAAGACGTACGCCTGCACGAAGGCCACGAACAGCTCGAGCAGGTAGATGGCGAAGGCGAAGGGCACGCTCACCACCGCCACCGCCGGGTGGCCGAGGATGAAGATGAGGCCCAGGAGGAAGAAGAGGACGATGTGGCCCGCCAGCATGTTGGCGAACAGACGCATCGTGAGGGCGAAGGGCTTGGTGAACAGGCCCAGGACCTCCACCGGAATCATGATGGGCCACAGCGCCGGGTGCACGCCGCCCGTCAGGTGCTTCAGGTAGCCGCCCAGGCCCGCCGCGCGGATGCCGGCCAGCTGGGTGATGACGAAGGTGCACACCGCCAGCGACGCGGTGACGGCCAGGTTGCCGGTGGCGGTCGCCATCCAGGGGACCAGACCCAGCAGGTTCATGAAGAGGATGAAGAAGAACGCGGTGAGCAGGTAGGGCACGTAGCGGGGGCCCTCCTCCTTGCCGATGTTCTTGATGGCCAGCTCGTCACGAACGAACAGCACCAGCATCTCGATGATGTTGGCGCCCGCGCCGCGCGGCACCAGCTTCGTCTTGTCCCGGTTGCTCCAGGTGAACAAGGTGCCCAGCAGCAGCAGGGCGGCCAGCCACATCATGATGGTGTGCTTGGTGAGGGTGACGTCCAGGCAGCCTTCCGTGAAGCCCGGAACCTCCTCGCCGTGGTCCGTCATCCGCAGCTCGCACCCGTTGGGCTTCAGCGGGACGAGCCACTGGGGGAAGTTCGGCAGGTGGATGGGGCTGCTCAGCGGGACTTCAATCTCCAGGGAAGGAGAATCCACGACGTGGTGGAGGATGTACCCCGGCACGTCGTCTTCCGACCCCGCGGCCCACGCCGTGGCAGCGAACAGACTGGCGAACAGCACCATTGCCTTGCGCATCACTCGTCTCCGCCCGCCGATTCCTTCGACGCGGCCATCACGTAGCTCACTTCAATCCACTGCAGCGCGAAGTAGACGCCGAAGAACCCGGCGATGAACGGCACCGCCGCCATTCCCCGCGACACCACGCCCAACAGCCCCGCCAACACGCCCACGGCCCGAAGGCCAAAAACGATTCCGACCACCTTCAGCGCGGCGTTGAGGTTCTGCCGCACCGCCCGCCGCTTCAGCACCAACGCCACCGCGCCCGTCACCGTCGCCAGCCCCACGCCCCATAGCGCTGAAACCCGGTCCTCCACCACCTGCGGCATCAACGCCGCCAGCGCCAGGCCCACCACCGCCACGCCACCCGCCAGCGCCGCATGACTCCGGAAGGAGTCCGTCCCGCTATCGCCGCCCCGCGCCGTCACTTCCGATTCCCCAGCCGGGCCATCTCATGGAGGAATCCATAGAAGCCCACGCAGATGCCCACCAGGCTCAGCACCACCATCAGCCAGGGCCCCGTCCCCAACCACTTGTCCAGCCAGTAGCCACCCAGCACGCCCACCACCGCTCCACCCACCAGCTTCCACACCGCCGCGACGTAGGGTTGCGCCGCCCGCATCTGCCGGGCCGTCTCCCCCAGCTCGCTGCCGTCCGAACCGCCCGGTTTCCGGGGCTCCTTCACTTCCATTCGGACGCCTCCCCAAACCCCGGGAAAACCTCGCTTTTCCCACCCCGCCAGACCCAACCCCTCTACGCGCGGGCGCCGCTTAACACCGAACACGCGGCACACGCAACCGGTACCATGGGCAGCGGTCCCCAACGCCCCAGCCGCGATTGCCGCTTCGGCAAGCTCAGCTATCGCCCGATCTGCCCCGCATGGTCGTGGCACCCGCCCCGGCCCCACTCAGAGGGGCGCACCGGGCGCTGGTCCCGTGAGGCCCGGGATGCAAGCCGCCGTGTGGGACAGGGGCCGCCTGCCCTACCACCCAGGTGGCCGGCCACCTGGCGGCGGCCTCCTCGCTCCTCGGCGCCTGGGCGCCCGCGTCGCCAGCTTGAACCCGATACGCGTCAACCCACCGGGATTCCTTTGGAGGACTCCATGCCGAAGCCGCTCGTGCTCACGTCCCCCCGCTTCAAGGACGGCGACCTCATCCCCATTGCCTACACGGGCGAGGGCGAGGACGTCTCGCCGCCCCTTCAATGGACGGGCATGCCAGCCGGGACGAAGAGCCTGGCCCTCATCGTGGAGGATCCAGACGCGCCAGACCCGCGCAACCCGCAGATGACCTTCTCCCATTGGGTCGTCTACAACATCCCACCTTCGGCGCAGGGCCTGCCGGAAGGCGCAACCCCTGACGTGCTGCCCGAGGGCGCCCGGCAAGGGGTGAACGACTTCCGCCGGCAGAACTACGGGGCCCCATGCCGCCCATCGGCATGCACCGATACTTCTTCCGCTTGTTCGCGCTGGACAGGGTGCTGCCGGACCTGGGGCGCGCCACGCGCACCCAACTTCGGGAGGCCATGGACGGCCATATCCTGGGCGAGGCGGAGCTCATCGGCCTGTACACCAAGGTCCACCACCGCGGCGCGGAGTCCTCCGGGGCTTCCCCCGCCTGATGCGGTAGGGAGCCTTCCAGTCCAGGAGACTTGGGCTCGGCCGCCGCGTGTGGCCGGGCCCGTTGTTCTTTCTAAGGGTAAGCCGCAGCGACAGTGCCACGTTGTGGGATGGTGGTCGAAGCGGCGGAGGGGCGATTTCGCGCGGCTTGTCAGCGGTGGAAGAGTCAGGCTGCCGTGAAAACCGCCGCCGAAGCCGGGGCTGCCTACGGCCCCTTCGATGCCATGTCCGTGGGTGTCTGCGTCGTCCGTGACGGGCGCTTCGTCTATGTGAACGAAGCGCTGGTGACGATGTCGGGATACCCGCGCGAGGCCGTGCTGGGCGAATACGCCACGCTCCTCGTCCCGCCCGCGAGCGCCGCGGAGCTGGATGCCAGGCACGCCCGGCGCAAGCGCGGCGAACCCGTCCCCACCACCTACGAGACGATACTGCGCTCCACCGAAGGCGAGCTGCGGGTGGAGCTGACCGTCATCCCCAGCGGCTCGGAGTGGGTGGTGCTGGTGCGCGACGTCTCGGCGCGAGCCCGGCGACGCAGCGTGCTCCAGCGGCTGGCCGGACTGGGCGCGAGCCTGCCGTCGCTGCGCACCGAGGGCGAGGTGCTGCGGCGGATGTTCTCCGGCGTGGAGGAACTGGAGCTTGCCTGCGCCTGGCTTTCCCCGGACCGGCTCGGCGTCCGGTTGGGACAGACGTTCGTGCCGCCCGGCATGGTGCCGCCAGATGCGGTGGCCTTGAGCGGCCGCTGGGTGCGGGACGTCGTGGGGCAGTGGCCGCCCCTGCTGAAGCGCGCCTGGCGTGACGGCGCGGCCTATTCGGACGAGCTTCCCGAGGAAGCCGAGCGCTTCCTCCGAGGGGCCCGGGGCGTGCTGGTGCGGCAGGGCCTCCAGCGCGCGGGACAGACGCGCGCCATCGCGGTGCGCATCGACGTGGAGGGCCAGCCCCGGGCGATGCTCGCGCTGGTAGCGGACTGGCTGCGCGAGGAGGAGCTGCCACCCATGCGGCTGTTCGGCGCGCAGGTCTCCGCGGCGCTGGACGCGGCGCTCACCATCTCCCGGCTGTCCGCGCAGAACACGGCGCTGGCGGCGCTCAACCGGCTGGCCTCGGTGACAGCCTCCGCGGCCCACCCACAGGCCCTGTTCGCGCCGGGGACGGACGAAATCGTCGGGCTGCTGGGCTGCGACGCGGTGGCGGTGCTCCTGCCCACGGACGATGGCGAGGTGGAGCTCGCGTACGCACGCGGCCTGGACGTCGCAGGTTCGGAGGACTTCACGCGGCGCTGGCGGGGCGAAAGCCTGTGCGGACAAGCCCTGCGCGAGGGCGTCCCGCTGGAGCGCGAGGTGGAGTCCTGTCCGGAGGACCTGAGCGAGGAACTGCGCCGGCAGGGCTTCCGCACCGTGGTGGTCGTTCCCCTGAGGGTGCGCTCGCGTGGCGTGGGCACGCTGGCCGCCCTCTTCCGCGAACGCCGGCCCCTGACGCCGTTGGAGCGAGAGACGTTGCAGGCCATGGGCAGCCACTTCGCGGCGGCCATCGAATCGCACCGGCTGCTGCATGAGCTTCGTGGCCGCGCCGAGGACCTGGCGCTGCTGCACGAGGTAGCCAAGGCGATGGCGGCCACGCTGGAGCTGGACAAGCTGCTGCACATCGGCGCCACCAGTCTGGCGCGCATCGTGGACACGTCGGATGCCTACGTGTTCCTGCCAGACAGTTCGGGCGAGCGGCTCCAGCTCCGCGCGATGACGGGAGGCTCCCCGGAGCTGCTCGGGCATGACCTGCCGCTCATCCCCGCCGATGCGTCGCTCGCGTCCGTGGCGTTCCACACGCGCGAGGTGGTGATGGTGGAGGACGCCAGCTCGGACCTGCGCGTCAACGAGGAGGTCCGGCTCCTGCCCGGCGCGCGGGCGTTCCTGGTGCTCCCCCTGGTGGTCCACGAGCGCCCCATGGGCGTGATGATGGCGGTGGAGACGCGGCGCCCCCGGCGCTTCACGCTCGCGGAGGTGGAGCGGGCCAGCGCCATCGCCAACCAGTTGGCCCTGGCGCGCGAGGGCGCTCGGCTGGTGGAGGACCTGCAAGCCAGCTATGTGGAGCTGGCCCGCACGCAGGCCCAACTGGTGCGACGCGAGCGGCTGGCCGCGCTGGGCGAGTTGTCCGCCGTGGTGGCGCACGAGGTGCGCAATCCGCTGGGCGCCATCTTCAACTCGGTGGCGTCCCTCCGCCGCATCGTCGGGCCGGACAGCGCGGCGGTGCCGTTGTTGGACATCGTCGGAGAGGAGTCGGACCGGCTCAACCGCATCGTCGCGGACCTGCTCACCTTCGCGCGGCCGCCCGCGCCGCATCCCTATGCCGTGCCGCTGTCGCCGCTGGTCGAGGACGCGGTGCGGGGCGCGTTGGCGGAGGCCCCGGGCCAGGTGCGCGTGGAGATGGACCTGGCGGAGGATGTCCCCTCCGTGACAGTGGACGAGCGGATGATGCGCCAGGCCTTCCTCAACCTCGCCATCAACGCGGTGCAGGCCATGCCTCAGGGCGGCATGCTGCGCGCGAGCGTCCGGCGGGCGATAGGGACGCCGGAAGTCGAAGTGCAGTTCGCCGACAGCGGGCCGGGCATCTCCCCCGACGTGCGCGCGCGCATCTTCGAGCCCTTCTTCACCACCAAGGCCAAGGGCACGGGGCTGGGGCTGGCGGTGGTGAAGCGCATCATCGAGTCACACCAGGGTCGCGTGGCGCTGGAATCCCAGCCCGGCCAGGGCACCACGTTCCGGCTCTATCTCCCGTTGGACACACCCGGCACGGTGGCGCACGAAGGTTGGTAACGCACTTGAAGCTCACGCGTCCGGGGCCCAAATCCCCTCGCGAGGAGCAGGAATGCACCGCCATGCCGCCATCTTGGGAAGCATTGTCTGTTTGAGCACCTTCACCGTCCAGGCCCAGGCGCCCGCGCCTCCGGACGAGCCCCGGGTGCAATTGAAGTTCGTGGGCGAAATGGGCTTCCTGGACGTGCTGGCCCACAGCCTGCGCCAGGGTAGTGACGGCACCTTGTTCCGTTATGTGGACGACGGTGGGCAGACCAACCTCTACAACTTCATGCGGCTGTCGGCGGAGCTGACGTTGAAGGGCCGGCACTCGGTGGTGTTCCTCTACCAGCCGCTGGCCATCGACACGCAGGTGGTGCTCAAGCGGGACGTCCGCATCGACGCGCTGGACTTCCCCGCGGGCACCCCGCTGGACGTGGGCTACAGCTTCCCGTTCTACCGGGCCAGCTACCTGTATGACCTGCTGTCCGGACCGGACCGCGAGCTGTCCGTCGGTGTGTCGCTGCAACTGCGCAACGCCAACTACGTCTTCACCTCCGCGGACGGCACGCTGCGGCGGACCGCGCGGGACGTGGGACCGGTGCCGCTGTTGAAGGTGCGCGGACGGTGGGGCCTGGGCGGTGGCTGGTGGCTGGGCTTCGAGGCGGACGGCAGCTACGCGCCCACGGCCATCATCAATGGCGACAGTGACTCCAACACCACGGGCGCGCTGCTGGACGCGTCCCTGCGTGGGGGTGTGCGCATCACCGAGAACGTGGATGCGTTCCTCAACCTGCGCTACCTGGGCGGCGGGGCGCGCGGCACGTCGGACGATGACGAGGAACAGTTCGGCGACGGCTTCACCAGCAACTGGATTGATACCGCCACCATCAGCCTGGGCTTCAGCTACCGGCTGCCCTGGGGGAGCTGACGCTCCAAGCAGGATTCAGGACAGGGCCCACGCCAGCGCGAGCCCCAAGGCACACGCGCCCGTGAAGAGCCCCGCGGCGAGCCAGGCGCGCCTTCCGAGGCGCCCGGTGCCGGTGAGCTTGTCGTCCTCCGGGACGGGGAGCGCTTCGTCCCCGGTGATGGCGCGGACCAACTCCAGGCGACGGGCCTCCACCGCCGCCGCGTCCACCGCCTGGGAGATGTCCACGCCAAAGCCCACCTGCGTCTCGCGGGTGGCCCGGCGCTGCGCCGGGGAAGCGGGATGGAGCGACCTTGCGGGGTTCACCTCCGTCACGGTGACGTCCTCGGACGCGGTGGCATGGGCGACCTGGCTGCGAGCGGCCTCCGCCCGTTCGAGGGCGACCATCAGCTTCGCTGCGTCGACGGCCTCGGTGGCCGCGGCGTCTCCGGCCGTGCTGGCGCCGTGAGGTCCCGCGGGTGATGTGCCGCTCGGGCGGTGGGCATCCGCCGGTGCATGCCGTGGCTCGCCGCCTGCGTGAGACTTCGAGGCCACGCTGAAGTCCCCCGCCAGCCGGGCGCGCTCGGGCTGAACGACGGTGGTCTCCTCGTCCGTGTCATCTGGTGCGCTCGCGCCCGTGCCTCGCGCGGGATGGACATGCGTGGCCTCGGCATCACGGTGTGCGGCACCGTCACGCTCCGAAGCGGCAGCGACGGACATCCCAGCCGCGCCAGGCCCGCGTCCCACCTGAACAACCGTGGCTTCGCCGTCCTCGTCGTCGAGTGCGCTCGGGGCGCCACCATGCTCGGTGGTTTGAGGACCACGGCGTGTCCGCGAGGCGCCGCCCTCCACCACCGTGGACTCGTCCTCGGTTCCATACAGCGCGGTGCCACCTCGCCCGCTGCCGGCTCGAAGTGCATCGTGGGCCCGTTCAGCGGCCCCGCGCACCGTGGCTTCGAGTCCTTCCGCGTCGACAGATGGCCCGGCGGCGGGAGCACCACGCACCGTGACTTCAATCTCATCCGCGTCACCGTGCGAGGCAGGAGCAGCCCCATGCCCCTGCGCCTTCGCGCCATCGCGCTCGGCGGGAACGAAGTCCTCGGGTGCGTCGATGCCTCCGTGCTCGAACGCGAGCGCGGTGGGCGGAGCCAGCACGGTCGCCAGCTCTGGCTGGGTGAGCGCACGGGAGCGCGGCTCGCGCAGCAACTCCCGGAGCACGAGCTCCTCCGCCTTCTTCTCCCGAGGGAACGCGGCCGCGATGAGCTTCGCGATCTCCGCATCCCCCACGTTGGGCGCCAGCTTCGCCTTCATCCGCGCCAGCTCCGCGCCCATGGCGGCCGCGTCCGGAAAGCGGTTGTCGGGCTCAGAGGCGAGCGCGCGCATCAGGAACGCATCCACGCTGGCGGGCACGCCCTGGCGGAAGTGCCCCGCCGGCTCCCACTGGGGATACGCCGCGCGCCGCCACCGCTCCACCGGGTCGCCCCGCTGCGCCAGCGGCCGCCACGCGAACAACTCCCACAGCAGCGCGCCCACCGCATACACGTCCGCGCGCCGGTCCACGAAGCGCTTTCGCGCCTGCTCTGGCGCCATGTACGTCAGGTTTCCAATCACCACCCGGGGCGCCGTCTGCTGCTCCTTCAGCGTGGACTGCGCCGCGCCGAAGTCGATGATCTTCACCTCGCCCGAGTAGCTGATGCACACGTTCGCGGGAGACAAATCCCGGTGGACCAGGTGCAGCGGATGGCCGTTCTCGTCCGTCGCGTCGTGCGCGTAGGTCAGCCCCTCGCAGAGCCGCTGCCCCAGGTGGAGCATGATGCCCAGCGGCAACGTCCGCCCGAGCTGCCGCAACCGGTACGTCAGCCGGCTGAGCGTCTTGCCCTGCACGTACTCCATGGACAGGTAGAGCTGCCCGTCCACCTCCCCCATCGCGTACACGCGCGCGATGTTCGGATGGTGCAGCCGCACCACCACGCGGGCTTCGTCCCGGAAGCGTCCGGCGAACTGCGGGCTCGCCATGAGCTGCGGGAGGACCTTCTTCACCACACAGGCGCGGCGAGGAGCCTCCTCACGCGCGAGGAACACCTCTCCCATGCCCCCGGCGCCGATGCGGCGCACGAGGGTATAGGGACCGAAGCGAACGGGCCCCTCGAGGGGCGCGGGCTCAACCGGTCTTGCCAAGCGAACGGAAGGCCTTTCTCGCCGCCGCGAGCACGTGCGCGACTTCCGGCTCGCCAATGGCCAGCGACACGAACGCCGCCTCGAACTGGCTGGGCGGCAGGTAGACACCTTCGTTCAACATGGCGTGGAAGAACTTCCCGAAGCGCGCGGTGTCCGCCTTCTTCGCGCTGGTGTAGTCGTAGACGGGCTCGCCGGTGAAGAACACCGTGAGCATGCTGCCCACGCGGTTGACGGTGACGGGCACCTCCGCGGCCTTCGCCTCGGCGAGCAGCCCGACCTCCAGCATGCGGCTCACCTCCTCCAGCCGCGCGTAGGTGCCGGGCGCCGCCAGCGCCTTGAGGCACGCCAGGCCCGCCGCCACCGCCACCGGATTCCCGGACAGCGTGCCGGACTGGTACACCGGCCCCGCGGGCGCCACCTTCTCCATGATGTCGCGGCGGCCGCCATACGCGCCCAGCGGCATGCCCCCGCCCACCACCTTGGCCATGGTGGTGAGGTCCGGCTTGAGGCCGTACAGCTCCTGCGCGCCGCCACGGGCCAACCGGAAGCCCGTCATCACCTCGTCCAGCACCAGCAGCACGCCGTGCTTCTGACAGAGCGCCTGCAGGCCTTCGAGATAGCCCGGCTTGGGCACCAGCACGCCCATGTTGCCCACCACCGGCTCGATGATGGCGCAGGCGATGTCCTGGCCCTTCTCCGCGAAGATGCGCTCCACCGCCGCCAGGTCGTTGAACGGCGCGGTGAGCGTGAGCTTCGCCAGCGCGGACGGCACGCCCGGCGAGTCCGGCAGGCCCAACGTCTCCACGCCGCTGCCCGCCTTCACCAGGAACGGGTCGCCCGCGCCGTGGAAGCAGCCCTCGAACTTGAGGATGTGCTCGCGGCCGGTGAAGCCTCGCGCGACGCGGATGGCCGCCACCGTGGCCTCGGTGCCACTGGAGACCAGCCGCACCATCTCCACCGCGGGCATGGTGGCGCAGATGAGCTCCGCGAACTCGACCTCGCCCGCGTGCGGCGCGCCATAGGACGAGCCCCGGCGAGCGGCGTCGATGATGGCGTCCACGATGGGCGGATACGCGTGCCCCAGGATGAGCGGTCCCCAGCTCCCCACGAGGTCGACATAGCGGTTGCCGTCCACATCCGTGAGCCAGGCACCTGTGCCTTCACGGAAGAAGACAGGGTCACCGCCAACGCCTCGGAAGGCGCGCACCGGGGAATTCACTCCGCCGGGAATGCGAGCCTGCGCGCGAGCGAAGAGAGCCTGACTGTGAGCGTGGTTCATGGCGCGTTCCATAACATGTGGCACGACGCAATCCGTGTCCCCGCACGCCCGTCCCCATGCCCCCCGCTTCTTCGTGCCGTCGCCGACACATTATGGACAGTCTTGGGGAGGACGGAAGAAACCGTCTTTCTTGTAAATCACATAATATTGGGTGGTTTCAGCGTCGCACCGTCGGGGGCCCGACACGCCCGCCTCCCCGTCCACGGACCGAGCCCCCCTGACTGTTGCGAATCCAAGCGTCCGCCAGCCGCAGCCGTGAGCACGCCGCTTTGTCCTGCACCGCGCCGAGCGACACATTAGGTACGCCGGCCACGCTCTGAGGTCAGTCCCTCAGCGACTCGCGGGAGACATACGCAATGCCCCAGCAGAAGCTCGAAGCACGCAAGGCGCTTGGTACGACGGGCCTCCAGGTATCGCCGCTGTGCCTGGGCGGGAACGTCTTTGGATGGACCGCCGATGAGCCGACCTCGTTCGCGGTGCTCGACGCCTTCGTCGACCTCGGTGGCAACTTCATCGACACCGCGGACGTGTATTCGAGCTGGGTCCCCGGCAACCGCGGTGGTGAGTCGGAGACCCTCATCGGCAAGTGGATGAAGTCGCGTGGCGCGCGCGAGCGCGTCGTCATCGCCACCAAGGTGGGCTCCCAGACGGAGCTGGGCAAAGGCCTGGGGCGCGAGCACATCCAGCGCAGCGTGGAGGCCTCGCTGCGGCGGCTCCAGGTGGACGTCATCGACCTCTACTACTCCCACTACGAGGACCTGGACACGCCGGTGGAGGAGACGCTGGCCGCCCTCGACGCGCTGGTGCGCGCCGGCAAGGTCCGCGCGCTGGGCGCCAGCAACCACTCACCCCAGCGGCTCACCGAATCGCTCGAGGTCTCCAAGCGGAACAACCTCGCCCGGTACGCGGTGCTGCAACCGCACTACAACCTCGTCGAGCGACAGGCCTACGAGTCGTCACTCCGTGAAATCGCCGAGCGGGAAGGGCTGGTGGTGGCGCCCTACTTCGCGTTGGCCTCGGGCTTCCTGACGGGCAAGTACCGCAAGGACCAGCCGCCTCCACAGTCGGCCCGGGCCGGCGGCGTGCTGAAGCAGTACGGGAACGCCCGAGGCTGGGCGGTGATTGACGCGCTGGAAGCAGCAGCGCGGCGTCATCCGGGGGCGAGCTTCGCGCAGGTCGCGCTGGCCTGGCTCGCCGCGCAGCCCACCATCGTGGCCCCCATCGCGAGCGCGACGTCCGCCAGCCAGACACAGGAGCTGCTGGGTGCGTTCACGTTGCAACTGACAGGGGAAGACCTGCGCGCCCTGGACGTTGCGTCTTCCCACTCAGCCTGAGAAGGCTCTGGGCCCATGAGCACGTTCACCGACTTCAAGACGGCCGACCTCTGTGACGCCCACGCGGGCTCGCCCCAGCTCCAGATTGCCGAGCCCGGGTTCCACGACTACGGCGGCGTCCGGACCTTCGCCGGTCCCATCAGCACGGTGCGAGCGCCCGAGGACAACACGCTCGTGCGCAAGGCCCTGGAGGAGCCCGGCCAGGGCCGGGTGCTGGTGGTGGACGGCGGAGGCAGCCGCCGCTGCGCGCTCGTGGGCGACCAGCTCGCGCTGCTCGGCCAGCAGAACGGCTGGGCGGGCGTGGTGGTGAACGGCTGCATCCGTGACGCGGAGGACGTGGGCCGCATGCGCATTGGCGTCAAGGCCCTGGGCACGCACCCGCTCAAGAGCCTCAAGCGCAACGAAGGCCAGCGCGACGTGGAGGTGCGCTTCGCTGGCGTCGTCTTCCGCCCCGGCCAGTACGTCTACGCGGACGCGGACGGCATCATCACCTCCGAGTCGCCGCTGGGTGGATGACACCCGGCCCGGGCGGAGGTGTTGGGGCTACCCGCGCCGCCACCACTTCCGCCGCGCGGCTCGCACGTCGGACCAGTCCACCAGGCAGTCCTGCACGTTCTCCTGGCCGCGCTGGGCGTCGGGCATGTCACCCGACTCCACGCGCGAAATCAGCTCCGGCAGCCGCGCGTAGAACGTGGGCGAGCGGTACTGGGGATGCAGCGTCCACAAGCCCGGCGCGGCGCCCAGGAAGTCCAGCCGCCACAGGCCCTGGCCCTTGAGCCTCCGGGTGATGAGGTTCTCCGGCTCGCGATACGGCGGGTTGCCCGCGCGCAATGCCCGTAGCACGTGAATGGGCGGCGCCAGCTTCGCCCGGAGCGCGCCCACCCGTCGCACCAGCGCGTCACGGTCCACGAAGAAGGCGCGGCTGCTGAAGCGCCGGAAGCGGAAGGCGTGAGCGCCCAGCGCGTCGGGCTCGTACCAGCGCGGGTCTCCCGCAATCGTCCCGTCCGCGCGCGGCGGCCCGACAGCGGGCTGCAGCTCACCAGCTCCTCGCGTGACGCGAGCTGCGCGGACGCCTCCGACATCCAGGAGTGGGAGGCGCCTCCGATGAGCATGTCCGCGTCCAGGTGCAGCACATGCGGATGCTTCGCCGCGGCGAGCCCGAAGAAATAGGAGTGGAAGGGTCCGCCGCGCGAGTCCTTCATCGGCAGCCGCGTGCCCCCGAAGAACTGCTCGGAGAGGGCCTTCGTGGTCGCGGGTGAGTAGTCCACCTCCGCCACGCGGATGCGCGGGTCCGTCGACGTCAGCGCCGCGAGCAGCGCGTCCATCTTCGGCTTGCGCTCCTCCCAGGCACCGGCGAAGCGGCTCCCCTTGCTGCGGTGCAGGTCCAGCACGAGCAGCACCTCCTGAACGGAGGGCCCGAGCTGACGAAGCTGATGCGGAAGGATGAGGCGCGCGTGCGGATGGTCCGTGGGCGCGAGGTTGATTTGGAGGGTGACCGGGTTCACGGCGTGTCCAGCACGAGGGAGGTCGCCTCATCCATGACGGCGAGGTCCCCCACTTGCCATACCCACGGGGCACCAGACAAAGGAGAAGTGGTCCTGGCAGGAGTCGAACCTGCGGCCGGTCGGTGCGCAAACCCAGCAGAGTCGCGCCCTTACCTCGCATCCGCTCGGAGAACCTCGGATTCGACTCCCGTTCAGGCCCCCGACGTCCCGCCATGTTCCAGCGCGTTCCGCAGGGTCATGCGACATACGTGCAACATGGCGGGGGCTGATGGGGACGTTCTTCAGCCCGCGTAGAGAGGGGCCGAGTTGCGATGGCTCGGCCCCTCTTGTTCCTGCGGTTGGGGCTAACGAGTGTGGCCGTAGCGCGCGAGCCTGACGGGTATTCAGCGCCCCCCTCACCAGCTTGCGAGGCCACCACTGTTGGTCACGCTTCTTCGTCGGGGAGGAGCGTCAGAAGCAGCTCGTCATCGGGACCGAGCGGACGCCAGCCGATAGGCGGAGGATTGGCGAGAAGAGCATTCCCTGCTCGGTCAACCCGCTCCCTGTGGGTTAGCGGGGTGTAGGCGAACCAGGACCCGAGCCCCATCGCAGCTTCGACACGGGATGCATCGTCCAACACGTCCGGCCAGCCATTAGGGAACCTCTCGGCCAGCTCGCGCACGAGGACGTCACGAACCAAGCGCGTGACCTGCTTGCGCTGCTCCGCCTCGTACAGCAGGCCGCTCAACACCTGCACCGCAGCAACGTCACTGCCCAACTCGTCGGCCAGGACGTAGAGCGGAACGGCAGGGCGTGCTTCGGCAAAGGTGGTCAGTGAGTCGTAACCTCGCTCGCGGACCCGCTCATACAGGCGTGCCTTGATGTCGCCCTGCCAGGGATGTCCGTCGGTCATCGGAGGCTCTCCTTCGAGGCGTTCAGGCGTCTTCGTCGGGCAGGAGGGTCCGAAGAAGCTCGTCGTCAGGCCCGAGCGGGCGCCAGCCAGCGGGCGGAGGATCGGCGAGCAGCGCATCACCAGCTAGTTGCACACGGCTCTCGTGCGTTTCTGGGACGATGCTGGACCAAAGTCCGAGTGCCTTCGCGACCCTGAATCGGTTGTCGTCATCCAACACGCCGGCCAACCATCAGGGAGGCTACCCCACAGCTCGCGCACGAGTTGTCCACGCACCAAGCGAGTCACTTGCTTGCTTCGCACCGCTTCGGCCACCAGACCATCGTATACCTGGACTCCGGCAACATCGTCCGGCCCAAGCACCTCGGCCAGAGCCACCAACGATGCGGTGGGACGAGACTCGGCAAAGGCCGTGAGAGAGTCATAGCCACGCTCACGGACGCGCTCATACAAGCGGGCCTTCCAGTTCCCCCGCCACGAACGTCCGTCGGTCATCGACTCTTCCCCTTCGTGAACTTGAGCGGGACTCCGTAGAACTTCATACGGTCTGCAACGATGTCCAGGACCTGATTCCGCGTCAACACCCGGCCTGCCCTAGACTCGGCATCGCTCAGTGCCTTCATGATCGTCCGGTTCCACTCTCCGGGCCACATGCGCCCCAGCTTCCAGTTCCCTCCCCCGTGGATGGCCTCATGATGGGCCTGCTCCAGACGGACGCAGAACTGGTCGATGTCCATGTCGCCCTTGAAACCGCGCTGCTCGAACCACTCGCGGTGTTCCTTCGGCATGACGTGATGCTTTGGGGCCTCGGACATGCCCGCCCCTGCTCTGCCCGTCACTCGCACGCCGCGCACCTCGGGACTGTCCCCCAGCGCGTCGCGCACGCCCTTGGGCAAGTCCTGGTGCGCCTGGGCCATCATCACCTGCCCACCGTGAATGCGGACCGCTGCGCTCACGACGGGAAGCGAGATGACGCCCGCCTGCACCAGTCTTCGCATCATCTCCACCCACTCGGCGGAGACGACCAGCCGCGAGCCCGCCATGACGCCGCCCGAACTCATCACGAGCCCCACGCCGAGCATCGCGGGCGCGGATGGCGGCGGCCTGGGGAGTGACATCTTCAGCGTGGAAATCAGGGCGAGCAGCTCCATCACCTGCGCTGCCACCACGACTTTGCCGCCCACCTCCATGGCCGAGCGCGCCTCCCGACGAATCGTGTCGAACTCGTGGGTCAGCTCCCCCATCAACACGGGCATCGCAGTCGCCGCCGCCTCTATCCGCTCCGAGTCCCCCGACGAAAGGTCCGCCAGCGTCGGAGTCAGCTTGCTTTGAACTCGATGCAGGTCCGCGAACAGTTTTTCGGAGCCGCACATGGGGCAGTCGCGGAGCAAGGCATCAGCGAGTTGCAGGAAGTCCACCCACGTGGCCAGCAGCAGGGTCCCGAACATCGCGGCCTGGAGCCGTGGCCCCGTCATTTGAAGGATGCCCAGCTCCATTCCTGAATCCCCCACCTCCGATGCCACTCCCGCCAGCGCCGTGGCACGCCCCAGTGTTCCTCGGAGCCACGTCAGTTGCGTGGAACCGTGGTCGAGATAGCGCGTGAACACCCCGTCGAGTCCCCGGCTACCAAGAGAGGAAGGACGCGACGCAAGTCGAGAGCGCGCGGCTTCGATGCCCTCCAGGGAGCGCTTCACCTCGGCAATGGCGTCGAGCGTTGCCTGACGCACGGCTGCGGCACTCTGCACTCCACCCCCGACAGCTACGGACGCGGTGCCAGGTGCTGCCTTCGTTGCGTCGCCTCGTGGCCCGGCATGCCGGAAGAGGCGCTGCCCGGCCCCAGAGCCCGCGATGGAGTACGGCGGGAAACCCGAGGCGTGAGGACGCTCGTCACTCAGCGCGTTCGCCCGCTCGGGAGAGGCCGCCCCTCGATGCGTGTAGTTCAGCGTTCCGCCACGCCCGGGAGCATGCGGCACCGACGCGCATCCCGTGGCAAGCACGACGACCAGGAGCAGGGCCTCAGCGCGCATTGTCCACCCCCAGGCCCACCGACGCGAAGGCCCCCGGTCGCAGCGTCCCTTCCGCCGTGGGGAACAGCAGCGTGCCTCCCGTCCCCATCGCGTAGAGCTTCCCGCCCAGGAACCTCCAGCGCACTTCCGCCGCTCCCAGGTAGCGCGCCCCGGGCTTCCCAGTTCCAACGGCGAGGCCCTTCAACGCCACTTCCAGGCCGCGCTCGAAGAGCTGCACCACCACGCGCCCGTCGACGTCGAAGCGCCCCCAGGAGAAGGCTTCCGCGCCCAGCGACAGCTTCAGGTGCTTGTTGAGGCCCCCGTAGCTGACGGCGTCCCAGCCCACTTCGGCCTCACCGAAAGCCGAGTAGCCGTCCGGGAAGCCAGCATCCGCGAGAGGCACGCCATCCGGGCCCGCCGCTTGGAAGCGCGCCAGTTCGTAGTCCGCCCCGAAGAAACCTTGCCGGAAGCCGCCTTGCTGGCGCCGCGCCTCCAGCCGCAACCGCAGGTTGAGTGTCTCCGTCCGCGTGTCCAGCCCCGCGCCCGCGACAGCCCCCCATGCGCCGCCCTCGCCAGGACGCCCGCCCCAGCCCGCCACCAAGTGGACCTCGTATTCAGGTCGCACCACCACCACCGCCGTTGCGTCCGCATGGGCCAGCGTCACTGAGGCCGCGCGTCCACCTGCCCGTCCCCAGTCATGCACGGCGGACACCGCGAGCGTGTAACGGCCCCGCTGCTCGGGCTGCCCGAAGAGGATGTGCTCCATGTCCAGAGCCACCTCCGCGCCCATCAACCGCGCGCCCAGCACGTCCGAGGCGAAGGCTTCCGTGTAGAGGGGGCCAACCTCGGCGGTGAAGATGCCTCCTGCTGGGTGGTAGTCCGGATTCGTGCGGTTGGAGTAGCGGCGCACCAGATGCCCGGAGAGGAGCCGGTGTTCCTCCAGGGGCCCAAACCAGATGCCCACGGGCGCGTTGTCCGAACCCAACAGGAGCCCGCGAACGAGCTGTCCCCAGTCCGAGAGGGAGTCCCAGTCTTCTCGCCGCACGAGGCCCGCGCCCTCGCCACCACCCCACAGACGGAAGCGCACGGGAGCGCCCACGTTGACGCCGAACTCGGGGCCACCGTCGATGATGAGAGTGGGCTCCACTTGGATGAAGCCGTCATCACCACCTGCGCCCGCGCGAGGAAGCAGCGCGAACGTCGTCGCCTCCAGGCGCGTCAGGTAGTGCCACCTATGAGCGGGCAAGGGCGGCTCCGAGGCCCATCCCGGCAAGGGGAGCAAGACAAGCAGCAACAGCGCGGACAGACACCTTCGCTTCCTGTGCATACACGCCTCCTGTGCGTGCCCCGAAATGAGGCACGAGAAACACACGTCTCCCGGTCGGCTCATCGACTTGAGTCGGGCCGGTGGTGAATCAGCAGTGGTGAGAGGGATTGAGGGCCGCCGTTAAACGGTCGGCTGCTTCGTCAACGCGCGGCGGGGGCCTGCACCGGGCTCCGTTGGCACGTCGTCCGGATGGAGAGAGCCCGCCGACGCGCGACGCGCGCCCCCAAGGGGTGACGGCGCTTCCGTCGTGGGCTCGTAGCCGCCCCGCTCCGTGGTGACAGGGGGCGTGATGCCTCCCTCATCGCTGGGCACCTCGAAGTCCCAGAGTCCTTCACTGGCATCCGCGAGCGCCCGCTGAATCTCTCCCAAGGCATCCTCGCGGGTGTAGGGCCCCAGCCGCGCCAACTGGGCACGCAGGATGATTTCCAGCTCAGCAGCCGTCCCGAAGCGTTCAGCGGGGCTTCTACGCAGCATCGTGTGGAGGATGTCCCGAAGGGGGATGGAGAGCCCGCGCGCGGCCTGCTCGACGTCGTCGGAGCGAAAGGCCATGGCGCACCAGATGGCGTCTTCCGCGAACTCGGGCAACTCCGTCACCACGGACGCGATGGAGGCAGAGAACGCCCGCTCCCGCTCCGGCTTCGACATCCGCGACTCCACCTCTTCGATGCGGACATGGCCCGGGTCGTAGAGGTGACGGCCCGTGGCGAACTCCAACAGCGTCAGCCCCAGGGAGAACACGTCGGCGCGCGCGTCCACCACCTCGCCCAGCAACATCTCCGGTGCCGAGTAGAGGACTTCACCTTGTGGGCGCGGCAGGGACGTGGCCAGCCGCCCTGAGAGGCGAGAGAGAGCCACACCGAAATCCGTCAGCCGCACCTCACCATGGGGCCCCACGCGAATTCGAGCGGGATTCACGTCCCGGTTGACGATGCCAAGAGGAAAGCCCGCGTCGTCCGTGCGCTCGTGCGCATAGG
>JBKGHI010000116.1:0-24647 GCA_046520405.1 Myxococcus sp. 1LA
GGCTCCCGGGGCTCCGGCGGTGGCCGTCCCGCGGGTGCGGTGGCGCAGGGCCCTGCGAAGGCGCCCGAGGCCCCGCCGCTTCCTCCGCGCCGCCCGTCGCCGAAGTGGTTCTGAGTCGCTGAGTCCCGCGGGCGGCTTGGGCCGTCCTTGAAGTCACGGAAGGGAGCTCGTGCCAGTGGGCGCGGGCTCCCTTTCGCGTTTCAGTGCAGCACCATCAGCGCCATGGAGCCGAACGCGAGCGCCATGGCCAGGATGCCCCAGCGGAACCACTTCTTCGTGAGCAGCAGGTACTCGTCGAACGAGGCCCCGGTGTCGGGGAACGCCTCGGCCATGGCCAACTGCCGCGCCTGGATGGGGCGCAGCGTCTGGCTCCAGACCACGCCGCACAGCATGAAGCAGACCTGCCCCGCGGCGAGCGCCGGGTTCGTCCACAGCGGGATTCCCTGCAGGTGCGCGCGCGCCATGCCGGTGAGGGCGAGCGCGAAGACGCTGGGCACCAGCAGGTACTTGTCGGTGAACTGCACCAGGCGCAGGGCGTAGGCAATCACCCGGGGCTCGCGGGTCCGGTCCGCGAGCAGCCGCCATACGGCCGTCACGACGATGTCGCCCAGGAACACCACCACGGCGATGAGGTGCAGGAGCTTCAGGACGTTGTTGACGTTCATGGGGCGGGTGTCGGACGAGGCATGAGCGCGAGCAGGTGCTGGGCGAGCACCGCCGCATGCGGGTCGCGGAGCAGGGACAGGTGCGTGCCAGGGACGGCGTAGGCCGTGCAGGCCTGCTGCGTCAATCGGCTCCAGCCGAGCGCGCTGTCCGCCACGAGCGCGTCGAGCGCCTCGGTGCTGTGCCCGCTGCGGTCCTCCGCGCGGAACACCGCCAGCGGCACCGGCTGCTCGCGGCGGGGCCGGTAGTTCAAGGCGTCATGGGCCCGCGCCACGTTGAGGATGCCCTGCACGTGGATGGGCTGCGCGCCCTCGGGGAGGACGGCCGCGGCCTGGAGCCGGCTCACGAAGAACTGAAGCCGCTCGGCTTCGCTCATGGCGCGCACCTCGGGCAGGACGAGGTCGATCTTCACGTTGAAGAACGCCTCCATGATGCCGGCCAGGTGGAGCATCCACTGCGCCGTGTCCCAGCCTTCGCCTTGCGGACGCGTGACTTCCGGGAAGGGCGCCAGCGTGTCCAGCATGGCGACGGCGCCCACCTCGCGTCCGCGCGCCTTCAGCTCCTGGGCCAGCTCGTAGGCGATGTGTCCGCCCATGGAGTGTCCGCCGAGGTAGTACGGCCCCTCGGGCTGCGTGGCGAGGAGGGTGTCCGCGTACCACGCGGCGATGGCCTCCACCGTCTCGTGCGGCGGGGCCTCGCCGTCCAGGCCCTGGGGCTGGAGGCCGAACACGGCGACGCCTTCCAGGTGCCGGGCCAGGGACAGCAGGTAGAACGGCGTCGAGCCGCCACCGGGCACCAGGTAGAGCACCGGTGTCCGGTTCGGATTCCCCCCCCCCGCCATGAGGGCGTGGGCCTCGGGGGTGAGCGGCACGAGCGGAGAGACGGCCGCGTTCTCCGAGCGGAGGACCGCTGTGAGCTTCGCGGGGGTCGGGTGCCGGAACAGGGACACAAGCGGGAGCGGGCGGCCCAGGCGCTTCTCCACCGCGAGCTTCATCTTCAGCGCCAACAGCGAGTGGCCGCCCAGGTCGAAGAAGCTGTCGTGGATGCCCACGGCGTGAACGCCGAGCACCTCCTCGAAGAGCCGGACCATCTCCAGCTCCAGGGCGTCACGAGGCAGGCCCTCCAGGGCCGTGCTGCGCTCCTCGGCGAGCTCCATCGTGCTGAGCGCCCGCGTGTCCACCTTGCCGTTGGGCGCGAGCGGCAGCGCGTCCAGGTGGACGAACTGCCCGGGCACCATGCTCGCCGTGAGCTGCCGCTCCACGAAGCTCCGCAGCTCCGTGGCGTCGGGACGGGGCGCGGACGCGTGGGGCACCACGAAGGCCACCAGTCGGGAGTCCCCACCGGTGCCGCGCACCAGCGCCACGGCTTCACGGATGGACGGATGCCGGGCCAGGGCGGCTTCAACCTCGCCCAGCTCGATGCGGTGACCGCGCAGCTTCACCTGCCGGTCGGCGCGGCCCACGAACAGGAACGTGCCATCCGCGAGCCGGCGGACCACGTCCCCCGTCTTGTACATGCGCAGCGTCGGGCCGCCCGGGAAGGCGTGCTCGATGAAGCGCGCCTGCGTCAGCTCCGGCCGGTTGTGGTAGCCGCGCGCCAGGCCGGGCCCCGCGAGGTAGAGCTCGCCAGGGACGCCGTCCGGCACGGGGCGGAGCTTGCCATCCAGGATGAGCGCTTCCATCCGGTGGATGGGGAGGCCAATCGGTTCCGTGGGGCCGTGCGCGCCCACCTGCCCGGGCAGGCACCGGTGCGCCAGCGCGTCGATGGTCGCCTCGGTGGGGCCGTAGAGGTTCCAGACCTCCGCCTTGGTGTGACGGAAGACTGTAGCCACCGTCGCGGAGGGCAGGGGTTCGCCGCCCACGCAGACGCGCCGGAGCGCCGGGAGGTTCGCGAATCCGGGCTCCTCCACCAGCGCCGTCAGCAGCGATGGCACCAACTGGAGCACGGAGATGCCACGCTCGCGCAGCACGCGGGCCAGGTGCTCTGTATCCGCGCCCAGGCCGTGCGGCGCGAGCACCAGCCGGGCACCCACCATCAGCGGCGCGAACAGCTCCCAGACGGAGGCGTCGAAGCTGAGCGAGGTGCGCTGCAGCACGCGGTCCTCGGGGCCCAGCGGCATGGCGTCGTTCATCCACGCCATGTGGTTCGCCAGGGCCGGATGCTCAATCAGCACGCCCTTGGGCTGACCCGTGGAACCCGAGGTGAACAGGCAGTACGCCAACGCGCCGCTTCGCGGTTCGAATGCGTCCAGCGTGTCTTCCCCGAGCACGACCACTTCGGTCTCCGGGAATGTCGACACGAGGTGTGCCTGGGTGATGACCACCCGCGCGCCGCTGTCCTGGAGCATGAACGCCAGGCGCTCGCGAGGGTAGGCGGGGTCGAGCGGAACGTAGGCCGCGCCCGCTTTGAGGATGCCGAGCAGCCCCGCCATCATCCCGACGGAGCGTTCCACCGCGAGCGCCACCAGTGTCCCCGTCGTGACGCCACGCTGGACCAGGGCCTGGGCAACGGCGTTCGCCCGGGCCTCCAGGGCCGCGTAGGTGAGGGGGCCGTCCTCGGCCTCGACGGCGATGGCCGTGGGCGTCTTCGCCGCCTGTGCCGCGATGGCTTCGTGTACGGCGGGCAGGGACGGCGCTGGCTCCGGGGCGCGAGGATTCAGCTTTCCACGCTCCTCGGCGCTGAGCAGGTCCACGTCCACGACCTTCGAGCGCGGGTCGGCGGCCAGCCGTGAGACGAAGCCCGTCAGCTGCCGCACCATCGCCTGGATGCGCCAGGCGTCGAAGAGGTCGAGGTCGTATTCGAGCACGCCCTCGAAGCCGCGCGGCGTCTCGGACAGCGTCAGGGTGAGGTCGAACTTGGCGGCGCCGCTGGGGATGGCCACCGGGGTGACCTCCAGGTTCGGCAGCGCCATCTCCGAGGTGTGCGCCTGCTGGTACGCGAGCATCACCTGGAAGAGGGGGCTCGTCCCCAGCATGCGCTCGGGCTTGAGCGCCTCGACCAGCTTTTCGAACGGGACGTCCTGATGCTCATGGGCGTCGAGCACCTGCCGGCGCACGCGCTGGAGCAGCTCCAGGAACGTGGGCTCGCCGCCCAGGTCGATGCGCAGCGGCAGCGAGTTGACGAAGAACCCGATGAGCGGCTCCGTCTCCGCGATGCGACGGCCCGCGAAGGGCGAACCGATGACGACGTCATCCTGCCCGCTCACCCGGCCCAGGTAGGCGCCGAAGGCGGCGAGCCACGCCATGTAGGCCGTCACCCCGTGCTCGCGGCACAGAGCGCTGAGCGCCTGGGCCGCGTCGGGGGCCAGCGCCAGGGGCTCGGTGGCGCCCCGGTGGCTCCGGACCGCGGGACGGGGCCTGTCGGTGGGCAGGTCCAGGACGGTGGGCGCACCGGCGAGCGCCTTCCGCCAATGGCAGAGCTGATGCTCTCGGGCCTGACCGTCGAGCCAGCTCCGCTGCCACGCCGCGTAGTCCGTGTACTGGATGGGGAGGGCGGGCAGCTCCAGCGGCTCGCCCCGGACCTCCGAGGCATAGAGCGCGGAGAACTCACGCATCATCACGCCGAAGGACCAGCCGTCGGACACGATGTGGTGCATGGCCACCAGGAGCACGTGCTCGTCGTCCGCGCGCTTGAACAGGTGCACGCGCACCACGGGGCCCACGTCCAATGAGAAGGGGCGGGCGGACTCCTCGGCCAGCCGCTGCTCCAGGGACGCCGCGCCGGGCTTGCTCAAATCCTCCGGGTTCAGCGTGAGCGCCGCGTCAGCCACACGCGCCACCGGCAGACCGTCGACGAGCGGGAAGGTCGTCCTGAGGACCTCATGCCGCTCCAGCACGCGCTGGAGGCTCCGTCGCAGCGCGACCTCGTCCAGCGCGCCGCGCAGGGTGAACGCGATGGGGATGTTGTAGGCCGCGCTCTGGCCTTCTTCGAGCTCGGCGAGGAAGCGCAGACGCTCTTGCGAGAACGAGAGCGGCCGGTCTCCGGTGCCCGTCAGCCGGACCAGCGGCGGGAGCTGCGGCGCAGCCTCCTTCGCCGCAATCAGCGCCGCCAGCGAGCCCAGCGTCGGCTGCTCGAAGATGGCGGAGAGCGGCACGTCGACGCCGAAGGACCTCCGCACGCGGCTCATGACCTGCGCAGCCAACAGCGAGTGCCCGCCCAGGTCGAAGAAGTTGTCCTCCGTGCCCACCGGCCGGCGCTCCAGCAGCGACTCCCACAGCTCGGCGAGCGTCTTCTCCGTCGGCGTGCGAGGGGCGATGAAGCGCGTCTCGCTTGTCGATGCCTCGAAGCGCGGTGGCGGCAGGCGCCGCTTGTCCACCTTGCCACTGGACGAGAGGGGCAGCTCCGGCAGGCGGATGAACTCCGCGGGCACCATGAACTCCGGCAGCTTCTTCCGGGCGTGCTCGCGGAGCGCGTGGGCGTCCACGGGCTCGGCCGAGACGACGTAGGCGACCAGGGCCTTCACGCCGCCCTGCGTGCCCGCGGAATACACATGGGCCACGGCCTTCGCCACGCCAGGATAGGTGGCGAGCACCGCCTCGATTTCCCCCAGCTCGATGCGATAGCCGCGCAGCTTCACCTGGTGGTCGATGCGCCCGAGGTACTCGAGGTTGCCGTCCTTGCGCCAGCGGACCAGGTCACCGCTCCGGTACAGCCGCGCGTCGGGTTTGAACGGGTGCGGAATGAACTTCTCGCGCGTCAGCTCCTCGCGGTTCAGGTAGCCGCGGGCGACGCCGATGCCACCGATGTGCAGCTCACCCGGGACGCCAATGGGCAGCATCGCGCCGTGGCGGTCGAGGACATAGCCCTCCAGGTTGAGGGCAGGGCGTCCGATGGGTGGAGCACCCGGGTCATCCCGCCGGCACATGCCGAGCGTGCTGATGATGGACACCTCGGTGGGGCCATAGGCGTTGACGAACGGGACGTCGGGCCGGGCCCACGTGTGCACCACCTCGGGCGGCAGGGCCTCGCCCGCGGCCGACAGCATGCGGAGCGCGGGGTACTCGCGGTCGGTGGGAAGGGCCGCGTACGACGTCGGCGGCAGCACCATGTGCGTGACGCCGTGGGCCAGCAGGACCTTGGCCAGCTCGTCGCCCGCGAGCAGCGTGTCCGCGGGGGCGACAATGAGCCGGCCCCCGTTGGTCAGGGCCATGACGATTTCCCAGACCGAGACGTCGAAGGAGATGGAGGAGAACTGGAGCATGACGCAGCTCGCGTCAGCGCCCAGTTCGTGCCGCTGCATCTCGACGACGTTCGCCAGCCCCCGGTGCTCCAGGATGACGCCCTTGGGCTTGCCCGTGGAGCCGGACGTGTAGATGACGTAGGCGGCGTTCTCCATGCGGACGCCGCTGTCCGGGTTGCCCGTGGGCACCGAGTCCGCGGGCTCATCCAGCCATAGCGTGCGGACTTGCGGCGCGCGCCACCGCTGCTCCGCCGGATGCGTGCTCACCATCAGCGCGGCGCCCGAGTCCTCCAGGATTCCGTCCAGCCGCTCCTTCGGATACGACAGGTCGAGCGGAACGTACGCGGCCCCCGCCTTCCAGATGGCGAGCAGGCCGATGATCATCTCGAACGAGCGAGGCACCGCCAGCGCCACCAGCTTCTCAGGCCCGGCGCCCATCGCGATGAGCTGGTGCGCGGCGCGGTTGGCCCGGCGGTTCAGCTCGCCATACGTGAGCGTGTCCCGGCCCAGCTCCAGCGCGATGGCGTCCGGCGTCCGTTCCGCGTGCTCCTCCACGAACCGGAAGGCCGGGACGTGCCGGGTGGGCGCCACGACGCGCCCATGGGTGAACGCCGTGACGACGCCGCGCTCCTGCTCCGGAAGGAGCGCGAGCTCCGACAGCCGCTTGTCCGGATGCGCCACCGCGTCCGTGAAGAGCACCTGGAGGTGCGCGACCATCCGCTCGATGCGGTCCGCATCGAAGAGGTCCGTGCTGTACTCGATGACGCCGGCCAGCCCTTCGCGCGTGGGCTCGAAGCTCAGGGTCAGGTCGAACTTCGCGCTCTCGACCGCCAGGTCGATGGGCTCCAGCGACAGGCCCGGGAGGCTCAGTTGGCCCTCCGGGGTGTTCTGGAGCATCAGCATCACCTGGAACAGCGGGGCGTGGCTCAGGTTCCGTTCAACGCCGAGCGCCTCGACAATCTTCTCCAGGGGAACGTCCTGGTACGCGTAGGCGTCCAGCGCGGAGGCGCGCACCCGCGCGACCAGCTCCTCGAAGGTCGGGTTCGCGGACAGGTTGATGCGCAGCGGCAGCGTCCCCACGAAGAAGCCAATCAGGGACTCGAGCTCCGCGCGGTCCCGGTTGGCCACCGGCGTGCCGATGACGATGTCGTCCTGCCCGGTGATGCGCGACAGGTAGGCGGCGAAGCCGCCCATGAGGACCATGAAGCTGGTTCCGCCCGTGCGCAGGCTCAGGGCCTCGATGGCGTCACTCAGCGCCTTGCCCAGGGCGATTCGCTCGGTGGCGCCGCGCATGCTCGTCCGGGGAGGACGCGGCCGGTCCATCGGCAGGTCCAGGGCGGAAGGCGCACCCTGGAGCGTCTTCCGCCAGTGGTCGAGCCGCTTTTCCATCACCTCACCCTGGAGGTGCCGCCGCTGCTGGTAGGCGAAGTCCAGGTAGTCGACGGGAAGCTCGGGCAGCGTCACCGGTTGACCGGAGACACGCCCGGCGTAGAGCTGGGAAAGCTCGCGCACGAGCACGCTGATGGACCAGCCGTCACCGACGGTGTGGTGCATCGTCGCGACGACGACGTGCGCCGTCTCGGAAAGACGGAACAGCTTCGCGCGGAACTGCGGGCCATTCGTCAGGTCGAACGGCCGTCCCGCTTCCTCCGCGATGAGGCCACGCAGCGCCTCGGGGGACATCTCCCCCAGGGTGACCTGTTCGAACGGCACATCCTGGCTCGCGCGCGGTTCCTGCCACACGCGGCCATCCCGCTCGACGAAGCGCATCCCGAGCACCGGGTGCCGCCGGACGATGTCGGTCAGGCTCTCCTGGAAGGCGCGGACGTCGAGCGTCCCCGTCAGCCGCAGCGCCATGGGCAGGTTGTAGGCCGCGCTGCCCGGGTAGAGCTGGTCCAGGAACCAGAGCCGCTCCTGGGAGAACGACAGCGGAATCGCGGCGCCCTCCGGTGCTGGCTCGATTCGGGAGAGGGTCAGCGTCTGGCTGTCTCGCCGTGATTCCAGCACCCGGCTCAGGGAGGCGATGGTGGGGTTCTCGAAGAGGTCCGACACCCGCAACGCGGCGTCCACGGTGCCGCGAATCCGCGAGACGACCTGCATCGCGAGCAGCGAGTGGCCGCCCAACTGGAAGAAGTCCTGATTCCGGCCGACGGCGCCTCGACCCAGGACCTGCTCGAAGGCCTGCGCCACGGCGGCCTCCGTGGGCGTCTGGGGCGGCTCGGAGGCTGTATCGGTTCGCGTTGGTGCCACGGGCGCGGGGAGCGCCCGGCGATCGACTTTGCCGCTGGGCGTTCGGGGCAGCTCGGGGAGCGGCACGAACAGCGCGGGCACCATGTAATCGGGCAGGTCCTTGCCGAGGAAGCCGGGCAGCCCATCCAAGCGCACCGTCTTCGGGACGACGTAGGCCACCAGCCGCTTCTCGCGGGTGCCATCGCCATCCACGATGACCGCCGCGTCGCGGACCTCGGGGTGGGCGCACAGCGCGCGCTCAATCTCACCGGGCTCCACGCGGAAGCCTCGAATCTTCACCTGGTCGTCCGCCCGTCCGAGGAACTCAATGGTTCCATCCGGCGACAAACGGCCGAGGTCTCCGGTCCGGTAGGCCCGGACCGGCGGGGACAGCGGCAGTTCCACGAAGCGCTCGGCGGTGAGGTCCGCGCGTGACAGGTACCCGTCCGCGAGGCACTCGCCCGCCAGATACAGCTCGCCAGGGACGCCCACGGGGACGGGGCGCTGGTGCGCATCGAGCAGGTGGACCGCGGCGTTGGCGATGGGACGGCCAATCGAAGGCAGGCCGGGCCAGTTCTTCGGCTCGCCCTCCAACGCGTGCGCCGTCACCACGTGCGACTCGGTGGGGCCGTAGTGGTTGTGAAGCCGCTTCCCACCTTCCTGGAACCAACGGCGGATGGGGTCGGTGATGCGGAGCTGGTCTCCCGCCGTGATGACTTCCTCGAGGCCGGGCACGCGGTGCTCGGTGCGCAGCGCGGCCTGGGCCAGGTGGTGGAGCGCCACAGCCGGAAGGAAGAGCCGCTGCACGCGCGCCGCGTGGAGGTGCTCGGCCAGGGCGTCCGGGTCTCTCCGCGTGCCCTCGTCGACGAGGACCAACGTGCCACCCGAGCACCAGGTGGAGAAGGTCTCCTGGAACGACACGTCGAAGTTGAGCGGCGCGAACTGGAGCGTCCGCAGGGGGCGGGCGTGCTCCGTCTGCCACTCGATGAGGTTGACCAGCGCCCGGTGGGGCATGGCCACGCCCTTGGGCTTGCCCGTCGAACCGGACGTGTAGAGCACGTAGGCCAGATGCCGCGACTCCACCCGAGGCCGCTGCGTCTTCACGGCCGGCGCACCCGCGTCATCCAAGAGGACCTGGGGCAGGCCCGAAGCAGGGAGCAGGTCGCGGTACTTCTTCTCGGTGAGGAGGACGCGAGGCTTCGCGTCCTCGAGCATGTAGCGCAGGCGCTCGGCGGGATACGTCGGGTCGAGCGGCACATACGCGCCACCGGCCTTCAGGACCGCGAGCAGCGCGACCTGCGCCTGGAGGGAGCGGTCCAGGCAGAGGGCGACCCTGACCCCGGGACCCACACCCAGCGCGCCAAGCCGGTCCGCCAATGCCTCGGCGGCCTCGTCGAGCTGGCGGTACGTCCGCGTCTCTCCCCGGTGCTCCAGGGCGATGGCATCAGGCGTCTTCTGGGCCTGACGCGCGAACAGCTCGGGGAGCGCGCGGCCGGTGTACCTGCGCTCGGTGCGGTTCAGGTCCGCGTACTGGCGCCGTTCGTCGCTGGTCAGGAGGGGGAGCTCGGACGTGTGGAGCTCGGGCTCCTCGGCGATGGCCTGGAGCATGCGGCCCAGGTGCGCGGCCATCCGCTCGATGCGGTCCGCGTTGAAGAGGTCGGTGTCGTACTCGATGCTGCACGCCAGCGCACCGTCGCGCGGCTCCGCGAAGAGGGTGAGGTCGAACTTCGACGTCGTGCCCTCCGGGGCTTGAATCTCCGCGCGAACGCCCGGGAGCTGAAGCTCGCCGCCGCTCTGTCCCTGAAGGACGAACATCACCTGGAACAGCGGGTTGTGCGCCAGGGCCCGCGGTACGTCGAGCGCGGCGACCAGCTTCTCGAAAGGCACGTCCTGGTGCGCGTAGGCGTCGAGCGCCGCCTTGCGGACACGCAGCAGCAGCTCCGAGAACGTCGGGTCCCCCGACAGGTCCACGCGGAGCGCGAGCGTGTTGAGGAAGTAGCCGACCACGCCCTCCGTCTCATGCCGGTCGCGGTTGGCCACGGGCCACCCAATCACCACGTCCTCCTGGCCACTGATGCGGCCGAGATACGCGGCGAAGGCGCCCAGGAGGGTCATGAACAGCGAGGCCCCCGAGCTTCGGGAGAGGGACTCAAGCCGCTGGCCCAGCGGCGCTTCGAGCACGAAGGAGTGCGTCTTGCCGTGGAAGCGTTGCCGCTCGGGGCGAGGCCGGTCCGTGGGGAGCGCGAGCACCGTGGGGGCGCTCTTCAGGGCATCGCGCCAGTAGGCAATGCTCTCCTCCAGCCGTCCGGACTCCATGCGCTGCCGCTGCCACGCGGCCCAGTCCGCGTAGCGAACGGGGAGCGCGGGCAGGTCCGGCTCGGTGCCACTCACCAGCGCGGCGTACACGACGCACAGCTCACGCAGCAGCACGCCGACGGACCACGCGTCCGCGATGATGTGGTGCTGGTTGAGGACCAGGACATGGCGGTCCGCCTCCAGCCGGAAGTGCCGAGCGCGGAAGAGCGGGCCCTCCGTCAGGGAGAAGGGCGCGGCAATCTCCTCGGCGATGCGCTGGTCGAGTAGGGCAGGAGTCGTGTCCTCGCTCAGAAGAACGCAGGCGGGCGACGCCTGGACCCGCAGCACGGGCGTGCCGCCACGGTCGTGGAAGGTGCTCCGGAGCACCTCATGCCGTTCAACCAGGAGCTGGAGCGTCCGCGAAAGCGCGACCGTGTCGAGCGCCCCGTGGAACCGGAGGACCAGCGGGACGTTGTACGCCGCGCTGTCACCCCCAATCGCGTCGATGAACCACAGGCTCTCCTGGCCCGGCGCGACCGGCGTGTCCTCCAGCGACTCCAGCCGCGGGATGGCCTCGACGGCGGCCGCTTGCCCCGTGAGCGCTTCGGCGAGGAGCGCGATGGTCCGGCGCTCGAAGATGGCGCGAACCGGGACGTCGACGCCAAACGCTTCCCGGGTGCGCGCGATGACCTGGGTCGCCTTGAGCGAGTGGCCGCCCAGGTCGAAGAAGTCATCGTGGATGCCGACACGCTCCTGGCCAAGCACCGCGCTCCAGATGCCCGCGAGGATCTCCTCGTGGGGCGTGCGAGGCGCCGCGGACGCGGCCTTCGGCTGCTCCTCCTGGGCACGGGCTTCGAGCGCCGCGGTGTCCACCTTGCCGTTGGGCGTGAGGGGGAGCCGGTCGATGACGATGACGCGGCTGGGGAGCATGGCCGCGGGCAGCTTCGCCGCCAGATAGCGCGTGAGCTCGGGGGCGTCCGGCGGAGTGCCGCTGTCGCTGGCCGCGAACGCAATCAGGCGCACGTCACCATTCTGTCGCTGCGCCTCGCTCACCACCGCGGCGGCGGTGACACCGGGGTGCGCCGCCAGCGCGGCCTCGATTTCACCGGGCTCCACCCGTACGCCACGCACCTGGACCTGACGGTCCGCGCGGCCGTGGAACGCGAGCGTTCCATCCGGAAGGAACCGGCCGAAGTCGCCGCTCGCGTACATGCGCGCTTCGGGCACGCCGGAGAACGGGTCCGGGACGAAGCGCTCCGCGTTCAGCTCCGGCCGGTTGAGATAGCCACGGGTGACGCCCTCACCGCCGATGTACAGCTCGCCGATGACGCCCGGGAGGACGGGCCGGCGCTGACGGTCCAGGACGTAGATGCGGGCGTTGGCCACCGGGCGCCCGATGGATGGCAGGCCCTGCCGGCCTTCCGGTTCAACGATGCCGGAGGTGGCCACCACCGTCGTCTCGGTGGGGCCGTAATTGTTGACCAACTGGAAGGGAAGGCCCGGCGGAGGCATGGCGTGGAGCCGGTCGCCACCGGTGAGGACGAAGCGCAGCGCGCAGTCAGACGGCCAGGGCAGGGCCAGCACGGCCTCGGCGACCACCGTCGGCAGGAAGGTGACGGAGATTCGCTGCGTCACCAGCCACTGCGCCAGCTCGGCGGGAGCGCTGGACAGCTCGGGCGGAGCCAGGTGCAGCGTGGCGCCCGCCGCGAGCGTCGGCCAGATTTCCCAGACCGCGGCGTCAAACGCGACGCTGGCGACCTGCGTCGTCCGGTCCTTCGCCGTGAGCCCGAACGCCTCCGTGTGCCAGGACACCAGGTTCAACAGGTTCCGGTGCGTCACCAGGACGCCCTTGGGCGTTCCGGTCGAACCCGAGGTGTAGATGACGTAGGCCAGGTCTTCCAGCCGCGCGGGCTCCCATGTGGGCACGACGGGCGCGTCCGCATCGCCAAGGACGCGGGTGACGTCGAGCCGGGGGATGCGGGTATCCCCGATGGGGTCCGACCCCGCGTGCAGGATGGCGACCGGCGCGGCGTCACCCACGATGAAGGCGAGCCGCTCGGCGGGATAGTTGGGGTCCAGCGGCAGGTAGGCGGCCCCGGCCTTGAGCACGCCGAGCAAGGCCACCACCATCTCCACGGACCTGCCAATGCACACGCCGACCAGCCGCTCACGTCCGGCGCCAAGCTGGCGCAGGTGCAGCGCGACACGTTCCGCGCGAGCGTTGAGCTCGCCGTAGGTGAGCGACTTGCCGTCCGGGCCCACCACGGCCGTCGCGTCCGGCGCGGCTCGGGCCAGCAGGGCGGGGACGGGGATGGAGCGCTCGAACGCGCGGGGATTCTGCCCCCACTCCGCCAGCACGCGCTGGGCGGCCTCGTCCATCAGGTCGATGTCGCCAACCGTCTTCGCGTGGGGCAGGGACTGGAGTGCGGCCTCCAGCATCCGCCGGATGCGCTCGGCCGCGGAACGGGAGAACGCATCCGCCGAGTACATCACGCGCAGCTCCAGCGACTCGCCCGGGATGGCCACCAGGGCCAGCGGGTAGCTGATGCGGTCGTGCGTGTTGACCGAGCTGATGGTGAGGCCACTGCGCGGAAGGAGCGTCGAGGCGTCGAGCGGATAGTTCTCGAACACCAGGATGCTCTCGAAGAGCGGCCGGTCATGCGGCGCGTCCGACCAGCGCTGGATGTCCGCCAGCGAGGCATGACTGAACGGCTCGCTCGCGCTCTGCTGGGACTGGAGCCCCGACAGGAAGGCGGCAACGGGCGCCGCGCCGTCCAGCCGCGCGCGCAGGGGCAGCGTGTTGATGAAGAGCCCGACAATGGACTCGGAGCCCGCCAGGTCGGCGGGCCGCCCGGAGACCGTCACACCGAAGATGACGTCTTCGGTGGCCGCCGCCCTGGCCAGCACGAGCGCCCACGCGCCCTGGACCAACGTGTTGAGCGTCAGGCGGTGCGCCTTCGCGAAGCCCGTGAGCTGCGCTGTGAGCTCGCGTGACAGGTGCAGGGTGACCTCGGGCTGCGTGTCACCGGCGGGCGCGCGGACGTCCTGGCGCTCCGTGAAAGGCAGGGACGTCGGTTGCTTGAAGCCCTGGAGCCGTTCGCGCCAGAAGGACTCCGCGCGGGCGGGGTCCTGCTCCTGGAGCCAGGAGATGTAGTCGCGGTACGGGCGGGCAGGGGGCGGTAGTGACGCGACGCCCTCCTCGAAGGCGCCCAGCACCTCTCGGAGGACGATGGAGAAGCACCACCCGTCCAACAGCAGGTGGTGGTACGTCCACACGAAGAGATACCGCGCGTCTTCGAGCCGGAGCAGGGCGCAGCGAATCAGCGGCGGGGCGCCCAGGTCGAAGCCCTGGAGGCGGTCCTGCCGCAGGAAGTCCTCAATCCAGCGCTGCTGCGCCTCGGCCGGCAGGTGCCGGACGTCCTCGATGCGCCACGGGACTTCGGCCTCAATCGCCACGACCTGGAGGGGCTTCTCCAGTCCCTCCCAGAGGAAGCCCGAGCGCAGGATGGGATGCCGCGCGACGACGTGCTGCCAGGCCTCCTTCCAGCGTTCGATTGGCAGGACGCCTCGGACCTCGCAGCTCAACTGCTCCACGTACATGCCCGCGCCGGGCTCCATCATTGCGTGGAAGAGCATGCCGTGCTGCATCGGCGCGAGCTCGTAGATGTCCTCAATCGACTCTTCTGACGTCATGGTGCTGTCCTCCCCCTCACCGTCCACCTGGCTCATCGCGGCTTCTTCGTCAGCGTGAGCACGCGCTTCAAGTCCTTGGCACTCAGTCGCGCGGCCGGGAAGTCCGCGGCCACGCGGACCGCCGCGGCGGGCTCGGCGCGCTCACGAATCATCGCCCGCAGGTTCGCGTGGAACTCCGCGTTCAGCCGCTCGATGGTCTCCTTGTGGAAGACCTTGGCGCCGAAGGTCCAGTCGAGGCGCAGCCGCTGCCCCGCCTCGACCACGGCGTTCAGTTCGATGCGGTGGGGCCTGGCGGCGCCCGGCGCATGGAGCCGGCCCAGCCCTTCTTTGGCGCGGCCTCGCACCACGCCCTGCGTGGGCACGGCGCCCATCTGCCCGAGGTAGTTGAAGACGATGCCCGCGTTCGGAATGGCGCCGAGCCGTGAACGAATCGACGCATCCGGAGACAGCGCGCGGAGCACGCCGTAGCCAATGCCACCCCGAGGCGTCCGGCGCAGCGCGTCCTTGGCCCGCGCGAGCGTCTCGCGCAGGCTCTCCCGGGCACCCACGTGCATGCGGAGCGGGAAGAGCGCCGTGAACCAGCCCACGGTGCGGCTCAGGTCCACGTCCTCGAACAGGAACTCGCGGCCGTGGCCCTCCAGGTCGATGCGGACGGTGCCGTTGCCCGTCCAACCCGTGAGCGTCCGGGCGAGCGCGGCGATCAGCGCCTCGTTCACCTTGACGTCATAGGCCGTGGGCACCTCGTTCAGCAGCAACTGCGTCTCTTCGGCCTCCAGCCACGTCACCAGCGTGCCCGCTTCGCGGACCAGGTCGGACGCCGTGGAGTCATTCAGCGGCAGGTCGTCCGAATCATCCCGGTGCGCGGTGGCGAGCCAGGCATCGAGCTCCGCCCGGGCGTTCGGCGTGGCGGCGTATGCCTCCAGACGCTTCGCCCAGTGCTGGAACGACGTCGTCTTGGGCGGGAGCCCGACCTGCTGGCCATTGGAGAGCTGGCTGTACGCCGTCAGCAGGTCCTCGATGATGATGCCCCACGACACGGCGTCCACCACCAGGTGGTGGACCACCAGCGCCAGCCGCGCGGAGTCCCCCCCCAGCCGCAGCAGTGCGGCGCGCATGACCGGGCCCTGGTCCAGCGCCAGGGACTCATGGAGGTCGGCGAGCGCCTCTTCGACATTCTCACTGCCGTCCACGTCCAGCGTGTCCAGGGGAATCCCGCTCACGGCGTCCCCCTCCACGTGGAACTGCGTCCAGGCTCCGCCCTCCTGGCGGAAGCGGAAGCGGAGCGCGTCGTGGTGTCGCTCCACCGCGTCCAGCGCACCGCGAAGCGCCGCCATGTCGATGCCCGGCTCCACGTCGAGCATCACCGCCATGTTGAAGTGCTGCGGCTCGACGCGGCCCTGGTCGAAGAACCAATGTTGGATGGGCGTGAGCGGCGCGCTGCCCGTCACCAGGCCCTGCTCGGCGTTGACCACCTGGGCGCTGGAGGCCACGCGTGCCAGCTCGGCGATGGTCTGGTGCTCGAAGAGCTGCCGCGGACGCAGCCGGAGGCCCTGCTGCGTGGCGCGGGAGATGATCTGCAGGCCGAGGATGGAGTCTCCGCCCAGCGCGAAGAAGTTGTCGTGGATGCCCACGGACTCCTTCTTCAAAACCGTGGCCCAGATGCTGGCCAGGATCTGCTCCTCCCGGGTCCCCGCGTTGACGAAGGTGGCCGCCGCCTGCGACTGCACGGGGTCCGGCAGCTTCTTGCGGTCCACCTTGCCGCTGGGCGTCAGCGGGAACACGTCCAGCACGACGAAGTGCGCCGGCACCATGTAGCCGGGGAGCTGGCCCATGGCGTGTTCACGCAGGGACTGGACCGTCAGCTCGGTGCCCGGACGATTCACCGCATAGGCCGCGAGCTGCCCCTGGTGGACCACGATGACCGACCGCTGGACGGACGGGTGGCTGTCGATGACGGCCTCGACCTCGCCCAGCTCAATGCGGTAGCCACGCAGCTTCACCTGGTCGTCGATGCGGCCCAGGAAGTCGATGCTGCCGTCGGCGCTCCAGCGCGTGAGGTCGCCGGTGCGGTACATCCGCGCATCCGGACGGTCGGAGTAGGGGTCCTTGATGAAGCGGGCCCGGGTGAGCTCGTCGAGCCCGTGGTACCCACGCGCGACGGCGACACCGCCCACGTACAGCTCGCCCGGGACGCCCACCGGCACCTGCCGCTGGCCGGCGTCGAGGATGCGGGCCACCAGGCCCGGCAGGGGCCGGCCGATGGAGGGAACGCCCGTGTCGCCCTGCTTGAGCTCGGCGACCGTCGCGATGACGGTCGTCTCCGTCGGGCCATACGCATTGACGAAGCGGCGGGTGTCCGTCGCCCACTTCTTCACCAGCTCCGCGGGGAGCGCCTCTCCGGCGGTGATGAGCACGCGGAGGTCGGGGTAGGCGCCTTCCGGCAACGTCGCGAGCGCGGACGGCGACAGCACCACCTGGGTGATGTGCTTGTCCGTGAGCACCGTCGCCAGGGCCTCGCCCACGCGCGCCGTCTCATCCGTGGGCAGCACCAGCCGTGCGCCGCTGGCGAACGCCATCACGATGTCCCAGGCGGAGACGTCGAAGGACAGCGACGCGGCCTGGAGGATGCGGCTGTCCGGTCCGAGCCCGAACAGCGGCACCGACGCGACGGCGATGTTCGCCACGCCCCGGTGTTCCAGCACCGCGCCCTTCGGCTTCGCCGTCGAGCCGGAGGTGTAGATGACGTAGGCGGCCGAGCTCGCGTCGGGGAACGCCAGGGCGGACGGCTCGCCGTGCTCCGGCAGGGGCTCGTCCATCCACAGGGTCTGGCCCTTGAAGCCGGGCCGGTCGCCCAGGGCGCGCTCGGTGAGGAGGATCTCCGCGCTTGAGTCATCCAGCATGTGCTGCAGGCGCGCCGCGGGGTACTCCGGGTCGAGCGGCACGTACGCGCCGCCGGCCTTCCACACGCCCAGGATGCAGGTGATGAAGTCGACGGACTTCGGCAGGCAGATGGCCGCCCGCTTCTCCCGTCCGAAGCCCAGCGAGACGAGGTGCCGCGCGAGCCGGGTCGCGCGCCGGTCGAGCTCGCCGTAGCTCAGGCGGACGTCGCGGTGCTCCAGGGCGATGGCCTCGGGGGCACGCTCCACCTGCGCCTGGAACAGCTCCACCACGGAGTCGGGCGCGGGCGGCGCGCTGGGGCCTTGCTCCCACTGCGCCACCAGGGCGGCCTCGTTCGCGCCGAGCAGCTCGAACTCAGGCACGCGGCGCTCGGGCGTCCGCACCGCTTCACGGAGCAGCACCACCAGGTGCTCGGCCATCCGCTCGATGCGGTCGCGGTCGAACAGGTCCGCGCTGTACTCCAGCAGGGCGGACAGGCCATCCGCGGACTCCTGCATGGACAGCGTCAGGTCGAACTTGGCGGTGACGCTGTCCAAATCCAGGAGCTGCACGTCGAGCCCATCCAGCGCTGGCGGTGAGAACGGCGCGTTCTGGAGCGCGAACATCACCTGGACCAGGGGCTGACGGCTGAGGCTCCGCTCGGGCGCGGCCACCTCGACCAGCTTCTCGAAGGGCACGTCCTGGTCCGCGTACGCGTCCAGCGCCGTCTTCCGGGCGCGCGCCAGCAGCTCGAGGAAGCTGGGGTCTCCGGACAGGTCCATCCGGAGCGCGAGCGTGTTGACGAAGAAGCCAATCAGCGGCTCCGTCGCCGCGCGGTTCCGGTTCGCCACCGGCGAGCCGACGATGAGGTCCTTCTGGCCGCTCAGCCGCGACAGGTACGCGGAGAAGGCCGCCAGCAGCGTCATGTAGAGCGTGGCGCCTTCCCGCCGGCTCAGGTCCTTCAGCCGCGCCGTGAGGGCACGGTCCACCGCGAAGCGGACCACGCCGCCCTTGTACGTGGGCGTCTCCGGCCGGGGCCGGTCACTGGGGAGGTTGAGGGCGGTGGGCGCCCCGGCCAGCCGCTGCTTCTGCGCTTCAATGGACTGCGCCAGCGCGCCGTCTCGCAGGAGCTGCCGCTGCCAGAGCGCGAAGTCCGCGTACTGGACCTGGAGGGGGGGCAACGCCAGCTCCCGCTGCGAGCGCAGGGCGTTGTAACCGGCCGCGAGCTCACGCGCGAGGATGCCCACGGACCATCCGTCGGAGACGACGTGGTGCATGGTCAACACGAGCACATGGTCCGCGTCCGAGATGCGGAAGAGCCGCATCCGGAGCAGCGGGCCGCGCTCCAGGTCGAACGGCCGGGAGACTTCCAGACCCACCTGGACCTGCACGCGCTTCAGGAGCTCCGCCTCGGAGATGCCGGCCGGATGGACCAGGTCCTCGCTGGGCGGAAGCTCGGCCGAGGCGTCGGCGGAGATGGCCTGGTAGGCCTGGGCACCCTCCGCGGGGAAGCACGTGCGGAGCACCTCGTGGCGCTGGACGATGGCGTCCAGGCTCTGGCGCAGGGCTTCGTGGTGCAGGGAGCCGCGCAGCCGGAGGACCAACGGGATGACGTAGATGGGGGCCTTCGTCTCCTCGATGCGGTCGACAATCCACAGCCGCTCCTGGGAGGAGGACAGCGGAATCCGCTCCGGCCGCTCCATGGGGCCGGTGAAGTCGACCGTGGCGGCGTTGGCGCCCTTGCGCTGCTGCTGTACGGCCGCCACGAGCCCGGCGACGGTGGGGCTTCCGAAGAACGTGCGCAGCGGAATCTCGACGCCCAGCACGGCACGAATCCGCGAGACGACCTGCGTCGCCAGCAGCGAGTGGCCGCCCAGGTCGAAGAAGCTGTCATGGACGCCCACGCGCTCCGCGCCGAGCAGCTCGGCGAAGATGCTGGCGAGAATCTCCTCCTCGCCGTTGCGCGGCTCCACGTAGTCCGTCTCCAGGCCTTGCGACACGGCGGGGACGGGCAGGGCGCGACGGTCCACCTTGCCGTTCTCGGTCAGCGGAATCCGGTCGATGACATGATGCTCGCCGGCACCATGTACTCGGGGAGGTTCGCCTGCGCCCGCTTGCGCAGCTCGCTCTCCATCCGGCGGTCCACGCGGCTGCGGAGCGGGTCGTTGGCGCGCCGCGCTCCGGGAATCACCTCCGGAGCGCTTCCGAAGAGCGCGACAGGTCCGGTGGTGGGCTTCGTGGCCGGCGTGAAGACGGCGTCGAAGGCGCCATCCGCGCCGCCGCGGGACCAGTCCAGCGCGACGTCGAAGGACAGCGCCTCCGCGAGCTGGTGGAGGGCTTCGGGGTCGATGCCAGGCTCCGGCTCACTGGCCGGCGTCGTGGCGTCGCGGTCCAGGACGCGACGGCGAAGCTTCTCGAAGGAGCCGGGCCTCGCGGACGCGCCATCCGTCACGCTCGCCAGGGCCTCCAGGGCGGCCTCGACGCGCGCGTTCCGGATGCCGCGCAGGCCCACGCGCCGCGTGCCGTCCTGGGTCAACCGGGTGCGGAGCTCGGACAGGCTCACGTTGCCCGGGCCCCAGGCCACGTCGGCCGCAGAGGCGGGTGCCGTGTCCATGTGGAGGAGCACGTCGTAGCGGAAGCGCGTCAGCTCGTTCTGGTACGCGCCTCGCTTCGGGCGAATCTCCACGTGCGTGAGCCGCGGGATGCGCTGCTTCAGGGCCCAGAAGAAGTCCGGAGCGAGCACCAGCTCCTCCTCCGCCGCCATGCGCTGCGCCACGCGGGCCTTGAGCACTTGCGGCTCGAGCGTGCCGGAGGCCTGCGCCAGGACGATGGACGCATGGAAGGCCTCGAGCAGCCGGAAGTTGCGCACGTCACCCACGAAGATGACGCCGCCCGTGTCCAGCCGCCGGGACGCGGATTCCAAGGCCCGGGCCAGGTACTCCGCGCTGGGGAAGTACTGGACCACCGAGTTCAACATCACCGCGTCGAAGCGCGCGTCGCCGAAGTCGATGGTGTCGAGCTGGTCCGCCGCGGCGTGGAAGAGCTTCGTGTGCCCCAGGCCCGCCGTCTTCGCGGCGACGCCCCGGAGCATGTTGACGACGACGCCCGAGACGTCCGTGGCCCAGTACGCCTCCGTGGACGGCGCGATTCGCGTGAGGAGCAGACCGGTGCCGCAGCCGATTTCGAGCACGCGCCGCGGTGCTCGGACGAGAATCTGCCGGACGGTGTGGTCAACCCACTCCTTCATCGCCTCCGCGCTGAGCGCGGCGCCGGTGTAGCTGCTGTCCCAGCCCGCGATGTTGAAGCTCGGGTCGAGCTGCGGCTCACTGGCCGAGCGCGCGTAGAGGTCGTCGTAGAGCGCCTTCCACTCGCCGACGTGCGTGTCACCAACGCCGCTGTCCGTGCCGGAGGACAGCAGCGTCTCCGCCGCGTTCTCCTTGGGCACGACGTAGGCGGCGATGCGCCGGTCGTCCGCGCTCCGCTCATGCGTGGTGACGTAGGCGTCAGCGACGGCCGGGTGCGCGGCGAGCACCGACTGGATTTCACCCAGCTCGATGCGGAAGCCGCGAATCTTCACCTGGTCATCGATGCGGCCCAGGTACGTGTAGCCTCCATCCGGCAGGCGGATGGCCAGGTCTCCCGACCGGTAGAGTCGCTTGCCGGGCGAGGCGGGGTCCTCGATGAAGCGCTGGGCCGTCAGCTCGGGGCGCTTCAGGTAGCCGCGCGCGACACCCGCGCCGCCGACGAACATCTCGCCCGGGACACCGGTGGGCACGGGCTGGCCGTGCTCGTCGAGCAGGTGCAGCTCCAGGTCCGGGAGCGGGCGTCCAATGGGGCTCGCGGCGGACGTGAGGTCCGCCTCCGTCACGCGGTAGTACGTGACATGCACCGTGGTCTCGGTGATGCCGTACATGTTGATGAGGCGCGTGTGCTCGTCCCCGTACTTCTCGAACCAGGGGCGGACGGTGGCGGCGTCGAGCGCCTCACCGCCGAAGATGATCCACTTGAGGCTCCGGCCGCCCTTGCCATCCGCGATGGAGGGCGCGCGCGTCAGCGCGCGGAACGCGGAGGGCGTCTGGTTGAGCACCGTCACGCCTTCACGGGCGATCAACTCGCCAAAGGCCTCGGGGGCCCGCGTCATCCAGTGGGGCACGACGACCAGGCGCCCGCCGTACAGCAGCGGCCCCCACAGTTCCCAGACGGAGAAGTCGAACGCGGCCGAGTGGAACAGCGTCCAGACGTCGTCCGAGCCAAAGCCGTAGAGCGGCTCCGACGTGGTGAACAGGCGCGTGGCGTTGGCGTGGGTGACGATGACGCCCTTGGGCCGTCCCGTCGAACCCGACGTGTAGATGACGTAGGCGGCGTTGTCTGGCGTGACGCCCGGCTCCGGGTTCGGCGACTGGCGGCCGTCCTTCCAGTCGAGTGTGTCGACGAAGACGGTGGCCACCTTCTGCGTGGGAAGCTCCCCGGTGCGCGCGGACTCGGTCACCAGGGCGGTGACCTCCGCATCCTCCAGGATGAGCGCCAGGCGGTCCTTCGGGCTGGCGGGGTCCAGCGGCACGTAGGCGCCGCCCGCCTTGAGCACGCCCAGGATGGAGACGACCAGCTCCGCGCTCCGGTCCACGCAGATGCCCACGAGGGACTCGGGGCCCACGCCGTGGTCGCGCAGCGCGTGCGCCAGGACGTTCGCCCGGGCGTTCAGCTCCGCGTAGCTGAGCTGGGTCTCCCCGAAGATCAGGGCCACGGCCTCCGGGCTGCGCGCGGCCTGCTCCTCGAACCAGCCCGAGAGGGTGCGGGGCGCCGTGGTCTCCGGCATGGGCTGGACGCGCGTGTCCACCGCGGGCGTCGCGGCCTCGGCCGGAATCGCCAGGGACAGCCGGGCCACCGGCGCGTCGGGCGCGCGGACCATCTCCTCGACGAGCTTCGCGAAGTAGCCGCGCCACAGGGCGACGGTGTCGTCGTTGAACAGCGCGCGGTTGAAGCGCAGGACGCCGGAGAAGGCGCCGCGCGTCTCCCACAGCTCCAGCGTGAGGTCGAACTGGGACTCCAGCTCCTGGATGGGGAAGGGCTCCAGCTCCAGGTGCCCCCACTGGACCCGGGTGTCCTCATCCGGCGTGGCCCACAGGGCCATGCCGCCGCCACCCTCACGCGACGCGTGCAGGACGATGGACGCCTGGAAGAGGGGAGACACGCCCGGACGGCGCTCGATGGCCAGCCGCTCCACGAGCGAGGCGAAGGGGAAGTCCTGGTGCGCGAGCGCTTCGTGCACCACGGTGCGCATCCGGCTCAGCAGCGTCCGGGTGGACGGCGCACCGGAGAGGTCCGCGCGCAGCGCCACGGCATTGGCGAAGTAGCCCACCACGTCGTGGAAGGTGGTGCCGGGGCGGCCCGCGGTGGGCGCGCCAATCACGACGTCCTCCTGCCGCGCCAGGCGCCCCAGCAGGGCGGCATAGGCGGACGCGAACACGACGAAGGGCGTGGCCTCGGCGCTCTGCGCGAGCGTCTTGATGCGCGCCGTCAGCTCCGTGGTGAGGCGGAAGGGGATGGCGCCGCTCCGGTTCGCGGCGACCGCGGAACGGCTGCGGTCGGCGGGGAGCGCGAGCACGGGCAACTCACCGGCCAGCTTCTTCTGCCAGTAGTCCCAGTGGGCCCGTCCCGCGGCCCCGGCCACCGTCTCCGCCTGCTGCGCGACGAACGCGGCGTAGCTGCCCGTGACAGGCGCCAGGGTGGACGCCTCGCCGCGCGCGAGCGTCTGGTAGAGCTGGTTGAACTCCTGCTGGAGGATGCCCGCGGACCACCCGTCGTAGACGATGTGGTGCACGGTCATCAGGAGGACGTGGTCCTCGGCGCCCACGGAGAAGAGGTGGCCCCGCAGCAGCGGCCCCTTCTCCAGGGAAAACGGCTGACGGTAGGCGAGGGCGACCTCGGCCTGGAGCCGCTCGGGGCTCCAGCCGCGCGCGTCCACGTGGGTGAAGTGCGGCTCCAGCGTGGGGTGGCTCGTCTGGACGAGCTGGCCCTCCGCGGTCGACGCGAACGTGGTGCGCAGGGCGGCGTGGCGCTCGGCGAGGGTTCCGAAGGCGCGCTTCAGCGCGGCCACGTCGATGGCCGAGCGGATGCGCAGCGCGAACGGCGTGTTGTAGGCCGCGCTCTCCGGGTCCTGCTGGTGCAGGAGCCACAGCGCCTTCTGACCGGACGCGAGCGGGAAGATGCGGGGCGCCGCCTTCCCGGACTTCGCCATCAGCTCGGCGAGCAGCTTGCGCTTCTCCTCGAGCGAGAGGCCCTTCATGGTGTCAGCCGGGGTGCTCATGCCGTCTCCCTCTCCTGCGCCGTCTGCGCGGCGAGCATGGCCTGGAGGATGCTGTCCAGCTCGCTCTCCGACATGCTGTTCACCTGCTGCTCGATTTCGGCTTCCTCCGTCACGGGCGCCTTCGCGGGCGCCTCCGCGGCGGCGGGGCCGTCGAACTTCGACGAAAGGCTGGTGGCCACCTCCACCAGGCTCCCCGCGCGCAGCAGCTCCAGCGCGGGAATCTCAATGCCCAGGGCCTCACGGATGGTCCGCTGGACCTGCATCGACAGGAGGGAGTCCACGCCCAGCAGCGAGAGGGGCTTCTGCGGCTCCACTCGCTCCGTGGGAATCTGGAGGATGCTGGCGAGCCGCTCGACGAGGAACTTCTCCAGCTCCGGCTGCCGGGCTTCGGACGGGAGCCCCGCCAGGTGGCCGCGCAGCTGCTCCGCCTCGCTCTGGCCGCCGCCCTGCGCGCTGCCCAGCAGGTGGGACGTCCTGGCGGACTTGCCCAGGTGCGGGGCGGCGCGGCCCAGCTTCGCCCACTGGACGTCGAAGAGGCCGAGCTGCGGCGTGTGGAGGCGCAGCACCCGCTTGAGCGCGGTCAGCACGGTGGCGGGCGCCATCGGGTTGAGGCCGAGCGATTCGAGGTACGTGCGCACCGCCTCGTCCTGGGCCATGCCGAACTCACCCAGCACGCCCCAGTGGATGCTGATGGCCGCCAGGCCCTTCGCCGCCCGGTGCTCCGCGAGCGCGTCCAGGTAGCTGTTCGCCGCCACGTAGTTGCCCTGGCGCGGGTTGCCAATCAGCGCGGCGACGGACGAGAACAGGACGAAGAGGTCCAGCGGGCGGTCCTGCGTCAGCTCGTGGAGGACCCACGCGCCTCCGGCCTTGGGCACCATGACGCGCTGGATGCGCTCCAGGTTCAGGTCGGGCAGCGGCGCGTCGTCGAGCACGGCCGCCGTGTGCAGCACGCCCTTGAGGGGCGGGTGCGTGGCGTCGATGCGCGCGAACAGGGCCTTCATGTCGTCCAGGTTGCTGACGTCCGCCGCGGCCGGGGTGACGCGGGCGCCCGCGGCTTCCAGGTCCTGCACCAACTGCCTGGCTTCCGGCGTGGAGGCGCCCTTGCGGCCCGTGAGCACCAGGTGCCGCGCGCCCTCCGCGACCATCCAGCGTGCCAGGGCGAGGCCGAAGCCGCCGAAGCCGCCGGTGACGAGGTAGGTCGCGTTCGCGTCGAAGAGGGGCTCGTCCGCCGCTGGCGCGAGGGCCAGCCGCTCACCGTCGGTGAACGTCAGCGTGAGGCGGGCCAGGCCCTGCGCCTGGGCATGCTCGGCCAGCCAGCCCGGCGCTTCCGTCGCGCGGGTGACGGACCAGGACTCAGCGGGCAGCGCCGGCAGCGTCTGGAACCGGCCGAGGACGGACTGGAGC
>JBKGHI010000117.1:0-24537 GCA_046520405.1 Myxococcus sp. 1LA
ACCGGCTCCGGCCGCGCGGGCCTCCACGGCGGATGCCCAGGCCGTCGCGCGGGAACAGACCCAGGTCCGCGCGCAACGTCCCCCCGAGCCACCCCCCGCCCCCGAGGAACTCCGCGCCGACGCCACGCGGACCCGTTCTCCGCGCGCACCGGAGGCTTCTCCGGCCGGGGATGAGGCCTCGCGGGGCCGGGCTTCTCGCGCGCCGGATCCGACTTCCGCCGTGGACGACGCTCCGAGGGGTCGGCCGTCCCGTACGCCCGAGCTGACATCCGCCGTGGGCGACGCTCCGAGGGGTCGGGCTGCTCGCGCGCCCGAGGCTTCCCCATCCGGGGACGATGCCCCGCGGCCCCGCTCGTCCCGTACGCCGGAGCCTTCACCCGCCGTCGATGAGGCCCCTCGCGGCGAGTCGCGGCTCCGCTCGTCTCGGACCCAGGACGGCCTGCGCGCGGTGGCCCACTCCGAAGCCGCCGCTTCCCGCGCCACGTCCGAGGAAGCCCCTCGCGCCCGCGCTTCCCGCACCCAGGACGGCCTTCGCGCCGCCGCGCTCGCGCCGCTTCCCGTGGAGCGCGACCTGCAAACGGCGATGATTCGCATGCCGGTGCCGCCACCGGACCACGGCGAGGACACGACCATCCCCGTGCCATCCTCGCCGCGCCGTTCCATTCCGGTCCGCCGCAGAACCATGTCGGCCGAGCACACCACCCAGCCCGTCCGCCTCCGCGACATGCACGACGAGGAGGACGAAGAGTCCACGGTGATGGGCCGGGGCGATGGCTCCAACCCCACGCGCTCGAAGCACCTCCCGCCACCGCCTCGGCGCGGCAAGGCCTGGGTGGCCGTCACCGCGGTGGTGGGCGTGCTCGCGCTGGGCGCCGCGGCGGTGGTGCTGAAGCTGGACGGAGGGCGGGTGTCCTCCCGGCTGGAGCCCCTGCTCGGTCAGGGTGCGCCAGCGACTCCCCATGCGGGGGCCGGGACACGCGCCCCTCAGCAGCCTCCGGCGAACGCGGGCGGCAAGAAGGTGGCGACAGGCACTCCCGCCCCGGTGAACGCGAACGAAGCGCAGGTGGCGGCGGGCACGGACACGCCGGTGGGCGCACCGGTGAACGACGGAACGACGCCCACGGGCCCCGCGCCCCTGGCCGTCGCCGGAGACGTGGACGCCACCACCCTGACGGACCAGGCCCCGGTGCCGGATGAGGCTGCCCCAGAGACGCCCGCCGAGGACGACGCGCCTCCCAAGGAACCCCGCACCTTCAAGCGCATCCGCAATTCAACGCAGCGGAGCAAGATGGTGACCTCGGCTCCGCGCAAGGCGCCGGCCGCGCCGCCCAGCTCGGAGAACGTGCCTGCGGGCGAGCCCGGCTTCCTCACCCTGGTCACCGAGCCCAAGGCGCAGGTCTTCCTCGGCGGCCAGGACCTGGGCAAGACGCCGCTCTTCAAGGTGAAGCTGCCCGCGGGCCAACACACGCTGAAGCTGGTGGACGCCACCTCCAAGGCGCATCAGGTCCCCGTGGACATCAAGCCCGGCGAGACGACCTCCGTCCGAGGCCCCTTGAGTCTGCTGTCGGACCCCTGAACCAAGGGGCAGGCAATCAGTTCCAGGAGCATGCGTACCTTGAGCACGTCGGAGTCCGTGTCACGGACTCCCTTGCCATTGGAGCGTGCCCATGTCCCCTGCCCGCGTCTCGATCGTCGCCTCCTTCCTCCTCTTCGGTGCCTGTGCCCATGCCCAGGATTCCCAGGCCCATGCGCCCACTTCCGCACAGCAGCGGGGTGATGTCCGGGAGGTACCTGACTTCAACGAGGTGGCCGTCAGCCACGGCATCCGCGCCGAGGTGAAGGTAGGCCCCAAGTCCGTGCGCCTGGAGGGACCGGCGGAGCTGGTGTCGCGCATCAAGCTGGAGGTGGAGGACGACGGCACGCTGCACACCCGCGTGGACAAGAAGACCTTCAGCGGGTTCCGCGGCGGCAATGTCCGCCTCTATGTCTCCAGCCCGCGCGTGGAGGGCATCAGCGCCAGCGGCGGCAGCCACGTGGAGGCAGAAGCCACGCGCGCGGACGACTTCGACGTCGAGGCCAGCGGCGGCGCCATCGTCACGGTGCGCGGCGTGGATGCGCGCAAGGTCGAAGCCGAGGCCAGCGGCGGCTCCCAGGTGACGCTCGCGGGCCGGGCAACGGAGTTCGACGTGGAGGCCAGCGGTGGCTCGGCCGTGCGCGCCCTGGACGTGAAGGGCGTCAAGACGCTGGACGCCGAAGCGAGCGGCGGCTCCCGCGTGGAGGTGGATGCCTCCGAGCGCGCCACCGGCGAGGCCTCCGGCGGCAGCATCCTCCAGCTCGTCTCCCGTCCCGGCCAGAGCGACGTGCGCACCAGTGGCGGCTCGCGGCTCATCTACAAGGACTGACACAACCTCTTGAGTGACATCTGAAACGAGGTCTCTCGGCCCCGGGAACTTCCACCCGGGGCCCGAGCGGGCCCCCCACGATGCCACGAAGCCGCCGCACGCCGGACCTCCAAGGTCGTCCGGGCAACCGCACTCCTTCCACGCGAGCGCCGGGAACAAGGGGGTTGCTTCCCGAGCGGCCTCGCGTGGGCACCGTGGAATACCGTCCACGAACTCCAACGCTACGGTGGGCGAAGAATATCGGCTGCGCCGTGCCTGTCCACCCGTCGGGTCCTGACTCTCGCAAGCACCGTGACAGGCCGGATGTGGTGAGGACCCATAGCAGTTGCGCATTCACGAAGAGTGTGAGCGGGCGAGACGAAGGCTGAATTCCTTTCAGGGTGCGACGTGAGGCAGCGCGATATGCGGGAAACCGCTACGCCGCGCACGCGCGCTCGAGCAGACCCTGCGCTTCCTGGGCTGGGATTTGACGGACCCGGATGCACGCGCCCCCCGGCCGATGGACGTGGCGGAGGTGGATGCCCTGGGGCAGGTCCGCTTCTCCGAGCTCCGGTGGCCCGCCCCTTCCAAGGCGCGTGACTTCCTCCCTGAAACACTGAAGGCCGCGTTTCCTTTGAACACGGAGGATGTGCTCGTCATCGACGGGCCCCAGGCCCTGGCCCGTCCGGGGGCGTCCGTGCGCGAAGCGGAGCGGTTGCTGCGCGCACCGGGACGGACGCCGGATGTGCTGCCCGAGCCCGGGCGCCCCTTCACCGGCTTCGTCAGGGGCGGGGTGCTGCTGTTCGCCGCGCTGCATGCGCGAGGCGGCCACCCGCTGCTGGACGTGGACACGACGCGGTGGAGGAGGCCCGCCTCTTCGAGGCCTTCCCAGGCGCGACGTGGCGCGCGCTGGCTGTGGAGAAGTTGGGGACGAAGGCGCCTCACGCGGGACGCGCGCGAAGGCAGGCGTTGCTGGAGGTGCAAGGCCTTCGCTTCCCGCCAGGCGTGCTTCCCACCCATGACCCGTTGGACGCGGCGCTGTGCGCATGGGGCGCTCCCCTCCACGTGGATGCCCAGGGCTGGCTGCGCGAGGGCCGCATCCTCGACGTGCGCGCCGCTTGAAGCCCCCGGGTGGACACGCCCACAAGTTCTCCACAGCGGGGGACCGCGCCGCGCTCAGCGCACGGTGTTCTCATGGTGCCCGTGACCCGGTCCTCCGAATGTCCCGGGCCAGGGCTCACGCGCGGGCAGCAGCCCCGGCATGCGGAAGCGCATGAAGCGCGGCTGGCTGTTGGCGAAGGGCGGGTCGCACTCGCCACAACTGAGGGCCCCCTCCATCAGGTACAGGGCGTCGGGCCCCAGCTCCATCAACTGCGGCAGGGTGCGCGGCGCGTAGTCGAGCGGGCATTGGAAGGCCTCGCTCCCATCCCGCGCGCGCACGCCCACCAGCAGCCGTTGGTTGTCGGCCGCCACCGCGTGCGTCAGCACCAGCGTCTCCGGCGGCAGTCCCGCGGCCATGGGCCAGGAGGCCAGCCGGAGCTCCTTGGTGGCCAGGTGCTGCCCCTCCTTCAGCGAATACGCCCACGCCGGCTCCAGGTCCGGGAGCCGGAAGCCCGTCAACCGGGTGGCGGCGAGCGGGGAGCCCGGGCCGGCCACGCCCGCGTTCACCGTGGTGCCCGGCGCGCTGGGCACCACCACGTCGCGGGTGGCCACCACGCGGCCCATCTGCTGGGGGAAGGAGGCGCCCACCGGTGTCCCGTCCCGGGTGCTCAGCGCCTGGGAGCCCCACTCCGGCAGCAGCAGGCCGTTGGCCACCGCGAGCTCGCCCGCGCGCTGCGACTCCGTCCGCCGCCAGCGCGGCACCCCGTCCGAGGAGAAGGCCATCAACAACATGGGCGACCCCGACACCAGCGGCGCGCCCACGTTCTGCGTCGGGCCGAAGGCGACGTAGAGGTCCCCCACCACGTCGGAGGCGAGGCCATAGGGGTGCGGGTGGTTGCACTCGGCCAGCAGCGGATCCGTCAGCTCGCGCGCGGACACCATGTGCCCGAAGGCATCCAGCACCACCAGGAAGTACATGCGGCACGCCGTGTCGTTGGGCTGGTCGGCGGCGTAGGCCTCGAAGAGGGCCGCCAGCCGGTCCGGCGCCATCACCGCCAGCCGCGCCAGGAAGAGCGTCCGCGTCCGGGCCCGGAAGTCCGGCCGCACATCGCCCAGGGTGAAGGTCCACCGCGGCGCCCCGGTGGTGCGCTCCAGCAGCGACACCGTCCCGTCCACCGGCATGTCCATGCACAGGAGCCGGTCGTTCCACAGCATGCAGCGCCGCGCCGGGTTGGAGGCCCGCACCGGTGACTTCGCCGCGTCCAGCACGGGCGTGCCGTAGAAGCCCGACAGCGTCACGTCCCCCTCCGGACCCACCAGCAGGTCCTGCAACTGCTGCCCTTCCGCCTGGGCGTCGTAGTGCCAGTCCACCTTCAGGGCCTGGACCTCGGGCCGGGCGCACCTGCCGCCCCGGCATTGCCCCGCCGACTGGCACGGGCTGGCCGCCGCGCACGGGAAGCCCTCCGGCAGGTCGCGCTTCACGCAGGCCCCGTCCAGGCACACGTCCACGTCCTCGCAGGTGTCGCGGGACGCGCCGCAGAGGGTGCCGTCCGGCGCGGAGGCCATGACGCACCCCCGCCTCGGGTCGCACGTGCCCACCAGGCAGGGCCCCGCGGCGGGACAGGGCGGCGCCGGCACGGACTGGCACCCGTCCAACACGTGGCACACGTCCGTGGTGCAGGCGTTGCCGTCATCGCAGGCGCGCTCCACGCCCCGGCACCGTCCCGCCTGGCAGGTGGCGCCGGTGAGGCAGGCGTTGCCCGGATCGCAGTCCGTGCCATCCGGCAGCACCGACTCCACGCACTGCTCCGTCACCAGGTCGAAGGTGGCCGTGGCGCACGTCACGGGCGTGAAGCACTCCGGCACCGGCCGCGCCTCGCCCGTCAGCACCAGGTGCACCTGGCCGCCGTCGGACGCGGTGCCGGTGAGGGTGGCCTCGTAGGTGCCTACGGCCTCGGGCGCGAAGCGCAGGCGCACGGGGACGTCCCCCGCGTGCACCCGGGCCGGCAGCGCCTCCACCAGCGAGAAGGGGGGCGTCACCTCCGTCCAGGTGACGTCCAGCGGGGCCCGGCCGCCATTCACCACCTGGACCTCGGCCTCCCGGCGGGTGCCCGGGTAGGCCGGCGGGAAATCGACGCGCTGCGCTGACAACCGCAGGCGCCCCACCGCCCCCGACAGGGAGGGGGCGTCCCGGCAGGCCGCCACCCCCAGCACCAGCACCCACAAGATGCCACTGACCCCGGCCACTCGCTTCGCGTGCGCCATGGCGTGCTCCCCCCGTCCCTCTGGCTATACGCGCGCCAGAAACCCCCGGGGCGGCCCCTGCCCCGGGACGGGCCACCTCCCAACACTTCAGGGTCGGTGGGGACTGGGACAGTGTTTTTTACAGGCCGTTCCAGTGCGACAGGTTGCAACCGCGCGAAATGGCTGAAAGGGGGAAGGGTATGGTTCTGGCACCCGGGGTGCGTCATGACCTCTGCCGCATCCTCCTCATGCGTTCCGTCGTCATCGCAGGCCTTCACCGTGCTCATCCCACGCGGCCTGCAGGCGGCCGTGGAGGGGCTTCCGGCGGAGAACCGCCAGGAGCTGCTCGCCGAGCTGTTCCGCCTGGCCGCCCTGGCCCGGCAGGAGGAGAGTCAACTGCCGCCCGAGTTCCCCTACACGCTGCGGTTGGACGTGGCTGGCTGCCAGGTCAGCGTGGAGCTGGAGCCGTCCCGCTCGCGCCTCACCCTCGTGGGCCTGCTGCGGCCCCAGCCCCTCGAATGAGCCCGGCGACCCGCCTGGGACAAGGATGAGATGTCGCGCCGTGCTGGATACGCAGAATCCTGGGACCTCACGTACCTGGTGGAGCAGCTCCGGGAGCTGATTGGTCACGACCTGCGCCTGGATGAGGCGCTCGCCGAGGAGCTGGAGGACGTCCTGGGCAGCCTGGTGCAGCGCAACCAGCGCCTGCGCGTCCTGCAGCGCATGGTGAACGCGGAACGCGCCCCAGACGACCTGGCGGCCCTCCGCGGTGCCCTGGAGGACATGGACCGGGAGCTGATGACCCGGCTGCCCGCGTTGCTCGAACGCCTGCGCCTGGCGCTGCCTTGAGAGTCCACAGGCACTTCGTCCCCAGCGCCGACTGCCTCTTCTAAAGGGTTATAGAGAGTATTGATCTATTGGTAGTAGCAGTAGGGAGCCGGGACTTGGGGACAAGTCAGCAAGCTCCCGGGAACACTCACGAATTTGGGATGTGCTACATGTGGGTAAAGTGACGGTTATCCCCGGGAACCCACAGGTGTTGATCCACACCGGGGTTTCTCCACAGCCGCTCCCCCGCTATCCACAGGCCATCCACAGCTTCCCGGTGGATGCGGGGAGGCACCCGGGGTGGCGGCGCGTCCTCACCACACGTCCGGCCCGCACAGGTCTGTTATCGCCTGTTATCGTCCGGCGCGGGATGTGCCCCGACAGTGGGGTGCCGGCGGAGGGTTTCCCCATCGACTTCTATCGGGGCGAGCGCATCGGGAAGTACGAGGTCGTCACGCAGCTGTCCGTGGGCGGGATGGCGGAGCTGTTCCTGGGTTTCACCTCGGGCCCGGGTGGCTTCCGCAAGTACGTGGTCATCAAGCGGGTGCTGCCGGACGCGCGGGACAACGCGCAGTTCGAGCGCATGTTCCTGGACGAGGCGCGCATCACCGCGGCCTTCAACCACCCGAACATCGCGCAGGTGTTCGACCTGGGGCGCGAGGATGACGGGCTCTACCTGGCCATGGAGTTCATCGCCGGGCAGAACCTGAACCAGATTACCGGCGCGTGCCTGCGCCGCCAGGACCAGCTCTCGCTGGGCTTCACGCTGTCGGTGGCGCGCGACGTCTGCATGGCGCTGCACTACGCGCACACCTATACGGCGCCCTCCGGCGCGCCCAGCCCCGTCATCCACCGCGACGTCGCCCAGAAGAACATCATGGTGACGTACGACGGCGTGGTGAAGCTGCTCGACTTCGGCATCGCCAAGGCGAAGGACAGCCTGGAGCGCACCAACGTCGGCACGGTGAAGGGCACCACCGGGTACATGTCCCCGGAGCAGGTGCGGGGCGAGAAGCTGGACGGCCGCAGTGACTTGTTCTCCGTCGGGGTGATGATGCACGAGCTCATCACCGGCGCGCGCCTGTTCGCGGGCAAGAACGAGCGCGATGAGATGATGAAGATCCTGGACGCGCCGGTCCCCTGGCCCTCGACGGTGGCGCCGCACGTGCCCGAAGAGGTGTCCAAGGTGGTGATGCGGGCGCTGGAGCGCAGCCGCGAGAAGCGCTTCGCCACCGGCCGGGACATGGCCAAGGCGATTGAAGCGGCGGCGGGCAAGCTGCTGTTGGACGCCACGGACCGGGCCACGCTGATGCAGGAGCTGTTCGCCGAGCGCATGTCCGCCACGCGCGTCATGCTGGAGTCCGCGGACGGCACCACCAACGGCGTCATCCTGGCGTCCGCGAAGCGGGCCCTGCGCAGCGATGACGGGCCCTACCTCCCCGAGCGCAAGGACATCCCGACGCCGTCGAACGGGGTGTCGGGCATGCCGCGCAAGCCCTCGCGCAAGGTGCCCGCGGCGCCAGCGCCCCGGAAGGCGGCCGCCACGGACAAGCAGCCTCCACCGGAGAGCAAGTCCTCCAACGTGGTGTGGGGGCTGGTGCTGCTGACCATCCTGGTGGGCGGCGGCTACGGCGCCTGGCACCTGTCCCAGGTGCTGAACGAGACGGTGGAGGAGGAGGACGCCAACGCGGTGCGCACCCTCCCCCGCCATGACCCGAGCCTGCCCGTCTACCCGGTGCCGGGCTATGACTCTGACGTTCCCACCCCGGACGCCAGCGGCGAGGCGGCTTCCGCGAAGGCCTCCGCGAGGACATTGGGGGCGGCGGTGGGCGGCGAGGACGCGGCGGACGCCCCGCCCAAGGAGGCGGCGAGCGCCCGCCCGGCGGCGAAGGGCCGTGGAAAGCTGACCCTGGTGGTGCTGCCAGAGGCGGAGGTCTTCCGGGGCAAGAAGCGGCTGGGCCGCACCCCCATGTTCAACCTGGCCATGCCCGCAGGGGAGCACGACCTGACGCTCGTGGGTTTGGACGGCAAGAAGCGCATGTTGTCGGTGCCCATCACGGCCGGGGAGACGACCCAGCTCAAGCTGAAGCTGATGGAACTTCCCGAGCGCTGAACCCTGGAACCGGGATTGAGGGGCACGTTCCGGGCCACTTGGTTATCTTCGCGCCCCTCTTCCAACACACTCCGGACTGCATGGCCTCTCTGACCATTGGCTTCCTGATGGACCCGCTCGAGACAGTGCGGGTGGACCACGACTCCACTTTCGCGTTGATGCTCGAAGCGCAGAAGCGCGGCCACCAGGTGCGCTACTTCGAGCAGGGCTGGTTGCGCTTCAACGGCACGTGCGCGGAGGCGCGCATGCGCCACGTCACCGTGCGCCGGGAGCTGGGACGGCACTTCGACGTCCTCGACGAGGCCCCGCTCCCGGTGTCCGCGCTGGACGTGCTCTTCATGCGCAAGGACCCGCCGGTGGACGCGGAGTTCCTGCACGCCACGCAGCTGGTGGAGCTGTGTGGCACGCGCCCGCCCCCCGTCTTCATCAACGAGCCGGCGGGCATCCGCGACGCGAACGAGAAGCTCTTCTCCCTGCGCTACCCGGACCTGATGCCGGACACGCGCGTCACCAGCGAGCTGCCGGTGCTGCTGGACTTCATCGCGCGCAACGCGGCAGGCACCATCCTCAAGCCGGTGGACGGCTTCGCGGGCAAGGGCATCCTCTTCCTGTCCGCCACGGACCGGAACGCGCGCTCCGCGGTGGACATGCTCACCCGGGGCGGCCGCGAGGCCGTCATGGCGCAGGCGTACATCCCGGAGAGCCGCCAGGGCGACAAGCGCATCATCCTGGTGGACGGGGAGCCGGTGGGCGGCGTGCTGCGCGTCCCGTCCGACGACGACCACCGCGGCAACATGGCCGCCGGCGGCGTGCCCCGGAAGGCCGTGCTCACCCCGCGGGATTTGGAGATTTGCGAGCGCCTGAAGCCGGAGCTCGTCAAGCGCGGGCTGCGCCTGGTGGGCATCGACGTGCTGGGCACCTACCTCACCGAGGTCAACGTGACGAGCCCCACCGGCCTGGTGGAGGCCAACCACCTGGACAACGTGTGCGTGGAGGCCAAGGTGCTGGACGTGGCGGAGCGCCTGGTCTCCGAGCGCGCCGCCCGCTGAGCCCCGCCGGGTGGCCCAGGGCCGCCCGGTGCCTTCCGTGAGCTGAGGGGTGACTCATGTTTCACCGGGGACACGACGCGGTGCGTGATGTGAATCCTGGTTCATGTTTCAGCGCGATGCGACGCAACGCGCCTTGAATCAGTGTCTGTCGGGGGAGTCAGGTCTCTCCCCGCGGTCGCCCATTTCAACCCTTGTGGCGGCCGGGGAGACACCATGCTCAAGCAGCGTTGCAGCCGTTCCTGGCCGTGGTCGCGGTCCGCCGGAGTGCCCCTTGCCGCGTGGCTTTACGCGGGACTCATGGGCTGTGGCGGCCCGGTTTCGGAAGCGCCGGAGGCCGAGTCCGAGCTGGCGGAGCAGCACCAGCCCCTGCTCACGCAGGTGACGAGCTTCGGCAGCAACCCCGGCAACCTGCAGATGTTCCGCCACGTGCCATCCGGCATGCCGGCCAACGCGCCGCTGGTGGTGGTGCTGCACGGCTGTACGCAGCGGGCCGCGGGCATGGAGGGCACCGGCTGGTCCGCGGCGGCGGACGTCTACAAGTTCTACGCCGTCTATCCGCAGCAGCAGAGCGGCAACAACATGACCAGTTGCTTCAACTGGTTCGAGCCCGGTGACATCAGCCGGGACAGGGGCGAGGCGCTGTCCATCAAGCAGATGGTGGACACGATGAAGGCCACGTACTCCATCGACCCGTCGCGCGTGTACGTGGCGGGCTTCTCCGCCGGTGCGTACATGGTGCCGGCGCTGCTGGCCGCGTATCCGGACGTCTTCTCCGCGGGCGCCATCCACTCTGGCGGCCCGTACCGGTGCGCGGAGTCGATGAACGCGGGCTTCAGCTGCATGAGCCCGGGCGTGAATCGCACGCCGGCCGCGTGGGGAGACCTGGTGCGCAGCGCGTACCCGGGCTACTCGGGCCCGCGTCCACGCGTCACCATCTGGCACGGCACCAGTGACTACACGGTGAACGCGATGAACCTCACCGAGGCGATGGAGCAGTGGACGAACGTCCATGGCATCGACCAGACGCCGGACACGGTGGAGACGGTGTCCAACTTCCCGCACAAGGTGTACCGGGACGGCGCGGGCAACGCGCTGGTGGAGACGTGGGAGCTCACCGGCATGGGCCACGGGGTGGCCATGGACGCGCAGTTCCAGTTCCCGGGCGGCGCCGGCACCGCGGCGTGTGGCTCGGTGGGGGCGTTCCTGAACGACGTGAATCTCTGCTCCGTCTACCACCAGGCCCAGTTCTTCGGGATTACGCGCGGGAGCGGCGGTCCCACGGGGGACACCACGCCGCCCACCGTCAACGTGACGGGGCCGGCGAACGGGGCCACGGTGAGTGGCACGGTGAACGTCACCGCGGACGCGGCGGACGCGGTGGGCGTGGCGCGGGTGGAGTTCCTGGTGAACGGCGAGGTGGTGTCCACGGACGCGCAGGCGCCGTATGCCTTCGCGTGGAACAGCACGGCCGTGAGCAACGGGCAGCACCGGCTGGGCGCGCGCGCGTTCGACGCGGCGGGGAACCAGGCGACGGACAACGACACGGTGGTGACGGTGAGCAACTCGGGCTCGCCGGAGCCGGTGGTGGTGCAGTTCGCGAGCATCCTGGCGGAGGACGGCTACCTGAAGGCGAACGCGGACGGCAGCGGGGCGGCGCTGGGGTTCATGACGAACCTGGCGCTCGGCCGGGGGACGGATGGGAAGTACAACCGGTCGTTCCTGTCCTTCGACACGTCGAGCCTCCCGGACGGGGCCACCGTCGCGCGGGCGTTCCTGACGGTGACGTACTCGTCGGGCTCGGGAGACCCGTGGGCCACGCCGGCGGGGAACACGCTGGTCATCGACGTGAAGACGGGGACGTTCAACGCGGCGGCCACGGAGGCCGCGGACTGGGCGGCGGCGGCCACCGCGAGCAGCGTCGCGGGCATCGACCGGTTCAGCTCGGGGGCCAAGCACTCCGGTGACTTCAGCGCCGCGGGCCTGTCCGCCATCAACAAGACGGGGAAGACGCAGGTGCGGCTGCGCTTCACCCAGGCGCAGACGGCCACGCAGTACCTGTTCGTCCGGGATGGGGCGAACGCGGTGCTGACGGTCGTCTACACGCCGGAGTGAGACACGGCGGACGCCGGTTCAGACCGGCGTCCGCTGCATCAGCGCGGCGAGCGAGTCCCGGCATTGCGCGCAGTGGGCGCGGAACGCGTCGCTGAGTTCGGAGGTCTGCTCCAGCCGGTTCCAGTACGTCAGCGCGTGGCGGTCCCCTGCCCCATCTGGCAGGCGGTCGGATCCGTTGAGGCGAGCAGTTGTTCCAGGGGCATGAACAGATTCGTGAAAGGATCCGTGAACAGATATCGCCGGTCGATGTCGGCGTGCAACTCGTTGAATTTACAAGAAGATTTCTGGTGGTGACCTCATCCGCTGAGGCGATTTCGAGGCATTGGTGCCGAAGGCGCCTGGCCCAGTTCTTGGGCCCAAAGCGCATGTTGGGTGGGAAGCCCCAGCCCATGCCGAACCCACCCTGCCGGGGCCCGGCCCGGACGAAACGCTCGACTCCATTGGCACTGCGGGGGAACGGGTTCTCCAGCGGCGGATGGGCTACCGCTTCATGTTGGACGCGGTGCTGCTGGCCCACTTCGCGGCCACCTGTTCATCCCGCATGGGGCGAACCGCGGTGCTGACGGTCGTCTACACGCCGTAGTGCGTGTACTCGAAGCCTTCGAAGTCGAACGCCCGTTCGACCGCCGTCACGTCCGCGTCGGTGCCACCGCAGTCCTTGATGGCACCGCGCCACCGGGCTGACACGATGGTCTTCATCGTGTCGATGAGCTGATTGGCGGCCTCTTTCGAAAGCCGGAAGCGGCCGCACTCACTCAAGAGGTTCATCCGGGTGGCACGCCGGTGCTGCGTGCTGCCGACCTCCATGGCCAGGTGGCGCTCCAGGCTGACCTGCGGCAAGGGCGTCAGGTCATAGGCAGGGGAAAGGTTCCACGCCGCCCCTGCCGCGATGAGCGCGTGGTTCCTCGGATGGTCGTCCACGTTCGAGATGAGGGCGTTGAACACCATCCGCGAGAACAGCTCGCGCAGGTCCTCGTCCGGGTCGCCGACCCACCGCTTCAACTCATCCGCCAACAGGACGTAGGACCACTTCGAACGGTCCTGCGGATGCTCATCGGCGCGCAGGACAGTCAGCGCACTGACCATCCGGTGCCGGTGGTAGCCGCCGTCGACTCGCTGCCTGTCGAACCGGCGGACGAGCAACACGTCCTGCCCCGCGACGTGCATGCGTTTGCTCACGGCGGCCCTCAGGCCACACTCGCTGGCGAGCTTCAGCATGCCCCCCTCGACCGCCGCGTTGTTCCAGCGGTCGCCTCGGGCCGGGAACTTGGCGACCCACAGGCCTTCCTCATCCTCGACGACGTTTTTGGGCCGTGCGCCGCCCATGGAGCTGCCGGGATTCACCAGGTCACTGACCTGGGGACCGGAAAGCGGCAGCTCTTGTTCGACACGCCTCGCCTCCTCGAGCAGGAGGTCCAGCCGGAGGACCTTGTTGAACTGGTGGACAGGCGCGGGCGGCGTGGGGCTGGTGCCGAATGACAGCGCCCCCGCGCGGTCCTCGGGAGAGTTGAGGAGGAAATCAACCTCGCTCAGGTCCACGCGTTCCAACTGCCGCTCGATGACCCGGCGGCCCCAGGCATCCGGAGATGCGTCACGCAGGGAGCCGAAGATGCCGCCGAGCCGGGCTGTTTCGAAGGTGCCCGGACGGAGCGGCAGCTCGAACTTCTCCAGTTCGACGGCGCGCGGGTTGGCCAGATAGCTCCGGCCGTAGACGAAGCGCCCGACTCCGTCCTGTTGCTGGAATCGTCCACAGGTGACGACCTCCATGGAACCCGGCAGTTGGATGTACACGAAACAGGTTTGGTCTTCAGAAGTCCGCATTCAGGCCTTTCTTCAGACGCACCCGTTGCGGTTGCCGTGCCAGCTCAAGCGTCTTGCCCTCCTCGTCACGCTCCGGAGCGGCGAGGTTGTCGAACTCCTGTTCCAGGCCCAGCGCCCAGAGGACGGTGAAGTAGGCGCTGAGTCCCGTTGTGAGACTGCCCTCTTCGATTCGCTTGAGCGTTCCGGGCGCAAGCCCCGTCTTTTTCGCGAGGTCTACCTGCCGCATCCCGCGTCGGATCCGCGCTCGCGCGATGTTCTGGCCCAGGCGCGCCACTGCCTGGACCACCGCGAGAGGCGCCGTGTCGTTCGTCAGGTTCTGTCGAGGCATGCTTCAATCTATTGAAGCCCTGGCCTCATTAGAGTCAATAGATTGAAGAAAACCGCAACGCCAACCGGTGCGCCGCTTGCCAGGCCGCCAGCTTGGGTGCGTGCCCTGGACAGCCGCCTCCGGGTCTGGGAGACGGCTGCCCAGCGCGGAGAGCCCATGCCTGAACCCACCCTGCCGGGGCCCGGCCCGGACGAAACGCTCGACTCCATTGGCACGGCGGGGGTGCGGGTGCTCCAGCGGCGGACGGGCTACCGCTTCACGCTGGACGCCGTGCTGCTGGCCCACTTCGCCGCCACCGAAGGCACTGGCGCCCCCGGGCGGATGCTGGAGCTGGGCGCGGGCAGCGGCGTGGTGTCCTTCCTGCTCGTGAAGCAGTTCGGCCTGGGGCCCGTGGATGCCCTGGAGCTCCAACCCTCCGTGCACGCCCGGCTGACGCGCGCCGTGGCGCTCAACGCGTGCGAGGCCCATGTCACCCCGCTGCTCGGGGACCTGCGGCGGATCCGCGAACGCGTGCCCGGCGGGCAGTACGCCCACGTCGTGTCCAACCCGCCCTTCCGCCTGGCCGACGCGGGAGTCCGCAGCCCGGATGACGAGCGCGCCGTGTCCAAGTCGGAGGTGGCCTGTGACGCGCAGTCCGTCGTCGCCGCGGCCCGGTACGCGTTGGCCCCTGGCGGAGGCGTGAGCCTGGTGTACCCGGCCGCGCGCGTGGCCGAGGTCCTGGGCCTGCTGGCCCAGGCGAAGCTCCACCCCACCGTGCTGCGCTTCGTCCACGCGCGCGTGGACGCACCGGCCACGCGCTTCCTGGTGCATGCCCTGAGGGACAGGGACCGGGGCCTCGCCGTGCGCCCCCCTCTTGTCGTTCACGGCGAGGCGCCCGGGGGCTACTCCCCGGAGGTCGCGGCGTTGATGGATCCGCCGCGGGCTGACTCAACGCGGGGCGCGCAGCTCACGACTTCGTGAGGCACGGACCGCCGCCCCTTCAGTGGCAGCTCCCCCGGTGGTTCGCGGAGATCGCCTCGCAGGTGAAGGTGCCATCCTCCTGCTTCTTGCAGGTGTTGACGTTGCACAGGTCGTAGCACGTCCCCTTCTTCTTCGCGGCGAGCTCGGCGCGCCGCTCCGCCGCCATGCATGCACGTTCACGCGTGGAGCCATTTCCGTAGTGGTGCTCCCCAGCGAAGGCGGGCATGGCAACGAGCGCGATGAGGGCCAACAACAGCTTCGTGGATTGACGCTTCATGGTGACAGCTCCTGGGCAGGTACGGCGGTGAGACAGGGCTTCGGAGTCAAGGCGTGGCGGCCTGGACGTTGAATCGGACAGGGTTGACCTGGAGGCACTCCACGAGCTCGGCGTGGGCGCGGTCGAGGTAGTCCTGTGGAGACGAAGTGAATTGAGTCGCATCGCCGCCGGACGGTGTTGGCCTGCAGAGCGCGGGCATCAGGTCGATGATTTGATTGAAGGTCGACCTGATTCCCTCGAGCTGTTTCTGCTCTTCCTCCGTTCCCGTGAATGCTTTGCTCTGTTCGACGGATTCGAGCCGGGTCTGGATTTCTTCGAGCGTGAGCAGGCTGACTTCGGGCTGCGTCCTGAGCTTTGTCACCAGGGCATTGATGGCGTTCACTTCCGAGGGGGCATCCTCGAGAGCGTTCAGCTCCTCGCTCAGGCGCTCCGTGAGCGCTCTCTGGATTCGAGCCCTGTTCGCACACGTCAAGAGATGACTGGCGTTGTGGAGATGCGCCAGCCGTTGAGCCGCCAGTGCATGTTCGACGAAGGTCCGCTCGTTGCAGTTCAGCCACAAATCAAACCCGGTGAACAGGGCGAGCGCCGCCGCGCCAGCGACACTGGCATGGGACCAGTGCCGCTTCACGACGTCATTGGACGTATTGGGGCCGATTCCAGACGACAAGACGGTGAGGCCCGCACTGGCCAACTGCCCCACCTTCAGCGCGGCGGAGCCGGCGAAGCAGGACTTGTAGGAGGCTCGCGCCTGGTTGTAGGCGACAGCGCAGTTTCGCGCCTGGATGCTGAAATTGGCGTCGTTCAGCAGCGGTGCTGGGATGAGCTGTGATGAGTCCTGGATGGACTGCCCTTCTTCGTAGGCGAGATTGCCACTGGCGTTCAGCTTCGGCAGGCGAATCTGGGGCGCGCACGCCGCGAGGAACAGCAGCGCCACGAACGCTGGCACTTTCATGTCTGGCTCGTTGATGGAGGTTTGCGACAAGCACCGCTGCCCTCACTGTGAGGACAGGATTCCCATGAGCAAGGCACATGCCTGGGAGGACGCCAGGGCACGCAAGACGGAAGCCTGGGGGACCGCCTTGCGTCACTGTCCACCGCACAGGACATCGCGCGCGGAGTCTGTCCACCAGGCGCGACGCCTGTCGGCTTGCAGGGGAAAACCGCCCTGACGGACACTCACATCAATGTCGCGGAACCCGGCTACTTCCCAGCACGATGCGGACGAAGGCCTCGTCGAAAACGGCATCCAGTTGGAGGGCTATCGTGTCCTGCGGCCCATTGGTGAAGGGGCCATGGGGCAGGTCTTCCTGGCGCAAGACCTGGCATTGGGCAGACGGGTGGCGCTGAAGTTCCTCCGTGTGGAGTTGCTGGGGGCGGAGAGCGCGGCGCTCCTGCTGGAGGAAGCCCGCACCACCGCGCGCTTCAACCATCCGCACATCGTCACGGTGCACGCCGTGGGCGTCTACGAAGGGCGCCCCTACCTGGTCCTGGAGCACGTCGATGGGGAGTCACTCCGGCAGCGGCTTCTCCGTGAGCGGCCAGGGCCCAACGAGGCCCTGCGCATCTGCCGGGCCATCGCGGAGGCGGTCGCCGAGGCTCACCGACACGGCGTCGTCCATGCGGACCTCAAGCCCGAGAACGTGTTGCTGCCCAGGGATGGGCGGGTGCGCGTCGTCGACTTCGGGTTGGCGCGCCATGTGGGGGCGGAGCATGGCGCCGCTTCGGGGACGCCGGCCTACATGGCGCCTGAACGGTGGCATGGGGCTCCCCCCTCCCCCGCCATCGACGTGTGGGCGCTGGGCATCATCGCCTGGGAGTTGCTGGAAGGCCGGCGCCCCATAGAGGACGCGCAGCTCGCCAGCTTCGCTTTCACGCCCAGGCCCGTGGCGGCGCCTCCCCGGCTGGCGGAGCTGCAGGGAGGGGCGCTGCTCCATGCCTGCCTCGCGCTGGACCCCACGCAGCGTCCCTCGGCCGACGAGGTCGCGCGGTCCCTCCAGGACACCCTCAACGCCCGGACGACACGCGCCACGGACCGTGCTCCCTTTCGTGGGCTGCGAGCCTTCACCGAAGCGGACGCGGAAGACTTCTTTGGCCGCGAGGTGGAGGTGGATGCCTTCGTGGAGCGCATGCGCCACGAGCCCCTCATCCCGTTGGTCGGCCCCTCGGGAATCGGGAAGAGCTCGTTCCTCCAGGCGGGGGTGTTCACCCGGTTGAGGCAGATGGAGCACTGGACGGTCCTCCAGGCGCGGCCCGGAGCCAGGCCCCTGACCCGGCTGGCCGCCCTGTTGACCGCGGGGCTGCGGGACGAGGTCTCGCCGGATGAAGTCGCCGCGGGGCTCGCCGCGCGTCCCGGAGACATCGTTCGGTGGCTGCGCCGCCGCGGCGAGTTGGAGGGCGGCAAGGTCCTGCTCGTCTTCGATGCCTTCGAGGAGGTCTTCACCCTCGCTTCGCCAGAAGAGGCCTCGCAGGTCGCGGCGTGTCTGGCGGCGGCGTTGGACGCGAGTGACCCCTGGCGCATCGTCGTCGCGCTCCGGGATGACTACCTGGGCGCGTACTGCTCGCTGGCGCCCTTGCAGCCATCGCTCCGCGCGGTCTTCGTGCTGGCGCGGCTGACGGAGACGGCGCTCCAGGAAGCCATCGCTGGACCTCTGCGGCGAGTGGGCTACTCGGCCGACGCGCCCGCGTTGCTGTCCCGCTTGGTGGCGGATGTGCAGGCGCAGCCAGCGGGATTGCCCTTGTTGCAGTTCGCGTGCATGGCGCTGTGGGAGCGGCGGGACGTGGCGTCCCGGAAGCTGCTCACGTCCGACTACGACGCGCTGGGCGGCGTGGGAGGTGCGCTCGCGTCCCACGCCCAGCAGTTGCTGCGCCAGCTCCCGGCGAACGAGGTTCATGCCGCCCGCGCGTTGCTGGTCCGATTGGTCACCGCGGAGGGAACGCGCCGGCCTCGTCCTCAAGCGGAGTTGGTGGAAGACCTGGGCGTCGTGGGGGCCCAGGTCCTGGAGAGACTCCTGGCCAACCGGCTGGTCGTCGTCACGCGGGAGCCCCAGACGGATGAGGCCTTCATCGAGCTGGCGCACGAGTCGCTCGCGGCGACGTGGCCGGACCTGGCGCGCTGGCTTGGGGAGACGCGCGAGGAGCGGGTGCTGGTGCAGCAGTTGGAGCAGGCCGCCCTGCTCTGGGAACAGCGCGGCAGGCCCGACGAGGAGACGTGGCCGGACGCGGCGTTGAGGCAGGCACTTCAGCGCGTGGAGGAGTGGCGCATCCACCTGCCCACCCGCCCCAGGGCCTTCCTGGAGGCGGGCCGCCAGCGGGCGCTGCGTCGCGCGCGGCAGCGGAAGTGGTTGATGGGGACCGGCATCACCGCGCTGATGGTGGTGACCCTGGGAGCGGTGCTCTCCGCGCTGGCGTTCCGGGAGAAGCAGTTGGAGGCCATCCGCCAGCAGGACCTCATCCGGGTGGCGTCGGCGGACATCGGTGAGTTCGAGCTCCACTTGGAGCCGCACGACTTCGACCCGGAACGGCAGGAGTGGCGGAAGGCCCGTCAGGGCGTGGAGCTGGAATGGGAGCTCTTGCCCGCGCAAGGGACGCAGGACCCTTCGGAGGCGAGCCCCTACCCCGCCCTGGAGTTTCGAAGGAGTCAGCGTCACCGGGAACCGGACGGCACCCTGAGGGAGCAGGTGGAGGCGCCCTCGAGGCCCGCGTGGCTCGTGGTTCACCGTGGAGCCTGCCCGCCTTCGATGGTTCGTCTGGAGCGGCTCCCGGGGCATCAAGAGCGCGGACGTGCCAGCCCTCAGGTGATTCGCATCCCCGTTCCAACCTGTGAGGCTTCACGCGCGGGCAGCGTCATGATTCCGCCAGGCCCCTACTGGCGACCGGGAGACGATGAAGAGGGGACGGCGGAGCAGCTCGTCGAGGTGGGTCGCTTCGCCATCGACACGACGGAGGTCACGAATGGGCAGTTCCACCTCTTCCAGGAGGAGGTCCTGATGAGGACCGCTCACGAAAGGGAACTCCCACCTGACCACCCCGGCTTCGTCGGGGCACTGGAGCCCAGGAGGCCCGTGACCGGGGTGGACGCACTCACGTCGGAAGCCTTCTGCCGCTTCATGGGCAAGAAGCTCCCGACGATGGATGAATGGCGCAAGGCCTTCCGAGGAGGCCTCACGCTCGACGAGGCAGGGACGGTCCGCAATCCCGATCCGAGAAGGAAGACCGTCTGGCAGGAGCCGAAACGGGTGCCTCCGACCAACCTCATGGGAGAGGACGTCTATCCAACGGTCTCTCCCGTGGGAGCCTTTCCGGAAGACGTCAGCCCCTATGGTCTGCTCGACATGGCGGGGAACGTGGCGGAGTGGACTGAGACAACGGCCGCCTCCGGCCGGTTCAGGACCCTGCGCATGATGGCTGGCGGCCGCTGGGATTCACCCGAGGAGCTGCGCCACCATGAAGTGGCCTGGGTCAACCACATGCCTCAGCGGCGGTTCGAGTTCGCCATTGGAATCCGGTGTGTCGAGCGTCTCCATGGCACAGGCGCTGTCGCGCCCATGCCTCCCTAGGCGGCGCTGCCGAGGGCCGCTTTGGTGGGGGGGGGAGATGCCTCTGAGTCGAGCGAGGAGGTCAGGGATGTGTAGCTCGACCTCAGACCGTTGATGTCGAAGTCATCCGCGTGGACGATGTTGGTCGTGCCAAAGACGACGCGGTTTCCAAGGGCGGAGGAGACCGCACGTAACATTTCGAGACCGGGTATCTCCGTCCCCGTGACGCACCCAAGCAGTCTGATTTGTGTCTTGGGTGATAGATAGTAGTTGAGTATCTGGGCGAAGCTGCTTTCGATTTTCTGGTCCCTGATGAGGAAGTCGTCACCGAGTTTGAAGTCCTTGTTCGAGGTGCCGTGCCCGACCAGGTCCAGGAACTCAATCTCCAGCTTCCCGCCGATGGTCGTGAGCTGGGGCGACCTGAGCGCCAGGCGGAAGTTCTCCGCGCCCTTCTGGAAACGAGCGAAAGCGGAGCGGGGTGGAAGCACGAGCTGGCTGACCTTGAGCGCGATGTTCTCGTAGTGCCGGTCCAGGACCTTCGTATAGGAGATGATGGTCAGGTTCATTTTATCTCGCGATGTACTTCGAGAGGGTTTTCTCGATGGAATCGAAAATCTCGAGAGGAATGAACGGCACGGTTCCTTCCAGGTCTGCCTTTATCTGGGCGACGATCTCCTTCAGTGTGACGGTGGGGTCGAAGCCAGCGAGGGGCCACTTGCCGCCCCCCTCCATGAGGGAGTTGGGGTCGACGGGGGGACCGCCTGCTGGATTGAACCGCGAGTGTTCACTCCGTTGCCAGGTGGTGGAGAGGAACAGGAACCCGTAGAGCTTCTGGTTGTTCGCCTGGGCTGCGTTGATGTCCTCCATCGAAGGAATCGTTGAAGGATGGTAGGGCCAGACCTTGAGGGTATGGTCTTTCAGGTCGACCTCGAATGCTCCGAGCTCTTCCTTCCGAACGAACTTGAAGGTCAGCAGGTCTTCGGGTGTCAGGTCGGATTCGATTGTTTTCCGGCTCAGGAACTCGACCTTGAAGGGACTGTAGAAGCTGGCCGTCTCCGCGCCCCACCAGTGATGGAGCTTGGCGTAATCATTCGCGGGGCGGGTTTGTGATTGGTAGAAGCTGTCGGATCGCTCCACGGGATCTGGGTATGCCATTGGGCTGCTCCTCGTTGTTCGGGGTGTTGTTGAGACTTATTCACGCTTCAAATCGAACGCTCTCACGAGGTTGTAGACATGCGAGCGGGTGAGGTCGAGACCGCGGGCCGTTTCAGCGATATTCCACTCCGTCTTCACCAGCTCCCGGCGGAGCAGGTTGCACTGGAAGATTCGCGTCGCTTCGTGGAACGAGACCGGGCCTGACTCGTGGCCCTGCCGGCCCTCCATGAGGTGACGGGGCTCCACGTACGCGGCGCTCTCCGCGGCGGCCCGGATGAGCGCGGCTTCCAACCGGTGCCTCAACTGCCTCACGTTGCCGGGCCACTCCGTGGCTTCGCAGTACACATGGAAGCCGGGTGAGGCGCGGAGCCGTGGCAGGCCATGTTCCTCGGCCAGGCGTTCCATCAGCCCCTCCACCAGGGCGCCCAGGTCCTCGCGCCTTTCGGCCAGGCTCGGCATGCGGATGGTGAAGACATTCAACCGGTAGAAGAGGTCCTCGCGGAACCGCTTCTCCGCCACGAGCTGCTCCAGGTCGGCGTTGGTGGCGGCAATCACCCGCACGTTCGCCTTCGCCAGCCGGGGGCTCGCGAGCGCGTAGTACTGCTTGGACTGGAGCAACTGCAGCAACTTGCCCTGCGCCGCGAGCGGAATCTCCGCGATTTCATCCAGGAAGAGCGTGCCGCCCTCGGCCGCCTCGACCTTGCCCGTCGTCCGCCGCGCTCCCGGAAACGCACCCGGCATCGCGCCGAAGAGCTCGCTTTCGATGAGCCCCTCCGGAATCGCCGCGCAGTTGAGCTCCACGAAGGGGCCCGCCCTGCGCTTGCTGTTGTCGTGGATGGCCTGCGCAAGCTGCGTCTTGCCCGTCCCCGAAGGGCCCGTGACGAGCACGGTGACATCCAGTGGGGATGAGAGGGAGACCTGTTCAAAGACGTTCGCCAGGGCCCGGCTGCGGCCCGCGATGCCGTCCAGCCGCAGCCGCTCCCGGAAGGGACGTGTCGGGTCCGTGGCTCCGGAGCGGCTCCAAGACGTGGCCCGCTGCGCCGTCGTGCCGATGAAGCGCGCCACGTTCTCCACGACCTGGACGACCTCTGGCGGAAAGGGCCCCGCGCCCCGGCGCCCCTCCAGATAGAGCACCCCGGGAGAAGCGCCTGGCAGGGGCACGCACAGCACCGCCTCCAAACGCTGTTGCTTGACGCTGTTCGACGCGGAGAAGCGTGGGTCGAGCAGCGCGAACGGCGTATGCACCGTCTGCCCCGACGCAATCGCCGCCGCGACGATGCCTCGCGAGGTGACGGCGCGAATCTGCTCCTCGTCGCTCGTCGTGCAGCCATGGGACGTCGACCACCGGCGCTCTCCGGCAGTCTCATCCTGGTACAGCTCGATGTACGCACGCTCGGCTTCCGCCAGCGCCACCAGCCCCACGAGGACTTCCGTCATGGGCCCGGTCGGGCTGTCTTGGGCTTCCAGGAGCCGGATCACGTTCAGGTACAGGTCGCGCTCGAGCGCGGTACGGTCCACGTGGCCAGTCATCCGGCTGACTGTAGTCCCCCACCTGGGGGAAGGGATGTGTTGGACCGGCGCGAGAGTCATTGTCCGAAAGACAAAGCATTTCGCGCGCCAACCCTCCCTTCGAGGGAACCCTCACCCCCGACTGTCCAATCCAGTGGTCACTCCCCCTGAACCCGATTCCAGTGGATTGGACAGTCTTCCCAATCCGGCCGGTCAGCTTCTACTCACCATTCAGGGGCTTCGTATTCGTCACCTGCACGCCGTGCTCCTCGGACGCGGTGACGAACAGCTCGTGGCTCGCGGGCACCTCCAGCGTCGAGCGCCGCAGCTTCCCGCCCACCGTGAAGTCCACTTCCAGCGCATGCGTCCCAGGCGGCACGTCGCGCAGGCTCAGGTTCGTCGCGTTGCTCGTGCCCCGGCGCTGTCCGTCCATCGTCACGGTGCAGGCCTTCGGGCAGCGCACGTGAATCACGGAGGTCATCGTGGCGCTCGCCGGGGGCTGCCTCGCCGCCTCCAGGTTCTCCTGCCTCGTGAGTGTCACCCGGCCCTTGGAGTCTCCGTAGAGGGTGACCTCCGAGCCGCCCGGTATCTCCACGTAGCCCACGAACTGCCGCCGGTTGAAGACGCCACCGGTGCCCTCCACGCGGCGCTGGCCCGGCGCCACGTCGCGGAACTCCCAGGTCCGGTCGTCCCGGCGGAGCCCGCGCTTCCCATCGAGCAGCACCGTGCAGTCGTCCTGGCACTTCACGGTGGCCACGCTCGGCGCCTTGGACGTGGAGGCCGGCGCGGGCAGGTTCGGCTCGGCCCAGCCCGGCGTGCCGGGCATGGTGCTGCTGCCGGGCTCGATGAGGATGCGCTTGTTGCTGACCAGGAGCACGTCCGCCGTCGCCACGTCCGGGATGAACACGAAGCTGCCAGCGAGCGGGCGGCTGAGCACACCCGTGGCGTCGATGCGCCGGTTGCCCGGCGCGACGCCCTTGAACTCCCAGGTGGAGTCATTCACCCGGAAGCCATTCTTCCCATCCAGCACCACCGTGCACTTCTCCGAGCACCGGACCCGGACGGCGACGCCGTCTTCCGCGAGCACCGGAGTGGACACCAACAACGACAGGGACATCAGCGGCCAGCGGAGGAACATGACGGGGTGACTGCCTCGGACCAGGGGGTATTCACACCGGGCCCGCACCGCGACGCGAGGTCCACTCGCGCCCGTGAGTCAGGCCCCGTGAGGCCGGCAGTATGCCCACCGGCCGAGGAGGGCGGAACCGCCGCAGCGTGCCACGCGTCCGCGCCGGGCCCAACCTACCCACGTTTCCGCCCACGGGCCCTTGGCCCCAGCAAGGAGTGAAAGCGATGAACGTGGCGACCCTGACCGAGCAACCGAGCGTCCTCAAGGCAGCGGCCCTGCTGCCTCCGCGTCTGTCGCTCGGGTCCACGATGGTGGTGCACGGCATCGCCAAGCTCCGGCCCGAAGGCACCGAACAACACGCGGGCTTCTTCGAGCAGTTGGGCTTGAAACCGGGCAAGCGCTGGGTCATCGCCACGGGCGTGGCGGAGCTGCTCGCGGGCGTGAGCTCCATCCTCGGCATCGCCACGCGCCCGGCCGCGCTGGCCGTCCTCGTCACCCAGGCCGTCGCCGTGGCCAAGGTCCACGGCTCCAAGGGCTTCGACAACACGAAGGGCGGCTTCGAGTTCAACCTGGCCCTGGGCGCCATCGCGCTCGGCCTGCTGCTGCGAGGCCCGGGTCCAATCTCCGTCCACAGCGCCATCGAGCGCCGGGTGAAGCGCAAGGAGCTGCGGCGGTTCAGGTTGCTGCCGCGTCAGCGCCGCCGCTCGATGCTGCTCGACGCGCTGGGGTGAGAGTGTCGCCTGTCCGGCTGCTGGCAGGGCGAGGGCATCTCCCCTGTCACAGAATCCAGGGAGGGCCTCTAGAATGACGGGACATGCCCTCGTCCGTCTTTCTCTTGATGGCGCTCGCCACCACGCCGGATGCCGCTCCGGCGCGTGAGCCCGCCCCCGCGCAGCACGTCGCTCCCTCGCAAGACCCCAAGGCCCCGGGGACTCAGGCACGGCGCCCGCGCCGGAGACCGTCATCACCGACCTCAACGCCTATCCCCGCGCGGT
>JBKGHI010000118.1:0-24394 GCA_046520405.1 Myxococcus sp. 1LA
CGCGCCCGCGCCACGGTGCGCCCACCTCCTCCGCGAAGGCCCTGGAGCGCCGCGCCGCCGCCGGCCACCACCTTGCGGCCCAGCAAGTCCAGGCCCTGGATGCCGGTGGTGCCTTCGTGGATGCTGTTGAGCTTCTGGTCTCTCAGCCAGGCCTCGGGGAGGTACTCGCTGGAGTAGCCGTAGCCGCCGTGCACCTGCACCGCGAGCGCGTTGCTTTCGAAGCCGCGCTCGGCGGGGAACGACTTCGCCACTGGCGTCAGCAGGTCCACCAGCAGGCCCGCGCGCTGACGCGTGGCCTCGTCCGGCGCATGCCCCGCGAGGTCCGCCTGGTACGACGCGGCCAGCAGCAACGACAGGCCGCCTTCGACGATGGCCTTCTGCCGCAGCAGCATCCGCCGGACGTCCGCGTGTTCGATGATGGGCGTCTGTGGACGCGTGGCGTCGCGGATGCCGCTGGGGCGGCCCTGGGGGCGCTCGCGCGCGTAGGCCACGGCCTCGTGGTACGCCACCGTCGCGGTGGCCACTCCGTTCATGCCCACCATGATGCGCGCCTCGTTCATCATCTGGAACATGCACGCCAGTCCGCGCCCGGGCGGCCCCACCAGCCAGCCGTGGCAGTCACCCGACTCGCCGTAGTTGAGGGCGAGGCTGGGGATGCCTTTCCAGCCAATCTTGTGGATGACGCCCGCCACCCGGACGTCGTTGTCCACCAGCGCGCCGCCCTCTGGCCGCCGCGAGGGCACCGCGAAGAGGGAGATGCCTCGCGTGCCGTCCTCCGCGCCCTCGATGCGCGCCAGCGTCAGGTGCACCACATTCTCGCGGAAGTCCTGGTCCGCGCCGCTGATGAAGATTTTGGAGCCCTGGATGCGCCAGGTGCCATCCGGCGCGGGCGTCGCGCGCGTCCGCACGTCCGCGAGGCTGCTGCCAGCCTGCGGCTCGGTGAGGGCCATGGTGCCCGTCCACTCGCCCCGGTACATCGGTGCCATGAAGGCCTCCTTCACCTCCGGCGTGCCGAACACCTCCAGCAGGTGCGCCGCGCCCAGCGTCAGGCCCAGCCAGGCATAGACGCTCAGGTTGGCCGCCATGAGGTAGGCGGTGGACACCGCGTGCACCGTGAGCGGCAGTTGCTGACCGCCGACGTCGGCCGGACGGGTGGCGGTGAGCAGGCCCAGCTCCACCATGCGCGGGTACAGCTCACGCATCAGCGGGTGGACGTGGACGCGGCCGTCGCGAAAGGACGGGGGCTGTGCGTCCATGGCGCGGTAGGTCGGGTAGAGCACCTCGCGCGCGAAGCGGCGCGTGGTGTCCAGCAGCAGGGTGAAGGTGTCCCGGGAGTGCTCCGCGAACGCGGGCAGGGCACACAGCGCGGTGGCGTCCAGCACCTCGTAGAGCTGGAAGTCCACGTCGCGGTCCGACAGCAGCGGATTGGGGCGGGGCGCGGTCGTCATGCGCCCGGTGTTAACAGGCGCGCTAGTAGGACGCGAAGGCTGACTCGAAGTCGAGGTCATCCAGGTCATCACTGGCGTCCACGGCCGGACGCTCGTCCCGCGTCTCGGGGAGCGCGCCGGGCCGGGTGGACCACTCCGGTGACGCGGCCTCCGCGACCAGGGGGAGCACGGACACGCCGAGCAGCGCCATGGTCAACGCCGTCTCCATGGACTCCATCAACGGCTCCTGGGAGCGATGCCACCAGCGGTGGTGTCCCCGCTTCCGCCGCCGCAGCCGCTCCAGGCACGAGGGGCCCAGCACCTGGATGCCGGCGCCGCCCAGCGCCGCGAGCGCCAGCCCACAGGCCATGGACGAAACGCCGTGTGGCCGTCCCCGGTAGGGCCGTGCCGGCGCGTGTGAATCCTGGGGCCGGGACGTCGCGGCCGAGGCCGTCGTCAGGCCGGGGCCCAGAGGCCGCGCTGGCGCGCGCGTGCCACCACGCAGGCGCCACGGCGCGGGGCGGACTCGACGGGCAGATGGGCTCCACATGGGGGTGTCACGCTCCTCACGCGGCCTATCCCTCACAGGCAGGTGATATCCGCTGGCGGAAGGTGGTGCCCGTTGCTCGAACCCGCCATGTGGGAGTTGCTCGCGCCCTGGCCGGAGGGTGGCAGGGCAGGAGAGGTGGAAGGAGGCCGCCTGCCCGTCTGCCCATCTTCTCGTGCCCCGCGTACGATGCGTGGCTGACAATGCCCACGTCCTCCCTGGCCTTTCATTTCGTCGCGGCGACTGGCTTTGGTGGCTGCGTGCCCTGGCTCATCCAGGAGGCGCAGACGCTGGGGGGCGCCAGGGGACAGGTGGGCCTGGCCGTCGCCGTCGCCGCGGGAGGACTGGCGCTCCTGTCGGGGCATGCGCTGCTCTCCCTCTGGCGCGCCCGGCCCCTCACGCCGCTGCGCGCCCGCGCGGAGGTGGGGACGTATGTACAGGTACTGGCCGTCGTGGGCGTGCTGGCCCTCCTGGGACTTCATCTCCTGACATCCGAAGCGCCGCGCCCAGCGCCGGGCGCCTTCTGTCTGGGATTGGCCATCTGGTGGGGCGCCATGGGCTTTCAAGGGGTGCCGTCGCTGTTCGTCGGACGCGAGGGCTTCGTGGACCACCTGGGCCGCCGGACGCGCTTCACTGAACTGGAGTGGTTCCGCTTGCGGAAGCAGGACGGCGCGTTGCCTCGCACCTGGCTTCAGGCGGGGCGGGGGGACGTCTTGCGGCTGGAGGTCCGGCTGCCCAGCGACGAAGCCGAGCGGACCCGGGGAAAACTGCTCCAGGCCGGGCTCTCGCTTCGGGCCCCGGGACGCTGAGGCTCACTTCGGCGCGGGCGACGCCGGCCACTGCGCGGCCGTGACGACACCCTTCCAGGGGTCGCCGCCCACGCCAAAGGCGACGAGCTGGAAGGGCTCCGGGCCAGACACCTGCACCAGCCCCACGCCAGGGACGGTGGAGGACCACGTGGCGGTGAGCCCCGCCGGGAAGGAGTACTCCGTCACGAGAAGCTCGCGGCCGGCGGCGCGCTCCGTGCCCTGGCGGATGACGCGGGCCTTCCACCCCGCGGGGCGCCCCATGTCGGCGAAGACATCCGAGGCGTCCTGGGGCGCCTGTCCTGGCACCCGCACCCGCGTCAGCAGCACCTTGTCCGCGGAGAAGACCTCGCCCTTCACCAGGAACTCGAGCGTCACCCGCCCCGTCGCGGGCACGTCGACCTCCAGGAGGAGCCACCGCGCGCGCTGGCCGCCATGCGTGTCCGACGGGCCCACCTTGAACACGAAGGTGGAGGGCCCTTCGGAGGACTGGCCCACGTAGCGAGCCCAGCCCCCCTCCCGCAGCACGAGCGGCAGGCCCAGCATCCCGTCCTGGGTGGACGCTGGCGTGGCGTGAAGACAAAGCAATACCGCCACCAGATGGCAGACCTTCCGTGTCATCGCCGCACCGAATCGTCAGACACCTGTCTGGAAATGGCAGGGATTTGCCCTAACATCACCCGCATGCGACGCCTCCTGGCTGTTGTGTCCGCCGTGTCCTGGCTTGCTGGCACCCCCGTGGACGCCTCCGACAAGGCGCCTCCCGTGCCTTCCGCGCTCCGTCCACCCGCGAGCCCCGCGCCCATCACCGTCGACCCGTCGCGTATCGCGGAGGCCCGGGCGCTGGTGCCGCCGCCCCTGCTGCATGCCCGGTTCCAGCCGGTGGTGGGGGCGTGGGTGGAGTACGAATACCGCTCCGGGCAGGCCCGCTTCCCGGTGCGCGTGGCGGTGGTGGGAGAGACGCGGCGCGAGGACGGCTCGCCGCTCTATCAAGTCGAGCTGGATTACCAGACGACGCCCAGGACGTTGATGGCGGCGTGGGTGGTGGGCGGCGCGCGGCCCGTCGTCGAGCGGCTGGCCGTCTCCGTGTCGCCCCATCCGCCCATCTCGCTTCCGGTGGACCTCTACATGGACCAGCCCGAGCTGCGCGGCACGCTGACGGAGGAGAAGCCCACGGACATCCGCGCCGGGGCGTTCGCGGGAAAGGCGCGGCAGCGCGTCTACCGCCAGGAGGACCAGCGGGTGGTGTTCGTGGTCCTCTCGACGAAGGTGCTCGTGTCCGGCGTGGAGTCCATCCGTGACGACTCGGCCACCTGGGTGGCGCGCAAGGTGGGCACGGGCGCCACGCCCGAGCTGAGCGCCGTGCCCATCGCCATTCCCCGGCTCCCGGAGCAGTGAGACGGCGTGCGCGCTCACCCCAGCGGGTACCCAAGCACGAGGTAGAAGCCGCGCACGTAGATGGTGAAGGCCGCGAACATGTCGGGCGCGAAGGTGGCGATTCCACCGCCGATGATGAGCAAGGCCATCAGCAGCAGTGAGAACTCCGCCATGGCCTGGCCTCGCGTGCGGGGCCGCCGGGCCCACTTCAACGTCCGCGTCATCCAGCCATTCATGGGAAGGACTCCGTGGAAGGCGTGGTCCACTCCTGGACCACGGTGACAAGGGATTCGGGCGGGCCGTCCTTGGCGACGGGGGACAGCGACAGGGACAGCCGCTCGCCCTGGCGCTCGAAGGACAGCAGCTCCACCCCGTTGGCGCCCGTGCGCGCGGGGGCCGACGTGTAACCACGTTGGCCGAAGGCCTCGCGGTAGAAGGCGGACAACATCTCGGGCGTGCCGTGGGCCACCTCGGTGAGCGTCATGCTGTTCCCGGAGGGGCCCGTGTTCCGGTCATCCACGCGCAGCACCGTCATGGCCCCGGGTGGCCTCGGGAGCGTGTCCGGCGCGCTGCCGTGGAGATGGATGCCCTGGGGCGTGTCGACCAGCGAGGGGAAGACGAGCGTGCGCGGCGGCTGGCCCCCCATGCCAACGGCGGTGACGGAGACGAGCGCGCCGCGCTGCTCGTCGTAGTAGTTCACCACCCCGCCGCCCGTGCCATCCGGCTGGTGGGTGACGCGGCGGCCCCGGCGGCGGAACTCCCGGGCGTAGAACTCCAGCACGTCGCCCGGCGGGTCCTGGGTTTCGAAGAAGGCCATCTCCATGGGATTGCCGTTGGCCTCCATCCGGCCCATGGGGATGAGCGTCGTGCGAGGGAACGCCGGAAAGAGGCCTTGCAGCAGCGGGCGCGCTGGCTCGGGAGGCCGCGGCGGCTCGGCGGGGAGGCCGCGCGGCGGGCGGAGGCGGCTCCTCGGGCGGCGGCTCCCGCAGCGTGGCGGCGGTGAGCACCAGCAGCAGCAGCCCGCCCAATCCCAGCAGCCGGGGCACCGCGCCCGTCCGGTCCGTGAGCTGTCTTTGCGTGGAAGGGGGCGTGGCGCTCACTGGCACCCGTTCTCTTCGTAGTGGTGGTACTGCTCCCGCTTCACGCTGAAGATGTGCGCGTCCGAGTAGACGGACTCGGGGAGCTCGGACTTGCTGGCGCCCTGGAAGTACGGCCCCCGGCAGTTGTAGGCCCGCATGGCCCAGTTGTCGCCGTAGCCACCGTTCTGGGAGAAGCCGCGCTTCTGCTGGACGGCGTTGGGCTCACAGTCGCCGAAGCACCAGTCCTCGTCGTTGTTCCAATAGGCCGCTTGCAGCACGTCGCCGGGGACGGTGCGCGTCGGCGTGGTCGCATTGAACTGGCCCGGCGTGGGGACCTCGCGTATCCGCACCGACTGGCGCAGGTAGTCATTGCTGAAGGGGAAATCCAGGCCCAGCACGCCGAGCACGTCGCCAATGGAGTTCAACACGCCGCCGGAGTTGGAGGCGACGCCGGCATAGGCGACGCGCCGCACGCGGTCATACGTGCGTTGTTCGACGCGCGGGTAGGTGTTGCCGGGCGCGTCGCCGGGCGCCCAGGCGCGCCACGTGTCATGGAAGAGGTAGAACCGCTCCGTCATCCGCATGTCCAGGCGGCCGTTCCCGAAGCCCGTGGTGTACAGGGCGAAGGTCTCCGGGATGTAGCCGTTGCGGATGGTGAGCTCGACGTCCGTCTGGACCGCGCCCTGTCGTGAGTCCAAGCCCATCTGCCGGGCGACGGCGTCCACCGTTCCCCCCAGCACGCTCATGGCCGTGTTGGCGGCCGCCATCAGCCCGCCCGAGGACCGGCCCGACATGGAGGAGGACGTGAGGGGCGCGTCCGCGTTCCGGGCTCGCACGGACACGGTGAGCCGTCCCTCGAAGCTGTCGTGCAGCGCGCCTGTCTTCGTGGAGCCGTCCAGGTCCTTGTAGCGCTCCTGGGCCTCCGCGGCGATGCGGTCCACGTCGGGCTTCACGGTGCGCTCGAAGGCGACGTACCGGGCCAGCTCCGCGCCCTTGAGCCGCACGCGTTGCAGGTCCCAGAAGTAGTTGGACCAGAGCACCAGCACCACCAGCAGCGGCGCCAGCAGGGCGAACTCCACGGTGGCGGCGCCGCGCCTCGTCCGGGACGTTCCACGCGGGATGCGAGAAGAGGAGGAAGGCTTCATGGCGGCTCCGTCAGTAATTGAAGGCGCTCCGGAACCAGCCCGCGCTGAGGTCCCACTCCCGAATCATCAGCCGCATGGCGGAGTCCTCCCAGTGCGTCTTCACGGGCGCCAGGCGCGCCGTCCACAGCGGGTTGAAGAAGTTGGGCTCCTCCTTCCACACGCCGGGGCGGTGGTAGACGGCGCGGCCCACCGCGATGGCCATCATCCCGCCGGTCGTCCTGCGGAAGTGGTCGGCGTCCTCGTCCTCCTCGCCGTTCGCCATCCGGTAGCCGCCCACGTACTTCCACGTCATGTCCAGGAAGCCGCCGCCCACGATTTCGCCCTCGGCGTCGATGCGGCCGGACGCGTTCTTCATGAAGGCGTTCTCCGACAGGTTCTTCATCTGGAAGGGCTGGTCGGCGCCGCTCAGGGCGCCCATGTCCTTGGACAGGACGGTGACGTTGCAGGGGTAGCCGAAGTGGTACTGCCACGGCCGGATGAAGCTGGGGTCCGAGGTGACGAAGGGCGTGATGCCCGTCCAGTCGTGGTGGTCATCCGTCTTGCGGCGACCGTACTCCTGGTGGAAGCCCCCCTGCGCGTCCGCCGCGGCGCGGAAGCGGAGCTGGAAGACGGTGCGCCAGCGGCCGAAGAAGCAGGCGGGCCGCAGGCGAATCTGGATGTCGTCGGCGGCGTAGAGCTGGTCCTTGCGGTTGTCCTCGAAGTCCTCCCGGAAGCTCTTGATCTGGCTGTCCGCCGTCTTCTGGATGCGCACCTGGAACAGGCCCACGCACAGGCCCAGGTTCCACCGGCGGCCAATGAGGGGCGGGCCTTCACCCACCGCCGTCCACCGCCGCCGCACGGAGTTGGCCAGGTTGCCCATGAGCAGGCGGTACTTGGCCATGTCCGGGTCGGACAGCTTGTTGTCGCGCAGGAGCTTCGAGCGTTTGCTCAGGCCCGTGGGGTCGCTGACGTCCACGCCGCCGCTGCTGTGCGGCCCGTCGTCGATGGGGTGGAGGAAGTTCTTCAGGTTCGAATAGTTGGTGCTGCCGGCGGCCCGCAGCACCCCCGCCATGCCGGGGTTGCCCCCGCCCGTGCCGTGTGTCATGGCCACGCCCACCTGGGCCTTGGGGTCCGTGCCCTGGAGGACGGTGTCTCCGTCGGAGGTCACCAGGTCCAGCAGCGTGCTGTAGAGCATGGCCTCCTGGGCCAGCCACAGCGCGATGTTCAACCCCGTGAGGATGGGGATGAGCGCCTGGGACACCACCTCCACGGCTTTCTTCCATAACTTGAGCGCCTGCTCCACCGCCGCGAAGACGCCGCCGATGACGGGGATGTATTTGAGCACGCTCGCCGCGCTGCGGATGGTCTGGTCCAGGTAGACGGCGTGGCTCACGTAGGACATCACCGTGAGCATGGCGGAGTAGTGCACCACCATGGCGCGGTTGGTGTAGGCCAGGAAGTTGTAGGCCCGCGCCTCCTTCACCGCGATGGAGTAGGCCTGGGCGTCGGCGGCGTCCTGGAGTTTGATTTTCTCGTAGACGCCATGGCCGATGCTCACCGACGCCATCACGCTGACCGCCAGCACCAGCATGGCGACGGCGCCAATGACCATGGCCTGGCCGCGTTCATCACGGCGCATCCTGCGAAGAAGGCGGAACATGAGGGCTCCCGGCCGAGCTGCTCTCAACTGTCGACCGCGCAGCCGCGCGGTCCGTATTGGCTGTCGAAGTAGTTGGACTGCATGCGCATGGACCAGGTGGCCGTCAGCGGAATGACGTAGGTGCCTTCACCCGCGAGCGTGCTCAGGCTCCGGTGGTCGCCGCCGCGCGCCGCGCCCCGGCGCTCCAGGTACGCGGTGGCCGCCTGGCCTCCCACGCGCTGGTTCTCGAACTGGATGCCTCGCAGCTCGTCCAGGTACTCGCGGCCCATGTAGAAGCTGTGGAGCTGCCAGTTCGCGAAGGGGATGCGCAGCTCGTAGAAGTAGGTCAACCGGATGGACAGGAGGTTGGCGTCGATGATGCGGTCATCCCGGAGGTCGTCGTAGTCCACCTCGTGCGCGTCCATGTGCGAGCCATAGGTCGCGAACAGCCCATCCAAATCACTGCGCCGGGGGTTCACCACCTCCAGCCGGTACAGCGGCAGCCCGCCGCTGGCGTACCGGGGGAAGACCTCCACGAAGGTGTTGTCCAGGTAGCCGGTGAAGAGCCGCCGGGTGTACGCGGTGTGGACGCCCTGGGCGAAGTCGAGCGTGTCCACGCGGCCCTTCATGTCCTGGCTGAGCGGCCCCAGCGTGGGCAGCAGCGCCGTCAGGGTGGCCTTGCGCATGATGTTGCAGTCACCGTGGTTGACGATGCCCGCGCGGGCGGCCCGGTAGGCGCCGTACTCCGTCATCAGCCGGGCGTGGTGCATCATGCCCAACTGGAGGGTGCCCAGGATGATGAAGACCATCATCGGCACGACGAGCGCCGTTTCGACCGCGGCCTGTCCCGCCTGATGTCGCCTGCGGTCGGACATGGGCTCCTGTGCTCCTGATGAAGCCTTGCAGTGAACCTCCCCCCGGCCCCGACCCGCGTCTGATGTCTTCGTAGGAAAAGCTACTGGAAATGCTTTGCATGGCAAAAGTTGCGTCTGTCTGTTCTGTCCACGCAAAGACAGGCGTCTCGTACCTCAGGGTGTTGACAGGAGTGTCCGGGCCCTCGGTTCCCTGGCTGTCCGGAGTGGGGGCGGGCCTGGCACGGGACTGTCGGCTGTTGAAAAGCCGTCTGCGCCGAGGAGGGCGGCTCCGCCGCGGGCTGTTATGGTCGGGTGCCTTCCATGACGCACCCCCTGAGCAGTCCTCCGGACGTGGCACCGGAGTCCCCGAGCCCGGGCCCCCGACCGGCGCTCCCTGGATTGGATGCCTTCCCCCAGCTCGTCTGGGTCACCCGGGCGGACGGCCACCACGAGTATTACAACTCCCGCTGGTACACCTACACCGGCCTCACGCCCGAGCAGTCGCTGGGAGCGGGCTGGCGGCGAGCCTTCCACCCGGACGACCTGGAGGAGGCGGGCCCGCGCTGGGCACACTCCCTGCGCACCGGCGAGCCCTACGAGGTGGAATACCGCTGCCGCCGCCATGATGGGGTGTGGCGCTGGCACCTGGGGCGGGCGCACCCGGTGCGCGACGACAGCGGGCGCATCGTCCAGTGGTTCGGCACCTGCACGGACATCGAGGATCAGAAGCGCGCCACGGAGTCCATGCGCCTGCTGGCCGAGGCGGGCGCGCTCTTGTCCTCGTCCTCGCTGGACTACGAGGCCACGCTCGCGGCGCTGACGCGGCTGGCGGTGCCGTCGCTGGCGGACTGGTGCGCCATTGAAATCGCCTACGAGGATGGCTCCACGCGCCAGGTGGGCGTGGCCCACGTGGACCCGGAGAAGGTGCGCTACGCGGAGGAGCTGCGGGTGCGCTACCCGCCGCGCCACGAGGACCCCTCCGGCGTGTTGTCCGTCATCCGCACCGGCGAACCGGTGGTGATGGCGGACATCCCGGACGCGGTGCTGGTGGCGGGCTCGCGCGACGCGGAGCACCTGCGCATCACGCGGGAGCTGGGCCTGCGCTCGGCCCTGCTGCTGCCGCTCAAGGCGCGCGGACGCACCATTGGCGCGCTGTCATTGGTGCACGCGGAGTCTGGCCGGCGCTTCTCCCAGGCAGACGTCCTGCTGGGCACGCAGTTGGCGGAGCGCGCCGCGGTGGCGTTGGACAACGCCCGGCTCATCAAGGACGCGCGGCGGCTGGAGCAGCGCTTCCGCTCGGTGGTCACCGCTTCCACCCAGGCCATCTGGGTGACGCGCCCGGATGGCGACATCGAGGAGGACAGCCCGTCCTGGCGTGCCTTCACCGGAAAGCGCTACGAGGAATGGCGGGGCCTCGGCTGGCTGTCGGCCGTGCACCCCGAGGACCGGGACACCGCGGCGCGGGGCTGGTTCGACGCGGTGGAGCAGCGCCGCCCCTATGAATCGGAGTACCGCCTCATCCGCCCGGGCGGCGACTACACGCCCGTGCGCGTGCGCGCGGTGCCGGTGCTCAACCCGGACGGCGGCGTGCGGGAGTGGGTGGGCACCACCACGGACATCTCCGCCCAGCGCCAGGTGGAGGACGCCGCCCGCCGCGTGGAGCGGGAGGCGGCCGCCCGGAGGCTGGAGGCGCTGCGCGCGGAGGTGAGCCTGGCCCTGGCGCGCGAGGGCGCCGTCCCGGAGATTCTCCAGGACTGCGCCAACGCCCTGGTGACGCACCTGGGCGCGAAGACGGCGCGGCTGTGGCTGTACTCGCGGGACACCAACACCCTGGAGCTGGCGGGCAACGCGGGTCCCCACGCGCCCCCGCGCGACAAGTGGATGCGGGTCCGCGTGGAGGGTCTGAGCATGGTGAGCGAGGTCGCTCGCAGGCGCGCCCAGCTTCGCGTGGATGACCTCAGGGGCGACACGCGGGTGTTGGACCGGGCCTGGTTGGAGGAGACGGGCGTCCGCTCCTTCGCGGGCATGCCGCTGATGGTGCGCGGGCAGCTCGTGGGCGTGCTGGGCATCTATTGCAGCGGCCCCCTGGGCGAGGACGCGGTGGCCGCGCTGGCGGCGGTGTCGGACGCCATTGCCCAGGGCGTGGAGCGGCGCCGCGGCGAGGAGGTCCTCCAGCAGCGCGCCCAGGAGCTGGCCCGCTCCAACGAGGAGCTCCAGCAGTTCGCCTACGTGGCCTCGCATGACCTGCAGGAGCCGCTGCGCATGGTGGCCAGCTACACGCAGCTTCTGGGCCGGCGCTACAAGGGCAAGCTGGACGCCGACGCGGACGAGTTCATCCACTACGCGGTGGATGGGGTGAACCGCATGCAGCGGCTCATCCAGGACCTGCTGACCTATTCGCGGGTGGGCACGCGGGGGCGGGACATGCGGGCCTGTGACGCGGGCAGGGCGCTGGACCGCGCGGCCGCCAACCTCCGGGTGGCCATCCAGGAGACGCACGCCTCGGTGGAGCACGGGCCGCTGCCGGCGGTGCTGGCGGACGAAACGCAGCTCACCCAGTTGTTCCAGAATCTGGTGGGCAACGCGCTCAAGTTCCATGGGGCCTCGCCGCCCCGGGTCCGGGTGAGCGCTGAGCCCCTGGAGGAAGAGGTCCGCTTCACGGTGCGCGACTGGGGCATTGGCATCGCCCCCGAGTATTTCGAGCGCATCTTCGTCATCTTCCAGCGGCTTCACGGTAAGGAGGAGTACCCGGGCACGGGGATTGGCCTGGCCATCTGCAAGAAAATCGTCGAGCGCCATGGCGGCCGTATCGGCGTGGAGTCCCAGCCTGGCGAGGGCACGGCCTTCTGGTTCACCTTGCCCGCCGCCCCGTCCCAACCGGAGTCTTGAGACATGCGCCACGACATGACGGGCAGCCCGATTGAAATCCTCCTGGTGGAAGACAACCCCGGCGACGTGCGGCTGACCATTGAAGCCCTCAAGGAGGGCAAGGTGCACAACCGCCTGTCGGTGGCGCGTGACGGCGTGGAGGCGCTGGCCTTCCTCCGCCGCGAAGGCGTGCACGCGGGCGCGCCCCGGCCCGACCTCATCCTGCTGGACCTCAACCTGCCCCGGAAGGACGGGCGCGAGGTGCTGGCGGAAATCAAGGTGGACCGGGCCCTGCGCCGCATCCCCGTGGTGGTGCTCACCACGTCCAAGGCGGAGGAGGACATCCTGCGCACCTACGACTTGCACGCCAACTGCTACATCGCCAAGCCGGTGGACCTGGATCAGTTCATCTCCGTGGTGCGCTCCATCGACGACTTCTGGCTCTCCGTCGTCCGGCTGCCCCCCAAGCCCGAGGCTTCATGAGCGACCGGAGCATGGACGGGCGCCCGCTGCGCCTGCTGCTGGTGGAGGACAACCCTGGCGACGCGCGGCTGCTCCAGGAGGAGCTGAAGGAGACGGCCACCACCCGCTTCGACGTCCTCCACGTGGAGCGGCTGGCGGACGCGGTGCGCGTGCTGTCCGGCGCGGGCGTGGACGCGGTGCTGTTGGACCTGTCGCTGCCGGACGGGCACGGGGTGGCCAACATCCCCCGCCTGCTCAACGCCGCGCCGTCCGTGCCGCTGGTGGTGCTCACAGGCACGGACGACGAGCAGCTCGCGGTGCAGGCGGTGCACGAGGGCGCGCAGGACTATCTGGTGAAGGGGCAGGTGACGGGCGCGCTGCTGGTGCGGGCGCTGCGCTACGCCATCGAGCGCAAGCGGGTGGAGGAGGGCCTCAAGCGCGAGGAGGCGGCGCGGCAGACGGCGGTGTTCCGCGAGCAGTTCCTGGGCATCCTCGGGCATGACCTGCGCAATCCGTTGCAGGCCATCTCCGGCAACGCGGCCCTGCTGCTGCGTTACGGCGGTCTGGCGGAGCCGCAGCGCAAGGCCGTCAACCGCATCTCCATCTCCGCGGACCGGATGGCGCGGATGATCAACGACTTGCTGGACTTCACGCGCACCCGGCTGGGCGGTGGCTATGCGCTGGCGCGCGCGCGGATGAACCTGCACGACGTGTTGCGGCAGGTGGTGGAGGAGCTGGAGGTGGCGCACCCGATGCGCCGCTTCGAGCTGGTCCTGTCCGGCAACGGCTGGGGCGACTGGGACGCGGACCGCATCGCGCAGGCGGCCTCCAACCTGGTGGGCAACGCCGTGCAGTACTCGCCCGAGGACACGTCCGTCAGCGTGTCCGTGCGGGACGAGGACGGGGGCGTCCGGATGGAGGTGCACAACTGGGGGCTGCCGATTCCAGGAGAGCGGCTGCCCCACATCTTCGACCCCTTCGTGCGCGCCCAGGACATGCGCAGCGCGCAGCGCAACGGGCTGGGGCTGGGGCTCTACATCACCCACGAAATCGTGCGGGCCCACGGCGGCCAGTTGCAGGTGACGTCCACGGCGGACGAGGGCACGCGCTTCGGGCTGTACCTGCCGCGCTTCGAAGTGGCGCTGGCGCGCTAGCCGCCCGCCTGCCGGGCGGGCGGACGTCCTGGGCGGAAGCCTCCGAGGAAGCGGCGACACGAGCGGCGGGAAGACACACCTTGATGGGGTGAAGCCAACGTGGCCGCGCTCCCCCTTCCTGGCGCGCGGCCCCCACAAGCGAGGGGTCAGCTCATGGAAATCCTCGGCGCCACCATCCTGGGAGTCGTCATCTTCGCCGTCCTCATCATGGCCGTGATTCTGGGCGGCGCCATGGGGAACAAGCAGGAGCGCAACCTGCGTGAAATCACCGAGCGCCAGCAGGCCGCTGGACTGACGGGCGATGTCACCATGAACGACCGCCCGCTGGAGGGCTCGTCGGACAGAACCGTGCACGCGTAGCGCGAGCCGTGTCGCGCGCGGGCCGGCTCAGGCCTGGACGTCCCCTGGAAAGTGGGCGGCCACCAGGACCTCGAGCTGACCGCGCACCGCTGGGGCCAGGCGCATCTGTCCCAGCCAGCGCAGGTGTTCGGGGCGCAGGCGCGCGAGCATCCGGGCCACCTGGCGGCGGTGGTGCTCCAGCGGGGCCTCGCGGAAGTAGCTGGAGGACTCCCGGGAGAAGAAGGACAGCGCGTCCGCGGTGTACAGCAGTGACACGTCCCGCTCGTTGCCCGGGCGAGGGATGTGGGCCACCAGCTCCCGCACGCGCCGGCAACTGGCGTCGTCCGCGCCCGCCTCCTCCATGACCCGCACCGCGCGCTCCGAGCCGCGCACCGGGTGGATGCGGTCGAAGGCCCGGAGCGTCCCCGGGCCATGGGCGGGCTGCTCCACGTCATGGAAGAAGGCCGCGGCTTGCAGCGGAAGGTCCGCCTCCGGACGCAGCCGGAGCGTCCACTGCCAGGCGTCCACCGCGCGGTGGAAGTCCGCGCGCACCCGCGGCTGCTTCAAGTCATGCAGGGAGCGGTGACGCGCCAGCAGCCGGTTGAAGCACGGCGTGTTGGAGGCCGCGTTGCGGCGGCCCACCAGGCACTGGTAGCGGGTGAGGATTTCGAGCGCGGCCACGACGAGCGCCTCGCGGCTGGCGCCTTCCAGGTGGAAGGCCAGCCACTCGGTGCGCTCCGCCGCATCGAAGACGCGCGTGTCCCAGGCGACAGGGTCGAAGGCCGGCGCGTTCCAGTCGGACACGTCCAGCAGGAGCACATGGGCGCCACGTCCGGCGGACAACGGCGCGAGCTGCACGGTGGGGAACTCCCGCTGCACCAGGGGCCAGCCATGTCCGGCGGCGGGGCCCTCGGCGCGGAAGTCGGAGAGCAGCAGCTGGCGGAGCATGGGGGCCTCCCTTCAGGCGGAGGAGTCGCCCGTGCAGGTTGGGCCCCAAGCTGGCGTCAGGTGCCTCGCGTGCCTACTCCCTCCGGGAGTCTGGGCTCCGCGTGGCCTGGTCAACGGCGGGCCACCGGCGGTGGGAGCGCTCCTTGTCCCGAGGGAGCGCGCGCCGCCAGTGGCCGGGTGCCTGCCCGCCTGGGCTAGGGACGGCCGGGGTCGGCGGGCTGGTTGTAGGCGTAGGCGCTGGCGCCGGGCGCCCGGTCCTCGTGGAAGAGGGGGCACTTGGCGCAGGTGAAGCTATCCCAGTCCTTCTTCACCGCCACGTCGATGCAGCCGCCGTAGAAGCGGCAGTGCACGTTGCGGTGCTCATCGATGGAGAAGGACTCGGCCCGCAGCGGAAGGCGGAACTCGGTGGGTCGTGGCTGTGGACAGGACATGATGCCTCTCTTGCCCCCCTCATGGGACGTGTCTTTCCTCTACCTGCCGTTGCGCCGCGTCATTCCCGGCGCGTCCGGGGCCACCCGCGCCGTGCGTCGCACGGACCTCATGGGGGCCAGCAGGAAGGGACTGCACTCTCTAACGGGCAGGGGGCTCGGCGCGCATCCACCCGGGCGCGTCCGGAGCGGGGTGGGGCGCGCCGCCCGGATGGCGGGCGGGCGCTCATCCACCTGGGGGACGGCTCACACCTGAAGCGACTTCTCGACCTCGGACAGCTTGTAGCGGGCCATGGCCAGGTTGGCGCTGGAGCGGTGCAGGGCCACGTACAGGAACAGGCCCTCCTTGCCCGCCAGCGGGCGGATGAGGTGGTACTGCTCGCCGAGCGTGATGAGGATGTCCTCGATGCGGTCATTGATGCCCAGCATCGTCATGGCCTTCATCTTGGAACGCACGACCTCGGTGTTGGCCGCGGCCGCCGTTTCGATGTTGAAGGCCGGGCTGCCACCAATGCTGCCCAGGCACATGCCGCTCTTCGAGTCCGCCAGGCAGGCCGCGAAGGCCCCTTCAATCTTCAGCGTCTCTTCCAGGGACTGCTTCACGTTCGCCATGACTTCGCTTTCGACCTGGGGGTGGGTGGGAGGCTTCGTGACAGGGGTGATGAGCTCGTCCAGGCCATACGTCAGTTGGCTGGAGTAGGTGCGCGGCTGCGGAACGAACATGGCCTGGGCGTCCGTCAGCGACAGCAAGGCCTCCAACTGCTCCGACATGTGGCGGCGCAGCAAGTCCCGCATGGTGTCCCGGGGCACCAGCCCCCACGCCACCAGCGTCTCGCAGAAGTTGCCCCCGCTCTGCCGGCACTCCGCCACGACCTGCTCCACGTCCTCGCGGCTGACCACCCGCTCCCGGATGAGCACCGACGAGAAGTTGAGCGCGCCCGGCCCGTTCAGGACCGCCCAGGCCACCTTCCGCGCCACCACGAAGATTCTTCCGGAGACGGTGGTGGACCGCACAACCACCTCCCCACCGAGTTTGCTCTCCAGGGCCTCATGGAGCACGGTCCGTACGACCTGTCGAGGCGCTGAAGTCTGCGGGCGGAGAGCGGGTTCCATGGGGACGGGTCCAGGGTGCTCCAGGGTGCAATACGACTCGGAGGCGATGGATGGGCTGAATGTATACAGTCAGAATGCATCATCGCAACTATACTGTAAAAACTTAGGGGTTCCTATCGAGGTGGGGCTATATCGACTCATTGTGGGCTAATGCAACCCACGCGGCAAGAATCCATGCCTGTTGGAAAGCCCACAGCGCCATGGCTGCCACGCGCAGTGCGAGCGGCCAGGCAGGGCAGGAATTGAGTCCGCCGCGCGCGTTTTGCGGATGCGCCACGTTGTCCGGTGTGTGCCCGGAAGGAGGCCTGCCAAGACGACGTCCGGAGTCTTCACCCAGTGGAGGCTTTCCTCGAAGATGCGGGCGTGAACGCGCTCGTCCGAGGTCCTTGTCCCGCTCCCGCTCTCTCTCGTCACTGGCTGGGCTCTTGGCCCTGGCGTTGGTGCTCGTGCTGTCCGGGTGTTCCGCCTTCTCCCGCGCGGTGAAGGAGGGAGACCTGGCCAGCCAGGAGCAGAAGTGGGCGGAGGCGGAGGCGGCGTACCTGCGCGCGCTGGCCGCGGACCCGGAGGCCTCCGAGGTCAAGGTGAAGCTGGTCAAGGTGCGCCAGGCCTGGAGCGAGGTGGTGCTGGCGGAGGCGCGCTCCGTCCACGCCTCGGAGGACCTGGATGCCGCGATGAAGCTGCTGGTGCGCGCGTTGGAGCTCAACGCGGACAACGTGCCCGCGCGCGAGCTGCTGGGCGAGGTGTTGGATGCACGCGTGGCCAAGGCAACGCGGCCTTGAAGGCCGAGCGGCTCCAGGACGCGCGCACCGAGTTCGACGCGGTGTTGTCGGTGTCGCCGGACCACGCGGCCGCCAAGCGCGGCGTGGACGGGGTGCAGGTGGCCTGGGCGAAGCGGTGGTTCGGCACCGGTGAGGGCCTGGAGAAGGCCGGCAAGCTGGGCAACGCGCTGGTGGCCTATGTCCGCGCGGACCAGGAGCGCGTGGGGGCCACGGCGGCGCGGGAGCGGGCGGAGGCGGTGCGCCAGAAGCTGCGCGACGAGGTGGCCTTCCTGGTGGTGGCCGCGCCCGTGGAGGACCGGGCCGGGGCGCCGGACGTGGCGCAGCGGCTGGCGGCCGGGCGGCTGGCGGCGATGCTGCCCACGAAGCTGCCCTGCGCGTGGTGACGGAGGCCCCGGAGGGCCGCGAGGGCGTGCGGCTGGACCTGGCCCTGGAGCGGGTGTTGCCGCTCCAGGTGGTGGAGGAGTCGCAGCGCACGCAGCGCTATCTCGCCGGCAACCGCTCCGTGCCCAACCCGCGCCGCTCGGGCTTCGAGGGCAAGTTGTTGCAGGCCGAGCGCACCCTGGAGGACGTGGAGCGCAAGCAGGCCGCGGCGCTGCGCGAGTACCTGCGCATGCAGGCCGAGCTGAGCATGGTGCGGGTGGCCGCCGAGCGCTGCCGTGAGCGCGAGCGCCGCGAGTGCCGCGAGGCGCTCCATGAATGCGGCGAGGCGGCGCGCGAGGTCAGCGGGCCGGGCCAGTTCCCCAGCGAGTGCAACCCGAAGCGCTGCGACACCAAGGCGTGCGTCGCCGAGGAGGTTCTGCTGGTGGCCAAGGCCGCCGCGTCCCTGGAGAAGGAGAAGGCGCTGGAGGCCGCGCTGGACAAGGCGGAAGGCCAGCGCACCCAGGTGCAGCGCCACCGGGACACCACCTTCCGCGAGCCCATCACCGTGGAGGAGCCCATGTACTCGGACTTCGTGTTCGACGTGCAGCTCCACCGCCTCACCGTGACGGCCACCGTCACCGCGGTGATGCGGGACCTGCTCAAGGAGCAGCAGGTGCCTGCCCCCAACACGCAGGACTACGCGGTGATGCACGAGGACACGGCGCACAAGGGCTATGACCGGTACGGCGTGCTCGCCGACCCCGTGCAGCTTCGCAACGAATTGGAGCTGCGCGTGGAGGCGGGTGACAAGGCGACGGCGGACCTGGCCCTCCGCGTGAAGGAGCGCTTCGACGCCTACCGCGGCAAGCGCGTGGAGGACGCCCGCCGCGGCATGGTCCGGCCCGGCGCCGAGGACGTGGTGGAGACGGCCGTGCGCGCGCTCCTGCTCACCGCGGACGCGCCGCCGCAGGACATCCTCCAGCCGCTGGGCCGCGCGCGCGGCCTGAGCCGCCCGGAGACGCTGGTGGGGCTGTAAGGGGTTTCCGCCAGGGCTGCCTCTTTTAAGGACAGGCGGAACTATGCAAAACGCGACGGGTGTCCTTGTTTCGGACACTCCGCCTGATTTTTGGTCAGTCGCGTTTCTAGGTGTAACCCCTTAGAGTCACAGCCATTCAGCGCTGAAGTGTCAAAGGTGTTTACGAAAAATCCAAGGCACCTGGAGCCCCGGCGCACCGCGTTGAACTGGGTGCTAGAAGAAAACCTGAATAACGGCGCTGACTTGGAATCTGGCATGGCGGCTGCTTGGTGGGCTGCGAACCACTCATCCCAACAAGGATGTCCATGTCACAGTCCAAGTTCGTCGGCGCCCTCACGGGCCTGGCGTTGCTCGCCGGTTGCGGCGGCAACGATGGCACCACCCCCGCTCCCGAGGAGAACCTCGGCCAGGGAATGTCGTGGGAGGAGTTCCTCTCTCAGGTGTACCAGGAGCCGGAGAGCGGCATCTTCATCGCCGACGGTGACACGACGTTCGCGACCGAGAAGCACCTGCGTGAGTTCTACGACAACAACGTCAAGAACGGGCAGCTCATCGTCCACCGCGTGGGCGGGGCGGACGCGGCGTGGAGCGCCACGCAGAAGCTGAACCTCACCTACTGTGTGAGCACCACCTTCGGCAACAACTACAACCGCATGGTCCAGGTGATGGCCAGCGCGACGGCGGCGTGGGAGGCCGCGGGCCACGTGAAGTTTGTTCACGTGAGCGCGCAGGACTCGAACTGCACCGCCAGCAACAACAACGTGCTGTTCGACGTGCGCCCCATCAACGTGGGCGGCCAGTACATCGCCCGCGCGTTCTTCCCGGGTGACGCGCGCTCCAGCCGCAACGTCCTCTTCGACAACACCGCCTTCCAGCCCATGGGCGTCTGGACGCTCGAGGGCGTGACGCGCCACGAGCTGGGCCACGTGCTCGGCTTCCGCCATGAGCACACCCGCCCCGAGGCCGGCACCTGCTTCGAGGACAGCAGCTGGCGCGCGCTGACGACCTACGACGGCGCCTCCGTCATGCACTACCCGCACTGCAACGGCACCCAGGCCGGCGACCTGGTGCTGACCGCGAAGGACATCCAGGGCATCCAGGCGCTCTACGGCACGCCGAACGGTGAGCCGCCCCCGCCGCCCCCGCCGCCGCCGGAAGGCACGCCCACGTCGCTGACCCGGTCGGGCACCGTGGCCGCTGGCGCGACGTCCCCCTTCGGTCCCTTCGCCGTCGTCGCCCGCTCGACCTTCAAGGTCGTGATGACGGGCACGGGTGACCCGGACCTCTACGTCCGCTTTGGTTCGGCGCCCACCACGTCGGCGTACAACTGCCGTCCGTACCTCAACGGCGCCAGCGAGACCTGCGAAATCGAGGTTCCGGAAGGGCAGACCAGCGCGTACATCTCGGTGGTGGGTTACACGGCCGCGACCTTCAACCTGGCCATTGACTACCTCCGGCCCGTCGGCAGCCCGGACCCCGGTCCTGGCACGGGTGGTGGGCCGACCACCGAGACGCGCTCCGGCAGCGTGGCGCGCAACACCAACGTCCAGGTCGGCTCCTTCAGCGTGAAGGCCGGCACCAACTTCAAGGTCGTGATGACGGGCACGGGTGACCCGGACCTCTACGTCCGCTGGGGCTCGGCGCCCACCACGTCGGCGTACAACTGCCGTCCGTACGCCAACGGTCCCAACGAGACGTGCGACCTCCCCGTGCCCGCGGGCCAGACCACGGCTCACATCATGGTGCGTGGCTACACGGCCTCCACCTACAACCTGGCCATCACCTACACCAAGCCGTAGTCCAGGCTTCGGCGTGAGGTGAACGACGGGCGGTCTTCCCACTGGGGGAGGCCGCCCGTTGCTTTTGACGCATGTCGCTGGAGTTCCCCGCGGTGGGCTGAGACGCTGCGCCCGCCATGGGGAACGTCATCGGGCTGTTGGGGGTGTGCATGGTGCTGGGCGTCCTGGCCCGGCACAGCGGGAAGTTCCCGGAGGGCTCCGCAGGAGCTTTCAACACCTTCCTCCTGTACGTGGCGCTGCCCGCGCTGGTGCTGCGCGCCATGCACCAGTTGGTCTTCGTGCCAGAGCTGCTCGTCGCCGCCGCGGTGCCATGGCTCTACTACCTGGGCGCGGGGCCCTTCTTCCGGTGGCTGGGGCCCCGGCTGGGGCTGTCCAAGCCATCCATCATGGCGCTGGTGCTGACGGCGGGGCTGGGCAACACCGCCTTCGTGGGGCTGCCCATGGCGGAGGCCCTGCTGGGCGCCGAGGGCCTGCCGGTGGCGGTGGTGGTGGACCAGCTCGGCTCCTTCCTGGTGCTGTCCTCGCTGGCCACGCTGGCGGCGGCGCGGGCGGGCTCGGACACGCCGCTGTCTCCCCGGCAGCTCGCGCGCAAGGTGGCGACGTTCCCTCCGTTCCTGGCGCTGGTGGTGGCGTTGGCCACGCGGCCCTGGGCCTATCCGGTGTGGTTGGACAGCGTGCTGGAGCGGCTGGGCTCGTTGCTGACGCCACTGGCGCTGTTCGCCATTGGCCTGCAGCTGCGCCTGTCGGGCATCAAACCCCGGCTGCCCGCGGTGGCCCTGGGGCTGTCATACAAGCTGCTGCTGGTGCCGGCGCTGACGGCCGTGGGCCTGTTGGCCCTGCCAGGGCTGGCGCCCGTGGTGGTGCAGGCCACGCTGCTCCAGGCGGCCATGGGGCCCATGGTGAGCGCGGCCATCCTGGCGGCCGAGCATGAATTGGACCCGGACCTGGCGGTGTTGATGGTGGGGGTGGGTGTGCCGCTGTCCTTCGCGACGGCGCCGCTGATGCTGCTGCTCGCCCGCTGACGCCCGGTCGCCTGCCCCACGGCCGGCCACGCGGCCGGACCGCTGTCGTCCCGGCATCGCGCTCCTATTTTTGGCGCATGGCTGAGCAACCACCGAAGGCCTCGGCGCGCCCGGGGTAGATCCACGGCGGATGGAGGTCCGGAGGCCCGTCGCCGAACTGGGCGCACGTGCCTACGCCATCCAACTGCTGTCCGACGCGCGAATCCCGTTCCTGGTTGGTGGCGCCTACGCGTTCGCCCACTACACGGGCATCTATCGCGACACGAAGGACCTGGACCTCTTCATCCGCAAGGATGACGCGGACCGCGCCCTGGAGGTGCTCGCGCGCAATGGCTGGAGCACGCAGAGCAACGTCCATGGCTGGTTGCACAAAGCCTTCTGGGACGACTTCCTCGTCGACCTCATCTTCGCGTCGGGCAACGGCATCACCGTCGTCGACGATGGCTGGTTCAAGCACGCCGTCTGCGCCCGTCTGCTGAACTGCGAGTGCAACGTGCCTCCGGCGGAGGAAATCTACTGGAGCAAGGCCTTCGTCCTGGAGCGCGAGCGCTTCGACGGCCACGAACTGACGCACCTGCTCCTGAAGACGGGGCGCACCTTCGACTGGCCGCGGCTGCTGGCGCGCTTCGACCGGTACTGGGAGGTGCTGCTCTCGCACCTGATGTTCTTCCGCTTCGCGTACCCCGCGGACCGGGACATCGTCCCCGAATGGGTGATGCGCGACTTGCTGTCCCGCGCGAACAGCTCGCTCGCCGAGGGCAACTGGGACTCGAAGCTGTGCCGGGGCCGGCTGCTGTCGCAGGTCAGCTACCAGGTGGACGTGGACGAGTGGGGCTACGAGGACGGCCGCACCTGGGACGAGTCCGAGCGTGAACGCGAGCGCGAGCAGGATGACGCCGTGCCCGCCGCGAGCGGTTCGTACGGCGCGCACTGAGCCGTGCAACGCGCGGAGCGGGCCAGCGCCTGTGGGCCCGCTTCCCGCCACTCCGGGCCTGAGGGCGCCGGGGCCGTGGGTCGTGCCTCCGTCGTGACGGAGGCGCACCTTGCGGCGAAGGACTCGCGCAAGGCAGGTGCCACGGTGACGCAGACAGCAGCCCGCAGGTCAGCGGTCGTGATGGGGTTGACGCTTGCCACTGCTGCCCACGCGCAGGTGTCCGTCGCCGGCAAGGGCGGCCCCATCCGGCTGGAGGCGGGCGAGCAGTCCGTGGAACTCTCCCTCAATGGGGGCTCGGTGCGAGGCCCCGGCATCGAGCTGCGTCAGCGCGGCGACGCCTGGGTGGGGCAGGTGCGTGGCAGTGACGTGGATGTGGGTTGGGATTCCGGGAAGCTGCTCGGGCGCGTGGGGGACGACACGGTTTCGCTCCAGGTCTTGGAGCGGACGCCGGAGCCCGGACTGCGCCTCGAGGGGAACTTCGCCAGCCGACCGTCGAGCCTCATCATCGCGCCCTTCGCCATCGCGGGAGCCATGGGCGGGTGCGACTACACGCTGTCCGTGACGGCGGGACGCTATGCCGGCTGGCGCACGTGCCAACCGGGGACGACGCTCGCGCCGGGGCCCGTGTCCCTGACACTGCCCGAGGAGGTGCTGACCCTCGACACAGGCGAGAAGGCGGCCCTGCTGGCGCTGTTGCTGTCGGAGAAGGTGCTGCCGTGAAGCGGCGCACGCGGGCACGGCGCGAACGCCCATGCCCGGTGGCCCGGAAGGAGAAGACCGCGCGCGCTCAGGCGAGCGCCGTGGTGGCGAACGACAGCTCCACGCTGTTGTCGCGCACGCGCATGCTGGGCTTGGACAGCCAGTGGCAATGCGGGCAGTAGCTGTGCGCACCCGCCTGAGAGGCACGCACAGTCACCTCTCCACCGCAGAGCACGCAGCCGTCGGGGAGGACGAATTCGGCGAACCGCTCGCCGGTGTTGCTCTCGAATTGAGTCATGCTTCTGAGTTAACGCAGGAATCGCGAGGCACAAGGCGACCTGGGGGTGTCCCCCGGTCGGACGCAGGCGCCTGGGGAGGCAAGCAGCCGAGCCCTCCTGCATTCCTTACGGGCCCGCCGTCCTCTGATGAATGGCGGACACCCCAACCCGGTGATGTCGCGTGATCGCCCTGGCACGGAGATTTCAAGAGCCCGGGGCATGGACGCACAGGGTGGTGGCGAAGGCATGGGTGGGGTGCTGCGGGTGGAGCTCCTCCATGACCGGCGGGGCTGGGGGGTGGAGGTGGAGACGTGGGATGGCGCCTTGCGCCGCTACCGGTATGGCAGCGAGGCACAGGCCCGCTACTTCGCCGCGGTGTTCGAGCTGGGCCCCCGCGTGCTGCCCCCGGTGAGCGCCGGGCGCCGCAAGCGGACCCGCCGGGCGGCCTGAGGCTCCGCGTCTTCCCTCTACACACGCGGGCTGCTTTCGGAGAGGCTACGGGCCATGAGTGACGCACCCAAGCCCTTCCTTCACCGCCCCAACCGCCAGCTCATCACCAAGGAGCCGGACCCCGCGGGCCGTTGGTCCAAGCAGTTCCCGGACATGATTGGCTACGCCAGCCAGGGCGGTGGCAAGGTGCCGGCCGACTTCGGCTGGAACACCAACCCCAAGCAGTGGCAGGAGGAGATGACGCCGGAGACGCTGGCGGCTCGCTACGACGAGCTGCGCATCCTCCCGCCCAAGCCCGCTGCCCCGGTGCTGCCCGAGGGCGCCAAGGCCGAGGGCACCAAGCCGTAGTCGCCCGCTGTCTTCAACTGAAGGGCAGGGCCGCGAGCCGCTCCTGGAACCGGCCGAGCAGCTCCCGCGCCCCTGCCTCCTCCAGCCCGTCCCCTGCCTCCTGACGCGCCTTGCGCAGGAAGGCGTCGAAGGGGGCCGAACGTCCCTGGAGCGCGCCCGCCGCCTCCACCGCCTCCGCCAGCACGCGCTCCGCGCCGCGTGAGCCCAGCGTGAGGTGCATGTCCGCCTGCTCCAGCTTCATGCCGCAGGTGGCCCACACCTCACGGTCGTGGACCACGAGCCAGGTGCGCGTCACCTCTTCCATCTGCTCCTCCAGCGCCGCCAGGTAGGGCTCCACCAGCCCCGGCAGCGCGTCCGGCGCCAGCTCCGCCTGCGTCGCCGTGTCCAGCAGGCCCGCGCGCAACTCCAGCACCTGCTGCTTCTGCGGCGTGCGCAGCGCCACCGCAGCGGGGAGGGACACGAAGGCGGACAGGCTCTCCGCCACCTGCCGCGCCAGCGCGGGCGCGCGCGGGCTCCGCCTTGGC
>JBKGHI010000119.1:0-24356 GCA_046520405.1 Myxococcus sp. 1LA
CCGCGCGGCGCGTGCCCCACAGCAGCCAGGGCAGCAGCAGGAAGCCCGCGAAGTTGAGCCAGCCAATGGACCACGACAGCGCGGTGAAGCCGGCCAGGCCGAAGAGCGGCGCCGCGGCGAGCGCGCCCAGCGCGGAGCCCACGCGCCGCCGCGCGTAGTGGAAGAAGCCCTCCATTCCGAGCACGAGGAAGACCCACAGCAACACCGGCTCCGCGGGCCGCGCGCCCAGCAGGGTGGACACGAGCAGCGTGGGGGACGCCACCCGCGTCTGCGGACTGCCCAGGGCGTACTGGCCGCCGCAGGCCCACGGGTTCCACAGCGGGAGCTGCCCGTAGTGCGTCACCGTGCGCGTCCCCGCGTCCTCGTACGAGTGCAGCAGGTGCGCGTCGCGGAAGTCGTTCATGCCTCCGGCCTGCTGGAGCGGGCGCCAGGCGGCGGCCAGCGCGAGCGCGGCGAAGAGGGCCAGCCGCAGGCTGGTGAGGGTGGCGGCGCGGTGGGCGAAGCGGAGCAGCCTGCGGGGAGGAGGCATCATGGGCGGAGGCGCCGGAGCTCAGTCGTAGAAGGGGCGGGGCTTGCAGGGGCTGGCGGTGGCCTTGCGCGGGGGCAACACGGGCTGGCCGTGCAGCTCCTCGTCGATGGCGCCCAGCACGTTCGTCACCGGCACGCGGCGGCGGCGGGCCTCGTCCAGCGCCCACTGGCGCTCGGAGGCGCCGAAGTCATCGTCCTGGGACCAGCGGTCGCCGGGGAAGGACTGGCGCGACTTGCGTCGCCACTCCGGCTCCTGGCTCGCGGCGGCGCGGCCCACCAGCTTGCGCTCGGCCGCGCTCAGGGCGCGTTCGCGTGGCGGCAGTTCGGCCGTGGAGGCGCGCACCACCGCGGTGGCGCCGCACAGCGCGAAAGCCAGCCAGCCGACCTGTGCCGTTCGACGCCACCTTGCACCCATGAGGGCGCTCTACTCCAATTCAGCCCCGGCCGTCCTCATCCGCGTCGACGTCCAGGCCATGTGGATCGGCGAGCACCCGGCGCGCTCGCTCCATCAGCTCCACCACAATCTGTCCGGCGGGCAGCACGCTCTCGATGCGCGCCATGCTGGCGCCGCTGGCCGGCATGGCCATCTCCTCCAAGTCCCCCTCGGTGTCCGGGGTGGGAACGAAGGCGCTGTGCCGTGGCACGTCGACAAGGGTGCCGCCGCCTGGAGTGCCGGGGAACAACCGGGTGGTGCCGATGCGCTCCGGTGTCGCCATGGGCATGGGCACGCGGCCCTCACGTCCCGTCCACTCGCGCACGACGCGGTTGCGCAGCACGCGCATGCGGTGGCCCGGCCACTCCAGTCCGAAGACGGTGGTGACGTCCGTGTCCCCCGCGTCCCCATCGACGATGCGCTGCTTGTAGGCCGGGTGGGCGTGCGCTTCCACGGAGGCCACCATGCGCGTGCCCACCCAGACGCCGTCCGCGCCATGGAACAGGGCGCGCGCCGCGCTGGGCCCGTCGGCGATGCCGCCCGCGGCCAGCACTGGCACCGAGTCCGTCAGTGCACGCAGCTCGCGCACCAGCGCCAGGGTGGGCGTGGTGCTCTGGTTGAGGCCGGACGCCTGCCGGCCCTGGGCGATGAGCCCGTCCACGCCGAGCGACAGGGCCAGCCGTGCCACCTCTCCCGAGGGGGCCTGGACCCACACCCGGGTGCCTGCGGCCCGCAGCGCCGCCACCCACTCCGCGGGTGGCAGTCCGCCGTGGAAGGAGACGATGGGCACGCGCCGGGCGATGCACGTCTCGATGTGCTCGCGCGTGGTGAAATGCCGGCCGTCCCGCTGGGCCATGAGGAAGTTCACGCCGAAGGGGCGCCGCGTGCCTGCCTGGATGGTCTGGAGCCGGACATCCAGGACGTCCGCTGGTTCCGGCGCGGCGCCGAGCATGCCCACGCCGCCGGCTTCCGACACGGCGATGACCAGCGGCGGCAGTGACACGAAGGCCATGCCGTCGTTGACGAACGGATAGTTCACCCCCAACTCACGCGTCAGCCGCGTGTGCAGGGTGTTGCCTTCCAGGACATAAATCGGAGGCCGCCGGGGCTCAGGACTCGAGTCACTGCGCTCGTCGTCGGGCTCGGATTCACGGGAAGAGGGCGGGGAACGTCCGTCATTCGCTCCGTTCATCGGGTCTCCTGAAGCTGGCGGGCTCTTCGGCTTCTCCAAGGTTACCAGCAACCCTCTCGACCTAGAGGCGAGGAGCGGAAGAGGGCCTTCCAGGTTGGTTGCCGGGTAACAGCCGCGCGCCGGGCTTGGTGAGAGTACGGAACTTGAACCCGGGGGTAGGGCAATAGCAAACCCCAGGCAGGACGCGCTGTTACCCGCTATCGCCTTGATCTCACGTCGGTTCGTCGTGCCGTGTACGAGGCGGTGAGGGAGAACCTTGCCACGCTGCTGGCGGAGGCGAGCGACGTGGGCGCGGCCTGCCCCGGTACGTGGAGCGGGACTTCGCCAGGTACCTGGAGTGCGGCGTGCTCGTGCACGGATTCGCGCGGGTGCGCTGCGAGAGTTGTAAGGACGAAATGCCAAGCAGCCGCTATGCGCCAACACGCACCTGCATGCCAACGACAGGCAGGGACTGGAAAGGCGATGCCGCTACGGAGCGCGCGGTGCGCTGGCGCTGGAGCGGCTGTCACGAGCGGAGGACGGCCGCATCGACTATCGGATGAAGCGCCCGCTGCGGGACGGCACCACGCACCTGCTCTTCACCGGGCTGGAACTGTTACGGTGTGTAGCGTCCCTGGTACCTCCGCCTCGGGCAAACCTCACGAGATTCCACGGCGTCTTCGGTCCAGGCGCCAGACTGCGGCCATTTCTGGTCCCTCAAGCAGGTGCGCAGGAGGCGAGCGCGGGGCTTGAGGCAGCGGCCGGGAAGGAGCGGGTGAAGGAGAGGACACCGCGAGTGGACTTTCGCCGAGTTGCTCAGGAGGACGTTCGACTTCGACGTGTTCGGCTGCGTGAGGTGTGGAGGCAGGCTTAAGGGGGTTGGCGTAGGTGAAGGGGGCCCCCGGGGTGCGGGCGATTGTGGAGCACCTGGGCTTGCCCACGGCATGTGCGAGGTTGGCCCTGGCACGAGGGCCACCCCAGGCCGTGTGGTGTTGAGGCTCAAGACAGCCAACAGGCCGGCGGCTCCTGCCACGCACCTGATGGGAGCGCGGCCTGGGCAGGCGTGTGCCCCAAGGGGGCTCAAGCGGCCTGTCCACCGGCCGGGAACATCGCCCGGGCGGCCCCGTCAGCGGCCCTCCTCGGCCCCTCTGCACCCTCCCTCCCCCTCAACAGGGCCCCCATTCCTCTTATGCGCGCGTGACGTCGATGACCGGTTGGATGCTCCTGCTGTTGGCGATGCTCGCGCCGATCGGCGTGCAGGCCCAGACCCCCGAGGCCGCGGTGGTCGAGGCGGTTGCCCAGGACGCGCACGCCAGCTTCGACGCTCGCCATGCCTCCCGCTGACGGCGAGGCGCAGCGCGCAGGCACCTCGCTCCTGGGCGTGAACCTGCCTCGCTTCGCGGTCGCGTCGCTGGGTGGGGCCGCCGGCGCGCCGCTGTTCGGTGGGCTGGCGTACGAGTTGTCGTCACACGACAGCGCCAAGCGGCTCACCGCCACGCGCCCGCGCTATGGGATCGCGCCGACGTTGCCTCCGGGCAGCCGCGGCACGGTGGGCATGGGCGTTGCGCTCAACGGCACCTGGAACTGAGCGCGCCCGCGCGGCGAGGTGGTGGGTCAGCGCGGTTCACCCGCGTCCGGTCCGGCGCGTCGGCGTCCCTCAGGGCGCGGTGGCCAGCGCCTGGGCCTTGGCCCTTCGGCCCCGCCACCAGAGCGCCAGGGTGATGGGAGAGACGAGCACCAGCATCATCAGCGAGCCGACCACCGCGCCCGTAGTGATCACTGCGGCGAATCGAAGCGCGGCGCCGAGGCCCGCTCGGTGGGGACCCGCTCCGATCCCGAGCTCCGCGCGCAGGTCCTCGACGTTGCGCTCGAGCAGCGCCTCGTAGTCGCGCCCGTAGGTGGACTGCTCGTCGAGCCCGCGGACGAACGCGCGCCAGGTGCGCACCGGGGCCGTCAGCAGCCCCCCGGTCATGCCCGAGAGGTTGAGCACCCAGGCAGCGTGGAAGTCGCCGCAGCCCGCGCCGATCTCCCACGCGGAGATCTCGAACTCGCCCGTGAGGTCGGTGCGATAGCCGGTGAGGACGTGGTGCAGATCGTGGAAGCGCACCGCGCGCTTGCGAGCCACGGTGTTGGGGAGCGGGAAGGGGAGAGGGCCGAGCTTGAAGTCGACAGCCGCTCTCGTCGAGGTAGCGTCGCAGCGCCGTGGCCATGGGCTCCATCGCGTGGACTCCCTCGCAGCGGGCGCAGCTGCCCCGCGGGTTCGCAAGGAGTCTGACGCGGAGACCTCCGTGCTGCACGTCGCGTCCGAGGAGCGGCATCAGGCCCGGCGATGCGCGCGGGGGCCGGTGCTCATGCTCCGGCCGGCGGGTGTGCCTGGGCTTCAGGCGGGACGCCGTGTGTACGACCGCGTGAACGGCGGCACCGAGCGCGAGTCCCAATTCGGAACAGCAAGGCCGGCCATGGGGACGTGCCCCACGACCGGCCTTGCTCCTCGGCGTGTCGACGCGGTCCTACCGCAGGGGCACGCGCTTGAGCCTGAAGGGCGAGGGGCTCTCGCTCATCGTGAAGTAGCTCGCGCCGTTGGCCTCGTACTCGATCGCCTCACCCTGGCCCTCGGTGGTGTCGGTCAGCGTGACGGGCGTCGCGAAGACGGCCGACTCGAAGCCAAGTCCCGGCGTCGCACGGAACTCGTAGACAGTGCGGTAGGTGCGAAGGAGGAAGCGATCCGCGCATGGGTGGATCGCCGCCGCGGTCGCGGCCGAGAAGTTGGCGTCTCCGTTCAGCGGCAGCTGGATCGTGTGGACGTGGATCAGCGTGGCCTGCACGCCCGGCGTCAGCGGCTGGGGGAACTTGTACACGCCGCTCTGCCCCGTGCCCCCGTTCTTGGTGACGACGTAGATGTCCCCGGTGGTGGGGTGCACCATCAGCGACTCCGCGTCCTTCGCGCCGTCCGGATAGACGAACGGGAAGGCCTCGGCGACGAGCCCCCCCGAGGTCTGGCCGTTGGCGAGATCGGGCTCGGGCACGCGGTAGATCGTGAACGACGTGGGGCTGCCACCCGCGGGGAAGTTGGCGCTCCACTTCCCGATGTCACCGATGAAGATGCACGAGCCGCTCGGGCAGGGCCCGGTTGCGAGGTCCTCCCAGTCGGCCGGCGTCACGTTGGTCACGTTGAACGTGCCGATCGTGCTCGCGTTGAGCGTGTCGATCGCGACGATCGCGGTGGTGTCCTCGTTGTGCACGTAGAGCGCGTTGCCGACCACGCGGCTCGCGGCCAGGCCCGAGGGCTCCACGATTTCCGGCGCGGTCACGGTGCCCTGGAGCGTGAAGGTGCTCGCGTACGTGTCGCCGGCCATGCAGGTGGGGGCGTTGGCGGCGCGCAGGACGATGACGTGCGCGGTGTTGGTCTGCACGAACGCGGAGCTGCCGGAGAGGCCCGTCTGGAGGCCCGGCGCGGTGAGCGACCGGTAGGCCGCATTGAAGAGCAGTCCGTTGGCATGACCCAGGCACGCGTCGAAGGCCTCGGTGAAGCCGAGCGGCGGCTCGATGCCGGTGGCAGGGCAGGTGGCGCCCGGCCAGACCTGTGCGCCGTACCAGACGGCGAGGCCACCGGCGCTGCCGGTCACCACGTCGGGCACGGTGAACGACGCGGAGTCGCCGTTCTTCTGGCCTGCGTGCACGTCGATTGGCTGGACCGGATCGACGCCGCTGAAGGCCTCCACGCTCCCCGCCATGTGGGTGGTCGCGTCCAGTCCGAACGCGTAGCTCGCAGGCTCGGAGGCGCCCGCGACGCGGTAGAAGATCCAGGTGCGGATGGCCCAGGCGCTCTGCTCCGAGCGCAGGAACGTCCAGCCAGCGGGCGGCGTGACGGTCGCGGAGATGTTGTTGCGCACGGTCACCCGCGCGATGAGCGCGTCGTTGGCCTCGGTCCCCGGCGGCTTGGGGATCGACAGCGAAGCGATCGACAGGCCGCTGTGGTGCGAGCTCCCACGCAACGCGACCCCCGAGGACGGCGCGACCTCTGCGCGGCGAAGGGCGACGACCTGCGCGACGTTGGTCTCGGCGAACGTCGAGCTCCCGTTGAACGGTCCCTGGAGGCCGGCACCGGCGAGGGGCATGAAGGCGGCGTTGAAGACGAGGCCCTGGGACGAGGACACCAGGCAGGTGTCGTAGGTCTCGGCGAAGCCCACGGGGGGCTCGATCGCCGGGGTCGGACACGCGGCGCCGGTCCACGCCTGCGCGCCGAACCAGACGGCGGCCCCGCCCGCGGTCGAGGTGCTCAGCTGCGGCGTCGTGAAGGCCGTCGAGCCGCTGTTGCTCTTGCCGGCGTGCGTGTCGATCGGGTTGGCCGGATCGACGCCGGCATACGCCACGAGGTTGCCGACGAGGTAGCTCGCGATGGAGCTCTGGAAAGTGTGGCTCGCGGGCTCGCTGGCGGCGGCGACGCGGACGAAGACCCAGCCGCGGATGCTCCAGGTGCTCATGTCGGTGCGCACCAGCGTCCAACCTGCAGGCGGGGTGAGCTCGGCGCCGATCTGGTTCCGGTTCGCAAGGTGCGCCAGCAGCACGTTACCGGCGGCGACGCCCGTAGGGGTCGAGAGGGTCAGGCTGGTGACCGTCTTGCCGCTCGCGTGCGTGGTGCCGACGAGGGAAATCTCCCCGGTGGCCGGCGGCTGGAGGGGGCGCAGCACCACCGCGTGCGTGATGTTGGTGTTGGGGAGCGTGGAGCTGCCGGTGAAGGCGGGCTGGGCACCTGCGGCCCCGAGCTCCGAGGTGGCGGCGCTGTGCAGCACGCCGCGCGACGACGAGACGAGGCAGGTGTCGAGCTGCTCGGTGAAGCCCGCCGGCGGGGTGTGGACCGCGGGGCACGCGGCGCCTCCCCAGACCTGGGCCGAGAACCACACTGCGAGGCCGTTCGCGGACGACGTGGTGGCGACGGGCAGCGCGAGGCTCGCGCTGTTGCCATTCTTCTGGCCCACGTGCACGTCGATCGGCTGGAGCGGATCCGCGCCCGACACCGCGACCAGGGTGGCCGCCATGGAGCTGGCGAGGTCGAGGGTGAAGGTGTGACTGCTCGGCTCGGCCGCGCTGGCCACGCGGAGGAAGAGCCAGGACTTGATGGCCGAGGCGCTCTGCTCGGAGCGCAGCAGCGTCCAGCCAGCGGGCGGGGTGGCGACGGCGGCGACGGCCTCGCGATTGCTCAGCTGCATCACCAGCACATCTCCGGCGGCCGTACCGACGGGGGTGGGGATGGAGAGGGCGGTGATGGCCAGGCCGCTCGCGCTGGTGGTTCCTCGCACGGAGAGGGTGGAGAGGCCCTGGGCCGTCGTCGCATCCCGTACGTCGTCGGGCTGCGCGAGCTCAGGCGTTCCACAGGCGGCCATCAGGAGGGCGGCCGCAATCCACAGACTTCGGAATGGGGTCATGGGGTTTCGCTTGGGTGTCGACTCACCGGACTGGAGGTCCGGGAATCGGCCATGTGAAGGACCCCGAAGTGAGAAGCGCAATCGGCTGTCATGCCACGGGAAAGCTGCCGTGAAACGGTTGGGATCGTCGGGTGGGATCGAAAGAAGGTGGCAGTCCTGTCCATGCGGTCACGCGGAGTCCTTGGAGAACGCGAAGCCCCAAGACATCCGCGCACGGTGCAAGGGCCGAAGGGCGGTCGGCACCCCGAGGGGTGGGCACCCAGGCAAGCCTCGTGACGGTGGCTGTGACCGGCTCGTGACGTCAGCCGAGGCGTGAATGAGGACATCAAGACGGCGATGGAGCGCGCGAACGTCACGGGAGCAGCGTTCGAGGAGGTCCAGGCGCTCGTAGGCCCGCTAGGTCCCGAGGGTCTTGCGCATGTTGCGGTGGGGGATGCCCACCTCGGTGTAGGGGTCGCCGAAGACGGCGTAGCCCAGCCGCTCATAGAAGGGGACCGCCGGAGCCCGCGCGTGCAGGTGGACATGGGTGAAGCCGCGCCGCGCCAGTTCCGCCTCCAGCGTACGGACCAGCCGGGCCCCCAGTCCCTGTCCCTGGAGGTGGGGGGCCACGGCCATCTGGAACAGCCGTCCGCCGTGGGCATCCTCGGGGTTGAAGAGGACACAGCCGAGCACCCCGTCGTCCTGGTGCGCCACCAGGTGCAGGCTGTCCGCCTCGAATGGAAAGGCCACGTCGGCGCGGGTGTAGCCGAGCGGCTCGCGCAGCACGCGGAAGCGCAGCTCCAGCTCGCCCGCGTAGAGCGCATGTCCGGGGTGGATGAAGGTGAAGGTGGCGCCGGTCGTCACGTCAGAAGGTTCCCGTGAGCTGAAGCGTGAAGGTGCGGCCGTACTGCGGCACGGGGGCGATGGAGTTCTCGTCCGACACCGGCAGCGAGTAGCGGGCATCCAACAGGTTGTGCACACCGGCGAAGTAGCGCAGCGGGCCGTAGTCGCCCGACAGGCCGAAGCCCACCAGCAGCGCCTCGCCGCTGTCCGCGCCGCCCGGGCCGGTGGGGCGGGCGCTCTGGTAGATGGCCTGGGTGGCCACGCGCATGTCGCCAGCGCCAATGGGCAGCATCATCCGGCCGGCCACCAGGTGCGCGGGCGCCGCGGAGGAGACCTCCTCCGAGGCGTTGCGCAGCGTCACGTAGGAGTAGCTCACGTCCACCAGCAGCCAGCGGCCCGGCTGCCAGTGCACGCCGGCCTCGGCGCCCCAGGCCAGCGTGGTGCCGTCGGAGTTCATGAAGCGCAGGCAGGCGGCGGTGCCGCAGTCGCCCGAAGGCGCGTCCTCCGCGGTGAGCTGCACCAGGCTGGAGATGCGGTTGTGGTAGCCGGCGACGGTGAGACGCAGCTCGTCCGTCAGGTCGTGCGAGTGCTCCAGCTCGAAGGTGGTGATGGTCTCCGGCCGGAGGTTTGTCGCAGCGCCCTGGGAGATGCCGTCCGCGTAGTAGAGCTCGTAGACGTTGGGGGCGCGGAAGGCGTTACCGGCCACCAGCTTGGTGAGGCCCCGCTCATAGGGCCGCGCGATGAAGGCCAGTCGCGGGGTGATGGGCGTGCTGTCCAGGTCCACGTACTTATCCAGGCGCAGGCCCGCGGACACGCTCAGCCTCGGGTGGAGCTTCCACTCGTCGAGCACGTACGCGGACAGCAGCGTGCGCGCCTGCGTCTCCAGGGGCTGGTCGCCCGCGTCCTGCCGCACGCTCAGCTGCGCCTGGCCTTCCACGCCGAGCGTGAGGACGTTGCCCTGGAACAGGCCGATGCGCGCGCGGGCCTCGCCGGTGAGCCAGTCCGCCGAGCCGCCCTCGGTCCGGGCCCCGCCATCCTCCTCCGGATAGACGTAGGTGCCTTCGTAGCGGCTGGCGTCGAACGCGCCGCGCACCGACAGGCTGAAGCGCTCGGTGAACTGGCGCTCGTAGCGGGCCTCGGCGAAGGCGCGCAGGTCCTTCACGATGTTGCCCTCGGTGCCGGGCACGGTGCCGTAGGGCGCCGTGGGCAGCTCCTTGGTCCGCACGTTGAACTGGGCCTGGAAGGACAGGTCGCCCAGGCGGGCCCGCAGCGAGCCTCCGGCGGCGCGCTCCGCGTCCAGCCCGGTGATGATGGTGTCGTCGCTGCCCAGCCGGGTGGTGTCCGCGCCGGTGGCCGTCACGGCGGCGGCGCTCACCAGCACGGAGCGGTTTCCGCTCTCCCACGCCGCGGTGGCATGGCCCCGCGTGGTGCCGAGCGCGCCCACCGCGCCCGTCACTTCCAGGTGCTTGTCTGCGCCCAGCGACTCGCGGGGGACCACGTTGATGACGGCGAAGAAGGCGCCCGTGCCGTACAGGGCGCTGCCAGGGCCGCGCACCACCTCGATGCGCTCCACCTCGTGGATGTCCACGCTGAGGTCGCGGGCGGCGAAGCCCTGGCCGGCCCAGACGTCGTTCATGGCGTGGCCATCCCAGAGGATGAGGATGCGCGTGTTGAGGTCTCCCGGCGGGGAGAAGCCGCGCACGCCCATGTACGTATAGGTCCGGTCATCGGTGAGGTAGAAGCCGCGCACGCCGGCCACGGCCTCGGCGACGGTGCGCCAGCCGAAGGCGCGCAGCTCCTCCTGCGAGAGCACGGTGGTGGAGGCGGGCGCTTCGTCCACGGCCACCAGGCTCTTGGAGGCCGCGCGCACCGGAGGCGGCGCGTAGCGCAGCTCGGCGTGGACCTTCACTTCCTCCTCGGCCACGACCTTGACCGTCTGGCGGAGCGGGCGCACCTCGCGGCTCTCCACCTCCAGCGTGTGTTCACCTTCGGGGAGGGTGACGACGGTGGGCGTGAAGCCGGCGGGCTTGCCGTCCACGCGCACCGTGGCGCCGTCGCGGTTGGCGGTGACGACGAGCCGCCCGGAGGGCCGGTCCTGGGGACGCAGCGCCACGGCGACGGGCACGTTGCCATCGGCGGGGACGTCCACCACGTACTGACCGGGCGCGTAGCCGGCGGCGCGCACGTGCAGCACGCGCTGGCCGGGAGGCAGCCGCACGCGGCCGGGCACCCGGGCCAGGATGTTGCCGTTGGGCGCGTCGCGAATCTCGGCCCCCTCGGGCGTGCCCGTCACCTCCACGCCGCCGGTGATGAGGGCCAGGTCGAAGGTCTGCTCCATCTCACGGCCGCGCACCAGGGTGAGCGTGGCCTCCGTGGGGCGGTAGCCGTCCTTCTTCACCATGATTTTGTGACGGCCGGGTGTCAGCGCGAGCGTCTGCGGCGAGCGGCCCCGGCTGCCCAGGTCCATGCGGTCCACGTAGACGTCGGCGCCCTTGGGGTTGGTGGCGACGCGCACCAGCGCGACCTTGGGGCGGAGCCGGTCCACGGAGCGGGAGACCTCGGCGGCGTCCTCCTTGGGCAGGTCCTCGGCGAGCAGGTCGTTGTAGTAGCGATACGCCTCGTTGAACTTGCCCAGCGCCTCGAAGCAGCGGGCGATGTTGAAGAGGACGTTGCGGTTGGGCACCAGCCGGTAGCTGGTGAAGTAGGAGCGCAGCGCCTCGGCGTATTGCCCCTTGGAATAGGCCTCGTTGCCGAGCTCGAACGCGATGTCCGCCTCATCCGCGTTGTTGTCCGCGAGCACGGGCGCGGACAGGAGGAACATCGAGAGGACGAACGCGAAAGAGCGGGAGGCACGCATGGGACGCCAAGCATTCTTCCCTCTCCGGGCAGAGAGGTCCATGGGGGCTTCTGGGTTGGTCGTTGGCTGTCAGGCCTGATAGGTCATGTCTCGCCTGGACATGCAACGGGGAGTGGGGTTCCACTCCAGGGAGGCGGGGGCCATGATTCAGGAGCAGCCGGTCAGCACGGTGAGAGAGGAACGGGACACGGGAATGGGCCACGAGACGAAGCGCCCGGCGACCTACGAGGACCTGGTGGCGCTGCCAGAACATCAGGTGGGGCAAATCATCGACGGGGAGCTGATTGCGCAACCGAGACCGGCCAGCCGGCATGCGCGGGCCAGCATCCGGCTGCACGGCGAGCTGTACGGCCTCTTCGAGCAGGGTCGTGGCGGATTGGGCGGGTGGTATTTCCTGATGGAGCCGGAGCTGCATTTCGGCGCGGATGTCCTGGTGCCGGACCTGGCGGGTTGGCGCCGCGACCGGATGCCGGAAATTCCGGATGTGCCCTACTTCACGCAGCCCCCGGACTGGGTCTGCGAGGTGCTCTCGCCCTCCACGGCTTCCCTGGACCGCTCGCGAAAGAAGCGCATCTACGCACGGGAGGGCGTCGGGCACCTCTGGCTCGTGGACCCCCAGGCGCGGACGCTGGAGGTGTTCCGGCTGAGCGGTGGCCAGTGGCTCGAACAGGGCACGTGGGCTGACGACGAGCGCGTCCGCGCCGAGCCCTTTGAAGCCATGGAGCTGGAGCTCGGCGTGCTGTGGTTGCAGGAGGCGAAGGCGAAGTGACGTCGCCCCCGCCTCAGTGCACCACGTCCCTGGAGGACATGGTCGTCTGGGGCGCGGTGGAGGGCTCGCGCATCAGCTTGTCACCCGCGGCCTGGAGGACCTGGGTGGTGGCGCCCTCGGGGTCGCGGAAGAAGGAGGGCGTCCACATCCGCACGAGCTGCCAGCCCTGGCCTTCCAGCACCCCGGTGCGGAAGAGGTCCCACTCCACGCGGTCCACCGCCTTGGGGTAGCGCGTGCCGTCACACAGCACGCCAACGGTGACGTCGCCCGGCCGGGTGGGGTGGCGGAGCGCGATGTCCACGCAGAAGCCGTCATTGCCCCAGTGGACCTCGGAGGACACGCGGTGCTGCGTGGACAGGTGGCCGGCCAGGGCCTGCGCGAAGGCGGAGCCCGCGTCCGTGGGGCGCACGAACACCCCTGCTGACTGGGCGGGCTGGGGCGTGGTGCCCTCGGCTTCACGGCGGGCTTCCTGGGCGTAGGCCGACTCCAGGGCCTCCGCGAAGCGCAGGTAGGCGAAGAGGAGCCAGCCGCCGTTGGGCTGCCGGCCCGCTTCGAGGGGCGGCGTGGACTGGTAGGCCTCGCGCGGAATCGAGGTGACGAGGTGAATCTGCTCCCGCGCGCGGGTCACCAGCACATTGAGGCGCCGGCCTCCACCCGCGCTGCCCAGCGGGCCGAAGCGGCGGTAGAAGCGGCCTTGCCGGTCCGGGCCGTAGGTGGTGCTGATGATGAGGTGGTCCCGCTCGTCGCCCTGGACGTTCTCCAGGTTCTTGACGAAGAGGCCCTCGAACGAACCCGAGCCCCGGCGCACGCGCGCCTCGGCCAGCCGGGACGCGAAGGCCGCGTCGCTGGCGGCCATCTCATCGAGGACGTCGTTGATGGTGTCGCGCTGCGTGAGGTTGAAGCACGCGATGCCAATGGACGGTGGCGCTGCGCGTGAGAGCAGCTCCTTCACCAGCGAGCCCACGGCGCGCGCCTCCACCAGGTTGGTGCGCTTCTCGTAGGTGCCGACCACGGGGAGCAGCCGCAGCGGTGCGTGGGGCACGCGGTGGGACGGGTGCGCGGGGATGGCTTGGAGCCGCTTGTCGTAGAAGTGGTCGTTGCTGAAGGCGATGAGGTCCGCGTTCTGCGAGCGGTAGTGCACGTCCAGGTAGCACTGGTCGATGTCGAGGTTGAGCGCCGCCGACAGCAGGTCCTCCACCTCGGCCTGCTGCTCCTCGAAGAGGCCCTGCTCCGTTTCGGCCTCCTGCTCCGCGTTCTGCACCACGGCGGATTCGAAGAAGCGCGTGGGGGGCAACTGCTTGGGGTCGCCCGCGATGACCACGCGGTGGGCGCGGGTGAGGACGGGCAGGGCCTCCTCCAGCCGGCACTGCGAGGACTCGTCGAAGATGACGACGTCGAAGATGGGCCGGCGGGGGAAGATTTGCGCCACCGTCTGCGGACTGGCCATCCACACGGGGCGGACGTCGAAGAGCGGGTCGCCCCCTTCGATGCCCTGTCCGGTGGCGATGACCTGGCGCACGCGCATGGCGCGCTCACCGCGGAGCATCAGCCGCCGGCGCAGCTCCGCGCCCTGTCCGTTGAGCCGGCCGCCGGTGCCCGCGAGCAGCCGCTCTCGCTGGCGCTGCGTCCAGCGGTGGACCAGTGCGTCGCGCACGAGGACTCGCTTCTTCTCCTCCAGCATCCGGTAGTGCGAATGGGCCGCGCGCACGCGCTCGGCGTCGATGTGTTGCAGCGCGGGTTCTTCGCGCAGGCGCGCGGAGGCTTCCGCGGCCAGCGTCGCCTTCAGCACGGCTTGCCAACCCGCCTCGGCCTCCGCGCCCTGGCGTGCCAGCCGCTCCACGGCGGACTCCAGCGCCGGAGGCATGCCCGCCAGCACCGCGCGCATGCGCAGCAGGCCTTCGACGGTGGGCAGGCGTGACAGCAGCGCGGAGGTGGTGGACGCGAGGCGCTCTCCCGAACGCAGCCCGCGAGAGCGCGCGTCCAACCACGGTGCGGAGAAGAGCCCCGTCTCCGTGAACCGGGCCTCCAGCCGCGCGACGGCCTCTCCCCGTGCGGCGGACTGGCGCAGCCCGGCCAGCAGCGCCGCGCGAGCGCTCGCGTCCGCCGTCAGGGCTGCGCGCACCGCCTCCCGGCACGACGCGAGCAGGGGCGTGCGCTCCAACTCCTCCAGCAGTTCGAAGAGGGCCGCGTGGGTGCGAAGCGCCTGGGACAGGGATTCGTCGGTGAGCGTCGCGGTCTCGCCTGGCACGAGCGTGGTGCGGAGGTACTCGGTGAGCAGCGCGCGGGCCTTCACGCCGGTGAAGAAGCGCGTGACGCGCTCCGCGGCGAGGATGCTCAGCGTCAGGCCGAACTGCTGGAGCACCCGTCGGGCCCCGGCCTTCCGCGCGAAGTAGAAGAACGCGTACCACTTGCGCGCGATGTCCAGGTACGAGCCCAGCGCGGCCATCGCGGGGGACAGCACACTCAAGGCCTGGGGCTGCTCGCGGTGGACCAGCGCCAGTTCCGCGTCCAGCGGACCCTCCGCGAGCACCTGTCGCTGTGCCGCCAGCCCGTCGAGCTGCGTCCTCGCGGCCTGCACCGCGTCCGGCGTCGCCGCGCCCCAGCGAGCGAGGACCTCCGGGCGGGCTGACTCCAGCAGCGGCGCCAGCTTCTCCGCGAAGGCGCGCGCGCCGTACCCTCCGCCCGAGGGTCCGCGCCGAACACGGGTACGTCCGGTGACGCGAGCGCATCCGCGCCCCGTGCCGCGCTGTCCACGGCGCTCAGCCGCTCGCGATACGTGGCCACGGGCGTGGCGAGGTACGTGGCCAGGTCCGTGCCCAGGGCTTCACGCCAGGGGTTCTCCGGGTAGCCTTCCTTGCCGCCGCGCTCCAGCGCCTCGCGGACCTCTCGCTCGCGCGTCGTCACGTCAGCCAGCCGGGCGTTGGCCAGGCTCGCCACCGCGGGCGTGAGGGCCGCGGGTGCGTCCACGGAGAACCACTGGCCCACCAGCTCGTGGAAGGAGGGCGCGGTGCCTCCGGCGGGCCGTTCGGAGAGGGCGCGGTCGGAGGCGGTCAGCTCGTCATGGATGGATTGGAGCTCCGTGTCGATGCGCGCCAGCTCCTTGGACACGGCCGCGTCGGTCCGTGCCTCCGGCAGCGTGTCGAGCTGCTCGCGGATGCCCATGTAGAGGTCGCGCTGGTCACGCTGGGCGTCGTGGACGACGGCGCACAGGTGTCCCAGGCCGAGGTGGTCCAGGCGGTGTTTCACCACGTCCAGCGCGGTGCGCTTGTCACAGACGAGCAGCACGCGCTCGCCTCGCGCCAGGTGGTCCCCGATGGCGTTGGCGATGGTCTGCGACTTGCCCGTGCCGGGAGGACCGTGGATGACGAGCCCGCGGCTGCTGCGAGCCAGCCGCACCGCTCGGGCCTGACACGGGTCCGCGAGCGTGACGAGCCGCTCTTCACCGGCGCGCTTGTGGCCTTCCAGGTTGGGTTCGCCGCCGCCGTGGCCTACGTGCTCGCCGAGCGACACGTCCACGCGGAGGAAGCTCTCCAGGGGCCCGGAGATGGGCTCGCCGTCCAGGAGCGCGCGCATGTCGTCCACGAGGCTCTGGTTGGACAACGGGTACAGGCCGAGCACGGCGCTGGGGAGGACGGCGGCCTGGGGCTGCGCGTCGTCGCCGCGAGGAACGGGGGCTAGGAGGGTCTCCGGCGTGAAGGGCGCGGGCGCGGGCAGCTCCAGGGCCTGGCACACGGCGGCCACCAGCTCGTTCAGCTCGCGCCACGGGTCCTCGCCCGTCTCGTCCGCGAAGACGTCGCCAAGCCGCTGACCCGTCTGCTGTTCCACCCAGGCGAGCAGGGCGGTGTTGGGGGCCACGCGGTCCGCGCCGGCCTCGGCGCCTTCCAGCTCCACGGAGGGCACGCGGCCCTTCTTGAGCGTGAGCCGCACGGGGATGAAGGCGATGGGGGCCAGGATGCGCCGGGTGCCGAAGCCGCGCTTGTCCTTGGCTCCCGGTGGCAGGTGGAGCAGGGGGAAGCCCACGTGGAGGACGTGGGCGCCGGTGTCCTGCTCGAAGGTGCGGGCGTCCTCGACGATGGTGGCCAGCTTGCGGAGCAGGGCCTGCTGTTCCTCTTCGGCGGGGGAGGGCCCTTCGGCGATGTCCGGCGCAAGCAGGGCGTCTGCCGCCTCGGCGCGGGAATGGACGTGGTCTGTATCCGGTGCGAACGCGGCGTCGGAATCCGCATCGCTGGATGGGACGGAGGCCTCGTCCAGTCCGCGCGCAGCCAGGGGCGCCGCGTTCGGCGTGTTCCCGGGGGCGGCCTTGGTGGCGTCATCGTCTGGAGCGCGCGCGGAGCGGGCCTGCGCGGAGCCCTTGCGTGCGCGAACCTCGGGAGGCGGCGGCTTCACGACAAGCCGGGCCTGGGCCTTCTCTGCGAGCAGGGCGGCCAGCACGGAGTGAGGCGCGGTGCCATCCAGGCTGCTCAGCGTGGCGAGGTCCACGCGCTGGCGGCTGTTGTGCGGCCGGCTGTTGAGGCTGGGACCGGATGCGAGCGCGGCGTAGAGCCGCTCGAGCATCTTCTCCAGGACGCGGTTGCGGGGCTCGGGCGACAAGGCGGCACCTCTCGACGGGAGGGGAGGCCGCTGTCTCTATCACGCGGAGGTGGACCGGGGCCCGCGCTTCAGGCCGTCAGCGCGGCGGCGAGCTTCTGGGTGGCGGCCTCCAGGTCCTGCGGGGGGAGGTGGTCGGCGGGGGGCGCGTCGAAGGCGGCCCGGCCCCAGAGGCGCTGGGGCGTCTGGGGGTAACGGGGGATGAGGTGCAGGTGGAAGTGGCGCAGCACGTCGCCAATGGCGAAGGCGTAGGCGTGCTCAGCGCCCAGCACCTCGCGCTGGGCGCGCATGACCCGAGCGGCGAAGGGGCCAAGCTCGCGCGCCGCGTCCGGCTCCAGGTCGTACCAGCGCGCACATGCTGGGCGCTGGAGATGACGACCCAGCCGGGAACGGGGCTGGGGCCCGCCACGCCATGCAGCACCAGTCCGGGGGCGCGCGCGATGACGCCTCCGATGGGCCGCGTCGAGCCGCGCACGATGGCGCAGCCGAGACACGGGTCATTCACATCCAAGACATCCGACATGGGCTCACGCTAGCAGTCCATGAAAAACCAGGGTGGGTCACGACGTCGGGTCAGAGGTGACTCATGCCCATGAGGGCATAAGGGGTTCTCCGAGTGGTCCGTGACACACCCGGCTACGGTGTCTCGCCCCGTGAGAACACACGGGGAATCAAGGGGGGCTTCTTGACGGAACGGGCAAGTGTCGGAGAGTGTCCGGCTGACGCCTCATGAAGTGTTGAGGCAGTGATACTTGGGGACTTTCCTTTCAAGGTGGGGATGATGAAGAAGCATCTGGTAATGGCCGTGGTTCCGTTCCTTGCGTTCGGTTGCGGTGACGATCTGGTCGACTCGGACGGAGACGGAATCGCGGACGGCGTGCGCGAGCCGGACACTGTGACGGTGGTGACGCCGGCCACGCCCAAGGGCACGGTGTCGGGCCAGGTGCTGAGCACGAACCTGCAGCCGCTGACCGAGGTCACGGTGGAGATGACCATCGGCAGCTCGGCGGAGGTGGTGTCGGCCACCACGGATGCCAAGGGCAACTTCACCTACCGGAACGTCCCGGGCGGCGCCCAGGTGCTGCTGACGTTCTCCAAGCCGGGCTATGCCACGCTGCGCGCGCAGTCGACGGTTCCGTCGACCGCGGGCAACGTCCCCATCAACAACGGCAACGCGAGCTTCGGTCTCGTCACGCTGGCGCGTCTGGACGGCACGCTGAACTTCCTGGTGGTGTCGCCGACGGGCCGTCCCGCGGCGGGCGCCCGGGCGACGCTGGAGGCCACGCCGGCCGGTTCCATCTCCATCGGTGACCTGTCCTCGTCGACGGTGCGGTCGGTGGTGGTGGAGGCGACCGCGAACGAGCAGGGTCTGCTGTCGTTCGCGGGCATCCCGAGCGCGGCGGAGCTGGCGCGCCTGGGCAGCGGCGCGCAGTACAGGCTGTGGGTGTCGCCCATCGACAGCAACGGTGACGGCATCCCGGAGACGGGCGGCTACGTCAGCACGTACTCGGGCGCTGAAGTGGTGGCCAACAGCACCACGCGGCTCATCAGCCTGCCGTACTCGCGGCCGCAGAACGTGCCGCTGAGCATCGAGAGCAGCAACGTGGCCAGCCTCCGGGGCGGCGGCGCCGACTTCCACCCCCTGCGCAACCTGGTCCGCGTGGGTGAGCCCATCCACGTGTTCTTCAACCAGCCGATCCAGCAGGGGTCGCTGCTCGTGCGCATGACCAGTGAGGATGCGAGTGAGTCGCTGGGCGTGACGGCGACGGTGAACAACGGTGGTTACAGCGCGACCATCAACCCCGGCGTCACCGTGGATGGCAGGGAGTACAACCTGGACGTGCGCGCGGTCTCCGCGGAGGGCGGCTCGCTCTACAGCACCGTGGGTTACTTCTTCGCGGGCGCCGCGACCGGTCCTGCGCAGGCGACGGCCATCTCTACGGCCCGGTATCAGGAGACCTCGTTGGTGGGGGTGCCTGACCTCAACCCGGGTGAGTCCGTCTACATCAACTTCAACCATCCGATTTCCCGCACCTTCGCGACCGCGCAGCATGTCCAGGTGTTCTTTAACGATGACATCAACGGAAGCGGCCGCAAGGGTGACGCCGTGGGCGAGGAGGGCTTCCCGATCGGATTCGACCTCATCATGGATGAGCCGGTGCGTCCGATTCAGACCCGAACGCCTGCCGAAAATCCCGTGTTCACCATCAGGACCTCCGGGTACAGCAGCCGGTACCGCTTTGTTTATGGCGGGGCGGATGGGCTGGACCTGAGCCGGGTCGAGCTGCGGGTTGGGTTCTCGAAGCTGGGCAGCCGTGGAATCAACGGCACCTACGAGAACATCTGGGGGACTCCGCTCACGACGGACCTGGCTGTCACGGGGATTGCTGTCCAGCCTGCGCCGACTCCCTGATTCTTGGAGTCCCCTGTAGTTGTCGGGTGAGTTCAACAGGTCCCTCATGGAGCATTGCTCATGAGGGATTTGTTTTAGAGCGCGCCCATCCACGACGCCGGATCTATGTCCGCCCCACGGTACTCACTCGCTGAGGGAGCCGCTTGAACCCAGGAGTAAGTCCTTGTCCATGAATGCTTTTTTCGCGGACTGATTCAGAGCAATGCGGAACGGGCCGTGCAGAACGAAGTCACCCCATGCGCTACCTAAATATTCTAGCGGTCAGTATCATTCCTTTCTTCTGGGCATGCATCAATGTGCCGGAAGTCGACGTTGTCCCTGAAATGCCTGACGCAGGCGCTGTGGCGGATGCGGGGTCGTCCACTCCCGCCGTGACGCTTGAGCTGTCGCGAACCGTGACGAATAGAGACGTCGTGGTTCGCGCCTCCGTGTCGGGAGATGTACCGGACTCCGTCGAACTGTTCGTCGACGGTAATTCGGTCGCCTTGCTGCCTCCGCCTCGCTACGAGTTGCGCTGGAGCATGGAGTCCCTGGATGAGGGGACTCATAGCTTCGCGGCGAGGGTCACCTTCGGGGATCTCCGGATCATGAGCGATGCGAGCACGCTTACCGTGGACCGGAAGGCACCGAGGCTTGTTTCGCAGGCCCCCTTGCCGGGGGCCCAGACGGCCTTGGTTCGCCATCCCATCCAGGCCGTATTCTCCGAGCCCATTGAGCCCGCCTCTGTCACGACAGATTCCGTAAAGCTCTGGTCGAATGGCAGCGAGGTGCCTGTGGAGCTTCTGCTCTCTCCAGAGCGCACTTCGCTGACGTTGCGACCTCTGGGGTCCGTTCCGGTCGATACTGTGATGTCCGTGACGCTTACTGAGTCAGTGACAGACGTAGCGGGAAACGCACTTGCTGCCCCCGTGGCCTCCTGGGAGTGGACGTACCCGGCCTATCTCTCCATGGGCGGTAGTCTTGCTGCGGATCCATCAGGATATTCCAACGTGTATTCGCCGTCGCTTGGGTTTAATGCGACGGGCGACCCTGTTGTTGCGTTTATTGATGGCGCCACGCCTGGAGATTGGGGCGTCCATGTCAAGCGATGGAATGGAAATTTCTGGGAGCCGTTGGGCGAGGTGTTGGATGCGAATGATGGCGAGACATTTGTTCACGCATACATGCTCCAGACCTCTCCAGAAGGAGACCCAGTCGTGGCCTGGGCGGAGGGGACTGAGGCTGGGTACACCAATGTTCATGTCCGCCGCTGGGCCGGAAGCCAGTGGACCGCTGTAGGGGGGCCTGTCGAGACGCGCTTGTCACAAGGATTCATCGAGATGTTCCAGTTCAAGGTGAACGCTCGTGGCGACATGGCAATGGCTTTTCGAGAGAAGAACTTGAATCAGGAGTCCCAGGTATCTGTCCTGACTTGGAGAGGCTCTGCTTGGGAGCCGCTCGGTGAGGCTCTCAAGGTCGACCCCACATGGGAGGTCTCCAATGTGGGGTTGCTGTTGGATGCGCCAGGACGTCCGATTGTCGTCTGGTCCGAGTCCAACCCGGGCTGGAGCGTCTCGAAGACGTACATCCAGAGGTGGAACGGTGGTGCGTGGGAGTCCCTGGTGATGCCCATTGATGGGCCGTATCGCAGATATAGCCTGGATGGTGATGACAATCTGGTTCGGGTCGTCACGTATTCGGAATTTCAGGGGGCCCAGGCTGGTGTAGTCCTGCGATTTGATGGGGCTCAGGGGTGGGTCCGCCTTGGTGAGTTTGCCGGCGGCCTGTTTCCGGGGGACACGGATGCGCTGATCGGGGAGCTTGGTGTCGATACCCAGGGCCGACTGGTTGCGTTGCTGGGCGAGCCTGAGATTGCTGATGGGCCGTGGGTTACCTATCTCCGCCGCTGGGACGGCGTTGCATGGGGACCGTTGGGTGGTTTGCTGCGCCCGCTGCCAGGAAGGGTCCCCTCTGGTCATAGTATTGTTGCGCTGGACACACAGGACCAACCTGTTCTGGCCCGCATAGAGGCGGCGGAAGACAATCCCGGCCTGCGCTACCTCTACGTCTACCGCGCCAACTATTGACCACCCACCACCCGCCCCACCTGTCCTCCACTGAACACGGGCCTGGCACTCCGGTCCGCATTCGTTGAAGAGCGGGGTGGGGTGGGCACGTCGGGAGGGGCGTGTATAGATTGCTCAACGCCCGTTCCAACCTGAGAGGCGTCGGTTCCATGAAGAGCACGGCGAGGAATATCCCGGCAGACGACATGCCAACCGCCACGGAGCCCGCGGCGGGGGGGAACAAGAAGCGTGTGCTCGTGGTGGATGACTTCGATGACGCCCGGGAGATGTACGCCGAATACCTTGAATTCGTTGGCTTCGAGGTGGACACGGCCCGCAACGGCATCGAGGCGGTGGAGAAGGCCAGCGAGGGCGAGCCCGACATCATCCTGATGGACCTGTCCCTGCCCCTCATGGACGGCTGGGAGGCGACACGGCGCATCAAACAGGACTCGCGCACCCGAGACATCCCCGTCATGGCGCTCACCGGCCATGTGCTGGCGGGGAACGCCGAGCACGCCATGGACGCCGGCGCGGACGAGTTCGTCGCCAAGCCCTGCCTGCCGCAGGACCTGGAGAACAAGATCCGGAACATGCTCAAGCCGAGTAAAGGGAAGGTCCGGGGCGGCTGACGCTCCACGACATTTCCACTGCTCGGCAACGGACATTCCGGGGCCTTGGCGTCGGGGAGTCACCTCCCTCGCGGCCCGTTCAGTTGACCCCTGTCGGACGGATGCGTAGGCACCGGGTGTGGGCTCTCCGGCCGCTTCGCCGTCTCCTGATGCGTGGACTCCTCCCCTGGAGTTCGACGAGTACCGCCTCGTGCGGGCCATCGGGCGTGGGCGCACGGGGCGGGTGTTCCTGGCCCATGACACGCTGCTGGAGCGCCCCGTCGCGGTGAAGTTCATCCCCGCACTGGGGCCCAACGCCCTGGCGCGGTTCCTCGTGGAGGCCCGGGCGGCCGCGCGCATCCAGCACCCCAATGTCGTCACCCTCTACCGGGTGGGACAACTGGAGGATCAGCCCTACCTCGTCTCCGAGTTCATCCGGGGGATGAGCCTGGACCGGCTGCCCAAGCCGCAGCCCTGGGAGCGGGTGCTGGCCATGGGGAAGGACCTGGCGCGGGGCCTGAGCGCCGCGCACCGGCGCGGGGTGCTGCACCGGGACATCAAGCCCGGCAACGCCGTGCTCACCGAGGCGGGCGAGGTGAAGCTGCTCGACTTCGGCCTCGCGAAGCTCCTCGACCGGGCCGCGGGAGCGACGGACGCCGCGGCGCCCACGGCGGGAGCTCCGCCGCCGGAGCTGCCACCAGACCTGGACCCGGAGGCCAGCCCCAACCTGGGCGCACGTTCTTTAGACGGTGTCTTCCTGCCCTCGCTGCCGCGAGGCTCACTGGTGGGGACGCCCTATTACATGTCCCCGGAGGCCTGGGCGGGCGAGGCGCTGACGGCGCGCAGTGACGTGTACTCGCTGGGCGTCGTCCTGTTCGAGCTGTGCGTGGGCAAGGGCCCCTTCCGTGACGTCCCATGGCGCGAGCTGCCGGCGCGGGTGCGCAACCGGGACGCGACGCCACTGAGTCATGCCGCGCCCGGTGTGGACGCCGCCTTCGCGGCCGTCATCGACAAGTGCCTGCGCCGCGAGCCCTCCGAGCGGTACGCCACCGCCGCGCAGCTCCTCGAGGCCCTGGAGGCCCTGTCGCGAGACGACGTCGCCCAGGCCGTGCCCGAGGGCAATCCCTACCGCGGCCTGCAAGCCTTCGAGGCCGAGCACCGCGCCGTCTTCTTCGGCCGGCGCCGCGAGCAGCGCGCGGTGCTGGAGCGGATGCGCTCGGAGTCCTTCCTGCTCATCACCGGTGACTCGGGCGTGGGCAAGTCCTCGCTGTGCCTCGCCGGCTTGCTCCCCGCTGTCACAGAAGGCGCCCTGGACGACGGCCGCCGCTGGCGCACCGTGCGGCTGGTGCCCGGCCGCAGGCCGCTGTCCGCCCTGGTGGAGGCGCTCGCGCCTGTCCTGGGCACGGAAGAGGACGCCCTGGTCGAAGCCCTGCGCGCCGAGCCCACGTCCGCTGGTGCGCGCCTCCGCGCGAAGCTGGGCGCCCAGGAGGGGCTGCTCGTCTACGTGGATCAGCTCGAGGAGCTCGTGACGCTGGCGCCCCCGGCCGAAGCGGAGCTCGCGGGGCAGGCGTTGGGCGCGCTCGCGGAGGGGGTCAGCGGCGTGCGGCTGCTCGCCACGGGCCGCAGCGACTTCCTCACCCGCCTGTCCGCCGTGTCAGGGCTGGGCGCCGAGGTGCCGCGCGCGTTGTACCTGCTGCGCGCCCTGTCGCCCGAGGAGACGCGGGAGGCCGTGACAGGCCCCGCGCGCGTGAAGGGCGTGCGCTTCGAATCCGACGCGCTGGTGGACGCGCTCGTCACCTCCTCCCTGTCCGCGGCGGAGGGCGGGCTGCCGGTGCTCCAATTCGCGCTGGCGGAGATGTGGGAAGCCCGAGACGCGGCGGCCGGCGTCATGACGCAGGCGGTGCTGGACTCGTTGGGCGGCGTGGCGGGCGCGCTCGCGCGGCACGCGGATGCCACGGTGGCCCGGCTGCTGCCGGACCAGCGGGTGGCGGCCCGCGGTGTGCTGCTGCGGCTCATCACCGTGGATGGCACCCGTGCGCGAAAGACGGACCGCGAGCTGGTGGGAGACGACCCGCGCTACCGCGCCGCGCTGGAGGCGCTGGTGCACGCGCGCCTGCTGGTGGCGCGCGAGGCCCAGGAGGGCACGTCGTACGAGCTCGCCCATGAAGCGCTGCTCTCCGGCTGGGGCACGCTGGCGCGCTGGCTGGCCGAGGCCTCCGAGCGCCGCGAGGTCCAGGCCCGGCTGGAGGCGGCCGCGGCGCACTGGGAGAAGCTGGGCTTCCCGAGCGAGGCCCTGTGGGGCCCGCGGCAGCTCGAGGAGACGCAGGTGCTCGACGCGGGGGAACTCACCCGCCGCGAGCGAGACTTCCTGAAGGCCTCGCGCCGCACCATGGTGCGCAGCCGGCGGACGCGGCAGGCGCTGGTGGTGGGCTTCGTGGTGTCGCTGGGGCTCGTCTACGGCGGCCTCAAGCTGCGCGAGCGCTGGAGCCTGGACCGGCAGGTACGAGACGAGCTGACCCAAGCGGCGCAGGGCCTGAATGTCGTGCGCCAGGACTGGGGCACGCTCGGCGCCGAGCGCGCCGAGGCCTTCCGTCTCTACGACACGGGCCGCCGCGCCGACGCGGACCGGCATTGGCACAAGGCCGGCGCGCAAGCAGGCGTGCTGCGAGGCCGCTTCGACGAGGTGGCGGGCCG